>CAXRCG010000203.1:0-79029 GCA_964228885.1 Pseudomonadales bacterium | reverse complement strand
TGCTAACTGCATCACTGTTAGCCGCTTGTGGAGGAGGCGGCGTTAACGCCCTTTCCAATTCAGAGGGTAAAGATTCCACGCAAATATCGTCATATCCCGATGCTGGGACTGAAGGTGCCGAACTCCTCTCGGCATTTTACGGCCTAGATGATGCGATCCCATTCTTCGCAAGTTACAGGGTCTGTGGCAGCCTTGGGAACAGTGATGGCATGCCCGTCATTTTTTCCAAAGAGGTTGATATCGCCACCCTCCAAGCCGGTGACTTTTCTGTGTTGCTTAACGACGGCAGTGAGGTGAAGCCAGGCTGTGTCACGCCTGCCCCGGCGCAAGATCTGGGCGAATTCCGAACCATGTTGATGTTCGGAGACTTCGGCTCGATCGACAATCAACCTACGACGGTGGAGATCACCGGTAACATTGTCTCAATGGACCACGAGACAAATTTCTTGGGGGCCAAGGTTGATGTCACTCCACTCGAAGACGGCCCAGCCCTTGTGCACGCGGAAATTGTCCCAGAGGAGGATTGGGAGTTAGGTAAGGAATCTTCAGGAGTGCGCTTTGGCGGCGGAACAGGTTGCCCGGCATTCACGCAACAAGTTGTTCGAGTCGTGTGGGGTGGCGGTGTCACAAAGCCCGGCGGGGACGAAGTGGACGATGTTGAGAGGGAAGCCTATCGAGTGACGATCCTGGATAACGATACCCTCACGACTGTGACACCTTTCGCTCTCGGCGATCTCAGCGACGGAGACAACAACCACGAACTATGTCTGGATGTAACGTCTGAGGTTGTGCGCATTGAATTCCCCGCGGGCTTAATGACCGATCCTCGTGAAGACTTAAACATCGCGACGTCCATTACATTAACCAACTGAGTTCAGGCCAGTGGCAATCAAAACCTAAGTAACTTTTTCTCTCGCGGATCAGCCCTTCAACGCTGACTCTGTTACCACGCTTTTTTCTCGCCATACTGTCACCTAGCTGACAGGTCGATTCCTGATTTTTCTGATTCACTGGTTCCGAACGATGTAGCGCTTTAGCTGACACGTCCCTGAAAATAGACGAGCTACCTGACAAAAGGACATTCTAAACTATGAGCCAGACTACGCTTTACGGAACACCGGTCTCCCTATACACCGGCAACGTCAGAAGCTATCTGATAAAAGCTGGAATTGATTACCGCGAAACCACATTTGGCTCGGCACATTACCAGGACGTGGTACTGCCCAAGGCGGGCGGGCGCCAGGCGGTACCGACGGTCGAACTGGGAGATGGGACCGTCATCCGAGACGGCGCTGCGATCATCGATCATTTTGAAGTAACCAGTGGGCACGCCTTCTCTCCCAAATCGCCGAAACAACGCATCTTGAGCAGATTGTTTGATGTGATTGGATCCGATGGGCTGCTGCGTCCGGCCTAACCTCCAATTTTGCTGTAGAAAATGGTCTGTAGGGATCAAGTCTTACTTGCTGATTTCACTAAAAAGGGCGTTAATGGTGCCTTTACTACGCTTTGGCTCTTTTATCTATTTCAGCAAATCCGCTCTGACTTTTTCAGTGACGACACCTGCCAGCAATAGCTTCATTGCCCGCACTCTTTGATTGACCAGTTCATCCAACTCGACGTGTGCTGCCATCCAGAAAATGACCAGACCCCATGAGTGGGCTGAAAACTGCTTGGCTAATTCCTCAAGGTCGAATTTGCCCTTCAGTTTTTTCTGCGCCTGAAGTCGGCTAAGGCATTCGGAGTAGAAGGGTATGTCTCTTCCGATCAAGGCCTGAGTCAGTGCAGGATTGTTGTTTGCCATCAAGGCTGCTCTCGTCATCGCGGCAGCGTACTGAGGGGTGAGTTGAATCTGACCTGTCATGACTTCGCAAGACATAATGAGATCAGCCACTGGGTCATCACTCACCCTCTTTTGAATCTCCCCTCCCAGCTGGTCGAGTAAGTCTTTTAGGCTTTCAAGGATGACGCCATCCTTGGTGCCGTAAAGATTGTAAATAGTTGCAGCCGCAACGCCTGCACGTTTTGCCAAGTCTCGGATGACCAACCCTTCATAGCCGGATTCGTCCAGCATCTCTCTGGCGCAGGTGAGTATTCGAGCCTGACGCTCTATCTGCCTAGCCGATTCGTATTTTCTGTCGCTGGGTTGCATTAAAGCATTTGACACCAAATTTAGAACGTGGTCCAATTTTCAGTTAAATTTAGACCGTGTTCCATAATTGAGGAAAAGCGCGATGGACGCAGAAGCTACCGCCTACTTAAAAGAAGAGATCAATCATGAATTTGCTCGTTTCGAAGAACGAGGCAAGCCTGAGAACTTTGATCCACTCCCTGATATCCCTACTGGCCGCTATATCGATGATGAATTTTTCGCTCTGGAGCAAGAGAGAATTTGGTCCAAGACATGGCTGTTAGCCGGACACGCCGATGAAGTACCTGAGATAGGTAGCTACAAACTTTGGGAGAGCAGTGGAACCCCAATTTTAATTGTTAGAGGCAGAGACAATCAGATTCGTGCCTTCTACAACACCTGTACTCACAGAGGTGGTCCACTCGTTCGTCAGGAGTCGGGACAGGAAAAAGTTTTCGTCTGTAAATACCATTGCTGGGCATTCAGTCTCGACGGTGCTTTGAACCATGTCCCTGATGAACATGAATTTATTGCTATCGACAAATCCAAGCGAGGTCTCAAGCCCATTCGCTGTGAAATGTTTGGCAGCTGGATTTATGTGAACCGCGATCCAAATGCGATGCCGTTGGATGAATTCCTCGGTCCACTCACCCGCGAACTGGCTGATTTCGAACCTGATAATCTGCGTTTCGTCACACGCTATCACTTTGATCTGGAGTGTAACTGGAAGATCACGATGGATGCTTTTCAAGAGGTTTATCACCTCAAGCATATTCATCCCAATACAGTGGATGCGGCTATTGATCATCGAAGTGCCAGTATGGCGTTGTTTCCGCAAGGCAGTTCGCGGATGTTTGTTGCAGCCAAAACGGGAGAGACAAAATTCACCTCGATACCAGCGCAGTCTCCTCTTGAGGAAGGTGAGCAACACGAGATCGTAAGAAGCGGCTCTCTTTCATACAACATGTTCCCCAACATCGTGACACCTATCGGTGCTTATGAGTTTCCTTACCTGCAGTTCTGGCCAACATCAAAACGAACAACTCGATTTGAAGTGACGTTCTTCAGTCGCGGCGACAACGTCGATCCTGAAAGTGATTACTGGAAAGAAAAGATTGCTGGCTTCAATGTGATACTCGGTGAGGACAATGAAAACCTACCGTGGATTCAGCGATCCATTGAATCAGGTGGGATTGATGGTATTCCCCTGTCTTATCAGGAGAGACGCATCTATCACTTCCATGCGTACCTTGATCAGGTTATCGGTGTTGATGACATTCCTGAAAATCTTCGCGTTGAGCCGCGATTAAGTGAGTTGCAGGAAGACGGTAAAGGACAGCGTCTGGCCAGCTAAATGCTGTCACAATTATTGCTACCGATGGCGGTAAATTGGGGCCTTTTGAGAACATCAGCCCAATTTTGGCCAAAACTTCATCAAAAGCATTGTAGCCTCCGGCCTAACCTCCAATTTTGCTGTAGAAAATGGTCTGTAGGGATCAAGTCTTACTCGCTGATTTCACTAAAAAGGGCGTTAATGGTGCCTATACTCGAAAACATTATCTAACAGCTGAATAGCAGTGTGTCGCAGATGGCATTGCCGTTCGCTTTTTGTACCTGATCTTGTTTATTCTTTCAGTGAATCCACAACAGAGTATCGATCATGTCGAGCTTAACTGAGCAGGAAATCCTGAAGCTACGCGAATTGTTAGAAATTGAGGAGATTAAGCGCACCAGGTTGCTCTACACACATTTAATGGATGCCAAGCGGCTCGATGATCTCGCCAATATTTTTACGGAAGATGCGGTGTGTGAATTTGGCCCCTTTGGCTCATGGTCTGGGCGTGATGTGATCAGAAAGAACTATCATGCGGTAGAGAAAGATCTCGATAACTTTTATGCGATGCACGGCACCTGCGATCATTTGGTGGAGCTGACAAGCCCTGACACCGCCAGAGGCAGAGCCTATTTGTTTGAACCTGTGACGGAGAAATCGGCCGATGAAAATCCGTTTATCTACTTGGGGGTCTACGATGACGAGTACCAGAAGGTAAACGGGCGTTGGCTAATTGCTCGTTGCACCCTCCAGTTTCTCTGGCCTAATCGTCATACTTCAAATGATTTCCCCGGTGACTTTCCATCGCAGTTGGGTTGATGTTCAACTTAAGAGATCAACTGGAATCCAAATTGAATTGGCAAGGGGGTATCTTCTGACATTTTGTACTCATGGCTTTGCTCGCCGCGACTTTTGCCCATGCAGATGTCAAAGCATAGGGGGCAACATTGAGCATCAGCAAGGCGACAACTGCCCGGCCAACCAGTTACGGCGTCTATGCCTGGCTGAGATCTATTCGCTGTCTTTCAGCCGCCACTTTGATGAATTCGGTTGAAACCGCGCCGGGGTAGATTACGCTGGCAGGTATTCCTTTTTCTTTAAGTTCAATCGCCATACCGCTGAGCAAATCGCGTCAAGTAATTTTTAACACCAAGTCTGCTCCGAAGGCTTTACATACCGCAGCACAGGCTCTAGCATGTCTATTGACATGTTAACAGCTCAAAATCTATGAGTGACCGAAAAAACCAGATTCTTCAAACTGCAATTGAGATCATCGCAGATCAAGGTTATGCAGCGTTGACGATGAAAGCTTTTGCGCGTGCCTCTGGTATGAAGCTGAGAATTCTCTGATGGGTGACGGCCTTTGGCCACAATTATGGGCAATACAACAGGGCGAACCAACAATGTCGGCACTGGTCGAAGACATCTACGCTCGAAGGTTCAACTATATTACTGGGTCGCGGCAGGCGATGGCACAGGCATGCAAATGCTGTCCGCAAGGTTGTCCTCAATTTCGTTAGAGCCACCTATGGGCAACCAGCATGAGCTCAACTTTCGACAGCTAAATCAATCGACTCGTATTCAAAGGCCAAGCCCCGCAGTTGCAAATTTTTCCGACAAAACAACAGTTAAGGAGACAGCAAAATGTCGATTCCACGACTTTCAGCTGAGTCGCCAAGCAGTGAAATCACTGAGGCCTTGAATGAGGTCGGGTGCGTGATCGTCACTGGTGTGACGGATGCTAACTTACGTCACTCTATTAAAGATGATTTGGCACCACATATGGAAAAAGCCCTTGTGGTTGAAGACGACGATCCGGAAGATTTCTACGCAGCGCATACCCGTCGTGTGACAGCGTTAGTTGCACGTTCACCCACTATCTCTGATCAACTTGTTGCACACCCTATATCAAAACAATGTTGCGAGACCCTTCTCCTGCCCAACGGCGAATTCGGCTATCAATTACATATCACAGCGTCACTAGAGGTTGGGCCTGGGGCAAGAGCCCAGATATTGCACCGGGATGATAACTCATTTACTTTTTTTCCGGTCCCACGTCCCAACCTCATCGTCGCCAGTATGTGGGCAATCACAGATTTTCGCGAGGACAATGGCGCAACATTACTCGTGCCGGGCAGCCATAAGTGGCCGGCAGAGCGGATTGCTAAAGACGAGGAAATTGTCCCAGCAGAAATGCCAGCAGGGTCAGTGCTTTACTGGCTAGGTGGGACAATACATGGGGCAGGCGCGAATAGATCGCGAGACTGGCGTTACGGCGTTGTCCTGGCTTATTCGGTTGGCTGGGTTCGCCAAGAGGAAAATCAATACATGGATATTCCGCCAGCAAGGCTTGCTGAGCTATCACCTGAAGTTCGTCAAATTGCCGGGTTCGATATGTATCGGGCGCTAGGGTTTTATGATCGCTCTGTGAGTTGATCGTTTTCGAATCGATGACACGTTGACTGTCGCACAATAAGGAATCTTTGAGGAGGCAACAATATGTCTATTCCGCAGCTTTCAGTTAAGTCGCCAAGCAGTGAAATCATTGAGGCCTTGGATGAGGCCGGTTGCGTAGTCGTCACTGGCGTGACGGATGCCAATTTACGTCAGTCTATTAGAGATGAGCTGGCTCCATATATGGAAAAAGCCCGGGTCATCGAAATTGAAAAAGAGGATTCGACACAATTTTATCCGGGCCGAACCCGCCGCGTGGCAGCATTGGTTGCACGTTCATCAACAGTGACCGATACACTTGTTGCGCATCCGCTCTCAAAGCAATGCTGTGAGAGCCTACTCCTGCCCAATGGCGAATTCGGCTACCAACTGCATATTACTGCAGCGTTGGAAGTCGGGCCTGGCGCAAGAAGTCAGGCATTGCATCGAGAGGAGGATTCATTCACATTTTTCCCGATACCACGTCCCAACCTCATCGTGGCGAGTATGTGGGCAATCTCAGATTTCCGTGCGGACAATGGCGCAACGCTATTAGTGCCAGGCAGTCACAAATGGCCTGAAGATCGGATAGCTAAGGACGAGGAAATTGTTCAGGCAGAAATGTCGGCCGGATCGGTACTTTTCTGGATGGGTGGCACATTGCATGGTGCCGGCGCCAATACAGCGCAAGACTGGCGCTACGGTATCATCCTGACCTATTCCGTCGGTTGGGTACGTCAAGAAGAAAATCAATACCTGAATATACCGCCAGAAAGGCTGGCCAAACTGTCGCCTGAGGTTAGACAAATTACTGGGTTTGATATGTATCGGGCGCTGGGGTTTTACGACCGTTCTGTTCGTTGACGATCTCGACTTGACCGGTTAATAAATAGCAACGTTATGTTTTCTGAAAAAATAGTTAATTATGTGTTCAGCATGGACCCAAGGAAAGTGGCATGAATAGGCTACACGACCACCTCTTAAATGGATGGCTGTTTTTTTTCCTGGTCGTAGCGCTGAACCTTGCGGCTATCTTGATTGGACTGACAACGACTGGCCTTGCCACGCCCGAGGCCGCAGTGGAGATGATCCGGCTCTCGGTGCAGCTGGCGTCTCCCTGGGTGTTTCTCGCCTTTATTGCCACCCCCCTGAGTCAGCTCGCCCCCGGCGAGTTTGCCAACTGGTTGTTGCGTAACCGCCGCTACCTCGGTCTATCTTTCGCTGCCGGCTTCGGTTGGCAGGCGGTGTTCATCGGGGTGCTGCTGGCGCGGCACAACACCTATTACTGGGAGGAACTGCACAACGACGTTGATCTTTTCTTGCGCATGATCAGTTACGTCTTCCTCTTTGCACTGACTGTCACCTCGTTTTTCCCGGTGCGGCGCAGAATGCGCCGCGAACACTGGCGCTATCTTCACTTGGTGGGCATCTGGTATTTCTGGGCGGCTATCTGGGTGAGTTATGCCGGGCAAGCCGCAAGTGCTGATGCTAGGACGATTGATTTTATCTACACAAACTTAGGGCTATTGGCGCTAACGATGCGCCTTGTCGCTTACCAGAAGACCCGCAGTCGTAGTTTAGTTTCGCCATGATAAATTCAATCGGCTGTGTCCCGGCCATCGCTGCACAGCGCCACGTCGATGAGACCGCTCTGATCTTCCCAGGCGCCACAGATCCATCAGTTGAAGCAACCAGAAGCAAGCGATGATAACTGACCCATCCAGCCAATGGTAAAGGCTCTGCCCATATGGAATGGGTTTGCTAACGTTCCTGGATCTTCTCCGAAACCAACATTTGCAGCACCGACGTGAATGTCCAGGTCCGAAATGTTGCGACCGCTTTCTTCTGCCCCCTTTTCTTCTGCACCCTTGGCCCCTGCCTCTGAAAAACAATTAGATCAAAGCACACTGACACCTTTGATCTTTTGATCCCTGCCCTGACTCCTCTCTTCAAGATCGGGTAGATGAGTTATAGTAGTGCCATTATTCCTTTACTGTGTTTGAGAGAAGCCATGCACGATTTCTACAGCGACACCAAGTCTATTCCTACCAAAGCGATGCTGGAATCAATTGTGTCTGCACCGCTTGGTGACGAGCAAAAGGGAGAGGATCCGACCACCGCGGCCCTCGAGTCGCGTGTTGCAGAGATGCTCGGTAAAGAAGCGGCCGTCTTCATGATCTCCGGCACGATGTGCAACGAGATAGCTGTCAAGGTGCATTGCCAACCGGGAGACGAAGTCATTTGTGATGAGACTTCCCATCTCTTGAATTTTGAGTGTGGATCCCCTGCCGCGATCAGTGGTGTAGTCATGCGTCCGCTACAAGGTAAAAATGGCATCTTCAGCGCTGACGATGTGCGTAATGCAATTCGACCTGAGTCGCGATATATGCCAGTAAGCAAACTGTTGCTGGTTGAACAAACAGCCAATCTTGGCGGTGGTGCCGTATGGCCACTAGAGACCATAGATGCTGTTGTGAATGAAGCGAAATCTCATGGCCTTATCGCCCACATGGATGGCGCCCGTTTGCTCAACGCCGTGGCCAAAACCGGCATCGATCCCGCACGCTATGCCAGAGATTTCGACTCAGTGTGGATCGATTTTTCCAAAGGCCTCGGCGCGCCCTGCGGCGCAGTGCTCGCTGGATCGGCAGATTTCTGTCGCCAGGCATGGCGTCAGAAACAGGCGCTGGGGGGTGCAATGCGCCAGTCCGGGGTGCTGGCCGCAGCCAGCCTCTATGCACTGGACAATAACATCGAGCAACAGGCTCTCGATAACGCACTGGCCGCCTCGATTGGGGAACGTATCCAACAGCTCCCCCAGGTCGCACATATGCACCCGGTTGAAACCAATATCATCATTTTCGATGTCGCAGCCGAAGCGCCGACTGCCGCTGAAATTGTAGAGCAGTTAAAGCAGCGTGGCGTACTCCTTGGTGCTTTTGGGGAACGAAGACTCCGCATTGTGACTTGCCTGAACGTCAACGAAGCCTCTGGCGACAGTCTTGTTGCTGAACTCACCGCTTTGCTCGCGGGCGGAAACTAGCAGCGCTTCGTGTCATTGCAAAAACCAAACAATCAGTATGCAGCAATGGAGCAGTTGTTGCGCAGATTAACCCCTTCATTCTGGGCGGTAGTAGCCTGTGTGCTGCTGGGCCTGTATACGAACTTCTTTGTCTCTCCCACTTGGGTTGAGCAAAAAACCACCATGCCGGTGTATGTCAACAACCAAGGGGAGTTTGCCTACCAGCAAGGCCAGCAAGAAATACTAATCAACGAGATCGTGCCTTATGCTGAATCCCCTCTGCGGCAGGCAGTATTAGACCAGCTCGATGGCGCCCCAATCATGACAACGCAGTGGGTTGTTGAGGCAACCGAGGATTTGGAGGAATCGGTCTATTCGATTATCGAGGCCAGCCCCCACTTCGGTATATGGTCACTCTTGCCTGCATTTGCTGCGGTAAGCCTCTGCCTGCTGACCAGGGAACCGCTGAGTTCGCTGTTCACCGGTGTCTTGGTTGGCGCCTTTATGCTCGGCAAATTCAATATTCTGGATGAAGTTCTGATACCCTCGTTTGCCACTTCAAACTCAGCCAGCATCCTCTTGCTGTATCTTTGGTTATTGGGAGGGCTGCTCGGCGTCTGGTCACGAACCGG
The DNA here is from genome assembly GCA_964228885.1 of Pseudomonadales bacterium. Taxonomy (GTDB): domain Bacteria; phylum Pseudomonadota; class Gammaproteobacteria; order Pseudomonadales; family Azotimanducaceae; genus UBA4582. The sequence goes on along the minus strand of CAXRCG010000203.1, from coordinate 69,478 downwards.
TGCAGCGCAGGCGTTTGCAAATTATACTGCGGTCAACTTTGTGCGCGGGCCCCGCTCGGCAAAACTTGTCGCTTGGTTACTTGGCCTGATGTTCTTCCAGGGTGGCACAATTAGTACGGTACTTGCTGGCGTAGCGATAAAGCCAGTGGCCGACAATAACCGTGTCAGTCATGAGGAAACCAGCTATATTGTTGATACCACCGGTGCGCCGGTTGCGTCGCTGTTGGCGTTCAACGCCTGGCCGCTGTTTGTGCAATCCCTGATCTTCATCCCCGGCGTAGCGTTTCTAAGCACAGAGGCAGGCAGGATCAGCTTCTATTTCAGTAGCCTGATTTTTAGTTTCTATTCAATTCTTGCGGTGCTGGGCGCATTATTACTGAGCCTTAACATCACCCGCTTTTCCGGCAAAGCATTGCAGCAAGCCAGGGCCAGGGCGCTGAACTCAGGAGAGCTAGACGCGCCAGGTGCAAACCCAATCAGCGCCCCCGAGCTTCACATCAGCCATGTGCCTGATGGATATGTGCCAAACGTTCTGGAATTCGTTGCTCCACTAGCCCTGTTGATGACAATAGCGATTGGCAGCTTCATCTGGCTGGGGTCACCCCAGGTTAACTGGGCTTTCGGTGCTGCTCTGCTAATGGCAGCCTCTATCGCACTGCTCAAGGGCATGTCTTTGCGACAGCTTATCGATGGCATTGGCAACGGGTTAAAAGGCGTGATTGTAGCCGTGACCATCATGATGCTCGCCATCACGGTGGGCGGCATCAGTGCCGAGTCAGGCGGAGGGCTTTATCTGATCGAGCTATTGGGAGACAGGGTTCCCTACTATGTCTTACCCGCCTCACTTCTGGTGCTAACCATCCTCACTGCTTTTTCCACTGGCAGCAGCTGGGGCACCTACGCCATCGCCTATCCGCTTGCCATGCCGCTAGCCTGGGCCATCGCACAGAGCCAGGGAATTGCCAACCCGGAACTCTACCTGTCGATCTGTTTCGCCTGTGTACTCAACGGCGGTGTATTCGGAGATCAATGCTCTCCAATTTCAGACACCACCATTCTCAGCGCAACAACCACCGGCTGTGATCTCATGGATCATGTGAAATCCCAGTTTGTCCCTTCGGCAATGACGGCAGTGGTCGCGGCAATTCTTTGGACACTGTCCGCATTGGCTGTTGCTTGAGTCACGGAGGTCAGCAAGCAAACGGGTTAAATCTCAACAGTGCTGAAATTCAAGCGGTAGAAAAATTTGTAAAATTAGCGAAAGGAAATCGTCAGGTTTAGCGATAGCAAAAGCAAACCGGAATGCGGTTGCTATCTAGAACCGATTATGTGAATTTTGCAAATGGCAGCTTAATAGCGATATAGCGTTAACCTTCCTTATACGCTGTCGATTTATTTTACAATCTAACGGGCATTTGTGACACGCAAGGTCTTAGAAAGACACAACATACTGATTTGTAAAGCCTATTATTTTTTGGCACATATAGTGCTTGTTAGCTTGCTTACGAAATTTACAGGGCATAAGCGAGCATGAAAAGAATCGTTACTTTTTTATTCTAATCACATCTTTGTCTCAGGCGAATGCCTCGATAATTGAAGCGGGTTTCAATTCTGATCCTACTGGCGGCTTTACTGATACGGACACAGGTATTATCTGGTTAGATCTAGATAAATTTTCAGCTGGTTCGATAAACTCGATGTTTAGTCAGGCCGTCAATCTAGGCGTAACGCTAGCAACAAAAGATCAAATAACGACCTTATTTACCAATCTCAACGGCGTTCCTGCCGCATCGTATTTTAATGTGATGGGAACGAAATGGCAGCAACCAGCCCAGTTTGTCTGGGGTAATTATGATGACGGCGTTGCAAACTCATCAGGCGGGCAGGCCTTTATTAATATCAATGGGGTTCAAACCATAATCGATAATAGAGGCGCCCATAACGCACATGCCTTCAAAGGTGCTTGGGCAATTGTTGGTACTGTTCCTGAGCCGTCTACTTTGGTCCTTCTGGCTCTTGGCGTACTTGGGGTTGGTTTATCTCAACGCCAAAAGGCTAATTGAATTAGGACCGCTATAGCGCAGAGACTGCCAGCAACTCGCGTAATCATGCAAGAGCCCTATCGCTTTGACGGGGCTTTTGAGTTCCTAAATTCCCGCTAATTCAGCATCCCGCTAGTATGGCTCACTCGACCTGCACATCGGAAAAGCAAGCTAAGCATGCTATAACTCAGGGACTAGTAAGAATTTCTGCGGGACATGAGTATGCAGAGGATATTTTGGCAGATCTTGTTCAAGCGCTAGATGGGTAAATACACTAATTTGACTAATAGATTTTTAAATGACTTACGAGTTAAAGCTACAGAGTTAAAGATCCGTAAAGTACCAATTAGGGCGCTTCTGAAATTGAGCGTAAACGCGGTTAAAAATTATCTTCCCAGAGTTTAAGTGCGCCGATAGCGAGAAAACGATTTAGGATAAGAAATGAGCGAAATGAATTTGCCAGGGCGGTTAGGTAACCCTGAATTGAGTTTTGAAGATGACCCACGTGCAGATCCGAGACTCGCTGGTGTCGTGGCAATGATGGCGCTTGCGGAGGGCGTTAAGCCGCTAGCGTCGGATGCCAGCTACGAGCAGTGCTTAGAATATTGTGTAGCGCTTGAAAGAGAAGGCGAGATGAGCCATCCGCTGCTGTTGGAAATGATGCCTGACTTTGATGAGGTCGAATCGACAGTTGAGACCATCGAGGGAGTGGACGGTAATGAAATCACGCTATTTATAGAACGTCCGAAGAACCAGGTAGATGTATTACCTGGCATGGTGCACATGCACGGTGGTGGCATGGTCTTGGAGAAGGCTGCGGATCCGACCTATGTGCGCTGGCGTAAAAGCCTGGCGCTGGCGGGGATGGTGATTGTCGGCGTGGAATTTCGCAATGGGGGTGGTGAGTTAGGTATCCATCCATTTCCAGCTGGTTTGAATGACTGTGCAACGGCCACCCAATGGACCTATGCAAATAAAGAACGATTGGATATTTCGACCATAATTACTTCGGGCGAATCGGGCGGAGGTAATCTCTGCATTGCAACAGCTCTGAAAGCGCTCAAAGAAGGTTGGTCGAATCAGATTGATGGTGTCTACTGCATGTGTCCGTACATCTCAGGTAGCTACTTGAACCCACCGCCTGAGCTTGCCTCGCTCGTTGAAAATGATACCTACATGCTGGACGGTGGCATGATGGCGAACCTCGTTAGGGTCTATGACCCGAATGGCGAGCATGCGACCAATCCACTTGCTTGGCCTTTGCATGTAACCGACGATGATCTCAGTGGTCTGCCACCGCATATCATATCAGTCAATGAACTTGATCCGCTTCGTGATGAGGGGCTTGCGTACTATCGAAAGCTAGTGCGAGCTGGGGTTTCTGCAGTTGCGCGTACGGTTCATGGCACACCGCATGCCGGTGACATCGCTTTCGTCGACATCGCTCCGGAAGTCACAGCAGAGACGTTGCGGTCGATACATGGCTTTGCGAACTCTCTATGACTGGGTCCTTAATTGCGCGCGGCAATCAGCCGACGCGGATGCTGTCTGGTTTGACGGCCAAGTCGTGAAGCAAAACGGCAAGCTACTTGCATATAAAAAGCTGCTTGCAATCTAAGGCAATTGCTCGATGGGTTGCTTATTCTTTGGTATATGCTTTATAAAATTTATCCATCTGATCATAGTCTATATGTAAATCCGCCATCCCCTGTGCGTCAAACAAATTACCAAAGATACCAACAATTTGTATCATTGGATTCTCAATAGCATCTGTCTCATCGTTAACAAGATTAAATGAACTACAGACTTGTTCATAAGGTCATGCAAATAATTTCTCTGCGTATTGATATGCTAATGTGAAATGGAAATCCATACGTTCGCATCCGTAATACGCCATAAATTCTCTATGTCTATCCCACCTCTTTTCATTAAGTGGTGTTCAGCCCTTGCAGATAACGACACCAAAACCATGACAACTCAACATTATTTGTATGATTTTGCCCCTCAAAACAATGCCTAGATAGAGAATTGACGCAGTGGCTGACTTGCTATAGATTAATGCCTGTCAGATGACATGTAAAAGCAAATAGGAAAACTTATGAAAGGTCTAATCGCAATCGTCGCCTCACTTGTATTGTTCCAAGTAACATATGCAGAAAGCCAAACAGCGAAACTACCCGCGGTACTGAGCAAGTCGGATCTAGCCGGGGAAATTTTTGAGCGCAGCGACACGAACGAGACCACCCATGCGGATGGCCATGTCACGTTGGATGTAACTTCTATGATTTCCAGTAACCAGAAATTTTCCTCTGGTATGTACAAGTCTGGCAAAACCCGCATCGAAGTTAACGAACCCTACGGCGTGGATGAATTCATGTTCTTTCTCGAAGGCGGCATTACGCTCACGTCGAGCGACGGTACGGTGCAGACCATCCAGGCTGGAGAGGGGGTGACGGTTCCCAAAGAATGGACGGGCATCTTTGAGACCGAAGGTTACAGAAAAATCTGGGTGATCTACGCAACTGCTGAAGAATGAGATTCGTGCACATGCAGGCCAACGACGTTTAACCTACCGGGATAGTTTCTTTTGGAGGATCTCAGCTGGGCGTTTTTGCGATTACTGTACCGATCATTCTGCCGCTTGCTGAAAGCATCGGCGTGAGCATAACGTTAGCTACCGGCGTCCTTATTTCGGCATTCATATCCAGCATTGTATTGACGCTGACAGCAGCGAATTGATAAACGCGTAACTCAACGCCCCAGGGAATAATCAACAATGAGCGATCGAAAAAACTACGACATTACACGGCGCGACTTTCTAAACGGCATGGCCATCGCCGCCGGTACAACGCTACTGGCGCCCGCTGAGCTTTTCGGGAAAGAAAATTCATCCACTTACTACCCGCCAACCCTCACCGGGTTGCGGGGCAACCACCCAGGGTCCTTCGAGGTATCGCACGCATTCGCCTGGAACGGGCAAAAACCTTATGAACACAAACCTCTGGACGAACACTACGACCTGGTTGTAGTGGGCGCGGGTGTGAGCGGCCTCGCGGCTGCCAGGTTTTACCAGCAGTGCATGGGCGTTGATGCAAAAATACTACTACTCGATAACCATGACGACTTCGGCGGGCACGCAAAACGCAACGAGTTTCACGAAGGAGGGCGGATGTTGCTGGGCGTTGGCGGCTCGGTGAACCTAGAGAGCCCGAGCGGCTATAGCGAAATGGCCAAAGGTCTCCTGGATGAGCTCGGTATTGATCTGGATGCCCTGAAAACTAACATAGGTGGGTTCTCTATATTGAGTTCGGATACTGGCACAGCGCTGTCGCTTCCCAGTATTGAGGGCCAGGTGTCAGTGGTTGGCAAGTGGCCAGGGTTCATGCTCGGTATTGGTGAATATGAGTCAGCGGTCAGAGCTTTGCCTGTAGCCGAAGCGGAACAGGACAAGTTGGTCGATTTACTCGGTGGTAAGGTTGACTACCTCAGCAACATGTCACTGAGCGAAAAAAAAAGCTACGTCGAGACGGCTAGTTATATCGAGTTTCTCACCAATCGGGTTGGCCTGGCTAAAGAAACCGCCGCCATTTTCTACCCCGTTCCCAAGCTGATCTATGGTGCGGCTGGTCTGAGAGTGAGCGTTATGGAGGCGTTCTACCTAGGTTGCCCTGGCATACAGGGAATGAGCTGGCTCAGCGAAATAACGGAAAAACTTGTCGCAGCCATTGCTTCACCAGATCAGTCGTCGCTGTACTTTCCAGATGGCAATGCGTCAGTGGCAAGGCTTTTAGTGCACAAGCTTATCCCCACCGTCGCGCCTGATGCGAATGGCTTCGATAATATTGCAGTCAGCCGATTCAACTACGGTGTGCTTGATCAAGAAGATCAAGCGGTCCGTTTGCGACTCAACAGCACCGTGGTTGGTGTGCAAGAAACACCAAATAGGCGTGTCGCGGTGGACTATGTTCAAGACGGCAATGCTGTGAGCGTCACCAGCGATCATTGTGTGCTGGCCTGTTACAACGCTGCAATCCCGTATCTGTGCCCGGACTTGCCCGAGACTCAAAAAGAAGCACTGAACTATGGCGTTAAAGTGCCACTCGTGTGGGTCAACGTCCTGTTAAAGAACGGGCATGCCTGGTCGAAGCTTGGCGTCAACAGTGTGAGTTGCCCAAACGACCCATACGTTGTGATGACGGTGGCGCCCCCCACAACGACTGGTGGGCACCAGCCGCCGCGCGGTCCAGATGATCCCATGGTAGTGTTCTTGCTAGGCATCCCGGAAATTACGGCCTCTGGCACTGAAAATAGTCGTGAACTCTGCCGCCTGGCGCGCCACAAAGTATATGCGACCAACTTTAATACTTATGAGCAAGAGATCCGAGATCAACTTCAAGCGGTGCTCGGTAAGCATGGCTTCGACCATGAAACCGACATTCGCGCGATTACGGTGAACCGCTGGCCTCATGGGTACGCCTACGAATACATGGCATTAGACGACCCGGAATGGGCCGAAGGGCAAGCTCCCCATGAAATTGGGCGGGCACAGTTTGGCAGGATTTCCATCGCCAACTCTGACTCCGAAGCTTATGCCTATCTGGATGCGGCGATCGATGCCGGTTGGCGAGCGGTTGAAGAACAAATCTCAGCCAAAATGCCGACATAAAAAGGAAAGTAGTATGAATACACTTCTTATCCAAGAAAGCGATGACTCGGGTGAATCCGTGCTACCTAACCATCGTAACCAAGGCGCAATCTTCTCGGAAGATAAGGGGAATAAACCACATATGCCTAAAAACGGGCATGTACGGTGATTGCTGATGATCAGCGATTAAATAACTGAGGTCCTTAGTGTTCTACTTCGACGATGGCTTCTATTTCGACAGGTATACCCATCGGAAGGCTTGCCATGCCTACAGCTGACCGAGCGTGCTTGCCCTTTTCTCCGAACACCTCGACCATTAAATCGCTGTAGCCATTGATCACCTTGGGCTGCTCGGTAAAACTTGGATCTGAATTGACCATGCCGAAAACGCGAACAATGCGCTTTACTTTATTCAAACTACCAATTGATGTTTTCAACATCGCCAAGTGTTGTATGGCTGTAAGTCTAGCCGCCGCATAACCGGCTTCAATCGAGATGTTATCGCCTAATCGTCCGGTGACTACTGTGCCGTCTGGAAGTATCGGTCCGGTACCGGACAGAAAAACAAGATCACCTGAACGTACCGCAGGCACATAATTACCGATAGGTTCTGCCAAAGCTGGCAGTTCGATCTTGAGTGAAATTAACTTTGCTTCTGGTAAAACTTGAACCTCGGGTTTGATGTCTGCCGCCTGCAATAACGGGCTCAACAACGGTAGTACGATCAATAAAATTCGCTTGCCAATCATCAGATGATACTCCTCACTTGTAATCCACTGGGTTAAATGCATTTTCGACTCGAATGTTATGTTCACACGCTTTAGAAGATAAGGGAAATAAACCTCATGTTCTCAAGAATGGGCATGTATGGTGATTGCTGATGATCAGCAGTTAAAACATTGGACGGCGCTCAGAGAGGGTGACGCCGTGACTCTGAGATCTCACATTGTTGGTCTCAAAGTTTTAAAAATGCTGACGCTATTCAGTATGCTTGTAGGTATCAATTGCGCGACATGGAATTTCTCGATCTTTATGCAATCTTTACGTTGCTTATGTATCGTTAATGCATCTTTAAGTTACCTACATATTATTACCCAACCTGTGAGTTGAATTTCACAGTAAAACCAAAGAGGAAATTATGATCAAAGCAAGACTTTGGCTAATCGCTATTGCGCTTTCACTTAGCACTGGTGCTCAGGCTGAGGTCTCGGACCGCGAGTTTGCTGAGATGAAAGCCGGCCTCGCGTCTTTGATGGAGCGTGTAAATGCGCTTGAGGCCGAGAATAAAGCATTGCGCACACAGTCGGCCAAGCACAGTAAGGTGGTAGAGGCCATGGCTGCCGTAGATAAAAAGGGCCAAAGCAATTGGTCAGACAGAATCCGGGTAAAAGGCGACCTGCGCTACCGATATGAGGGAATTGCTCAGGATGGAAGGGCTGATCGTGAAAGAAATCGGGTCAGGGCGCGGGCTGCGATTGTTGCAAAGCTCAAAGATAATGTTGAAGTAGGCATTGGTATCGCGAGTGGAAATGATGATCCTGTTTCAACCAATCAATCCCTCGGTGGTGGTAGTGCAACCAAGGACGCGCGGTTGGATCTGGCATATTTCAAATGGCGAGCTTCCGAGAATGTTGCGATTACCGGCGGTAAGTTCAAAAACGTGTTTTATAAGCCTCATGGAAGCGAGTTAATTTTTGATGGAGACTACAATCCGGAAGGTTTAGCTTTCGCTTGGAACAATGGTTCAGGATTCCTTACCGCGGCACTTTACTGGCTGGAAAGTGATACTAGGAGAAGCAACCACCGATTCTCCTACGGTGTGCAGGGGGGCTATAGCGCAGAGCTGGGAGGGGGTAAGCTTACTGCAGGACTGGGGTATTACCAATTTGGAACGCAGGGTCGTAGCACTTTCTATGGTGATGAAGATGACTTTGCCGGTAATACTTTTACTTGCGCTGATCCCGTGGCTGTGAGTGGTTGCCTATATGACAATGACTTCTCGGAAATTCAGGTGTTTGGAGACTGGAGTACAACAATACTAGACAGACCTTTTAGTCTTTACGCCGAATACCTGAACAATACGGAAGTCGATAGATTGGATACAGCATGGTCCGGCGGATTTAAATATGGCAAAGCATCTGGGCGTGGCACCTGGGAGTTTGATTATAGATATGAGGATAGGGAAGCTGACTCAGTATTTGGCTTGATTACCGGTAGTGACTTCGGCGGTGGCGGCACAGATTCCAATGGTCACATTCTGAAAGGCGCGATAGCGATGAACAAAGCCTGGAAGTTCTCGCTGACTTATTTTATTAACGAGACTAATTTGTCTTTCGGCACCGAAGCTGACTACAACAGAATCCAGATTGACTCAGCCTTTAAATTTTAACTTGTGATCTTAATAGGTTCGCCCCCATAAGTGCATTATTTAAGGCTTGTTCCATAAGAGGTTAGTGGCGAACCAGAGCGGCGGGTCGCTGGGCTGGTTCTTTTTGTGGCTGTACTGATAACGTGGACAAGGTCTCTACAACTTGCTGTAACATGTGTTCTTCAAGGCGGCAGGTAACCGGCCCGATACGAAGGTGATAACATTTGCAGTCTTCGCAGTAAGTGACGGAAGTTGCAGGGGATTTTGCGAGTGTTTTTATTCGACAGGGCATTAGTTGGCGTCCTTGGTTTTGGCCATTAGATCTTTGAGCGACTTATCGGCATTCGTGATGATGGTAGCTGTATCCCAGAGGTCGGCGAATTGCATCGACCTCGGGCAATGAAAATAGGATTCATCGACGTTGAGCAACATGCCTTGAATCAGGTTGGCATTGTCATCAGGATGATTCAATTCAGGCGCGATATTTCGATGTTCCATTTCCGCTTCATCGATGACAGAAATTGTGCCATTCACGCGAGCAGTCACTGAGATACCTGGAATCATAAAGATGAATCCAGCTTTGGGATTCGACTCAAAGTTCTGGAAGCTCTGGAACAGGCGGTTACCGCCGATGTCGGGAATTAGCAGTGTTTTCTCGTCCAGAACTTTGATAAAGCCGGGTTTGCCACCCTTGGGTGAGGCGTCACAATCACCCGTAGCATTGCTGCTGGCCATGACAGCAAACGGACTGTTTTCGATGAATGCTTTGATGTAAGGCTCGATGACGTCTCTAATCTTGTTTGCCGCAGCGGGGTGCGCGCCACCGAGTTCTTCCCGCAATTTGTCTATTCTGCTCATACCCAGCTCTCTACTGTCAGTTACCATGGTTCCACATCAGCACGCTTTGCTGCTTTCATGCCCTCGTCTGTTTCACCAATTTTCCAGTAGCAGCTGACATACATACTGCCTTTCTCGATATTGCGGTCGTGTCGAAAGTACTGGCGCAATGTCCGTGACGCCGAAAACTCACCCGCAACCCATACCGAGACGTTTCCGTCGCGCCAGGGTATTGCCATGACGGTATCCTCGAGTACCGAGTTAGGTGCTTCTGGGTCTGGATTGATGACCCAATGGACGTTGAGGCCAGGAGGAAAGTTTAGCTCTAGCTGGTCTTCAGCTGAGATAACCTCCAGCACAACATCTCCAACCGCGTCCTGCGGCAGTCGCGAGACATTGACACTGATTGCCGGCAGTGCGCTCATGTCTCCAGCCAGAAGAAACCAGTCAGCGTGAGCGTTGATAGGTTGGCAGGCACCTGGTCCTGTAATTTCAACGCTGGCACCTTGGGTGACCCGGTTCGCCCAGGTGGCTGCCGGTCCAGTATCACCGTGAGCGACCATATCAATCGTGAGTTGAGGCGTTGACGGGTCAAATGAACGAACTGTGTATGAGCGAACGGCCGGTTTTCCAGCGTCAGGCAGAACTAACTTAATGTAACCACCCTCGAACCCTGCCGGAAAATCTGAAAGCGAGGCGCCCTCTAGAACCATTCTTGTCATGTTTGGCGTTAACGCTTGCTTTTTCCCAACCGATACCTGCCTTACTGTTTTTGCCATTTACTTATCCCGAATAAATTACGAAATTGCAGGTAGAGATATTAATAAGAATGATTCTCATTTGCAATAAAAAAGGATGATCTACAAATCTTGCTCAAGATGTTTAAAAGTTTGGTCAGGGCATTAACAAGCGAGAGATATCAATGGCACGCCAGGACTTTCTGTCGTTTCCCCTTGTTGAGCCGTGCTTTTTCCGCGTACGGCGAGATTAATTTTTCTCGATCCGAATAAACCAAAATCGAACTATAATTGATGCGCCCACTTTCCAGGATCAAACTGCTGTTTCCATAATGTTTATGAGGAGCGAAACAATGAGTTACACATCCGTATCGATGACAAGACCCGGCAAGGCCTGGGATGGTGTAGAACCCGGCTCGGAAGAATGGCTAGCAATGCAAGAAAAGCAGCAAGCTGTGATTAGTGAAGCCGGTGGTACCATTGTCGCTGGTGGCTGGGCTGTTGGTTTTAATGCCTTTGTTAATATCATCACTTACCCGGACGTTGATTGTTCGATGAAGGTGGTCGCCCGCCTGACGGCAGCACAAATGGCAGAAATTGAGTCTTCGGCATTAATTTCCCCCGAGGAATGGGCAACCCTGATCAGCTAGGCGAGGCGTCGCTCGAAGATAGATATGCGCTTAAGGCCAATTGGTGAAGGTGCGTCTCCTGTAAAAGCGGTCCGGCAGGCAATAAGACATGGATGTTGAAGCGAATGACGCGGATAATTTTTGGTTCGGCGTACGCGGAAGGCGCGCTGGAGTCAACGAAGTCTAGACAGGGGAATCAGTGAGAACGACCTTGCTTTGTAGTCGACATAGCCCGGTTTATCTTCGAGCAATTTCTTTTCGATCATTGGAATCGAGACAAAGGTAAACAGAAGAATCATAGCGATAGAACCTGAAAGCATCCAATAGTCGGCATAGCCTACCGCGGCATAACCGAACAACAGCACAGCGACCCAAACACCGATTTCGCCGAGGTAATTTGGATGGCGGCATAAAGACCATAGGCCGGTATCTAACACTTCAGTTCGGCTGCGTCGAAGCTGGCGAAAACGGTGTAGTTCACGATCAGATTGGAACTCGAGCCAAACAGATGTCAGGCCGATAGCCAGTGCTAGATAGTCGAACCCGTTAATCGGTTGAGTGCCGATAACAAGGGCGTGGTACATCGGAATGCAGCCCAGAAAAACCAGCAACGTGGGGTAAAGGTGAACGCCGGTAAAACTCAGTGGCCACCAAAGTATGCCGGCTTTGGCCTGTAAATTCACATAGCGCCAATCCACGTGATTGAGACCACTCCAGGTGTATGCCCAGTTGATGGTTAGCCTGAAGCCCCAGAGTAGAATCACTAATGCCAGCATCAACTGGCGAATCACATCCGCATCACTTTGCAGGCTGATCAGGTAGCCGACAATCACCATCGGAATAACACTCCAATAGGCGTCGTAAAAGCTGGAATTGTTGTACGCGACACTGAAGGCAAATATGACAACGGTCGCAACCACGTCGGCGATCAGTACCTGAACCATCAGATGATATTCGTTAACAAATTGAAGCGTTACCCATGCTGCGGCGAGTGCTATTAAGTAACTTGTAATGACAATAATATAGGCTTTAATCATAGCGAAACTGCGTTCTGTGCTCACTTCGTAGTAGACAACATAACTAACCAAAAGGCAAAGGTGCACAGTTTGGTTTTTGGTCTAACAGTGCCTGGTCGCTAATGATGTGCAGTCATCATTGGCGCTGGTCTGCAGAGAAAGCGAGGGCGCAATCGGGGAGCCAGGCAAATAGCGTTAGGAAATGGATGAGTTGCGGCATTAGGTCGGTTAACTCACATTGGCATCAGCGTCAGGCAGTTGGATCAGGACCACCTAAGAGCTCTCGAAGGTGATCCTTTATCTCAACACTACTGATGATGTGTGATCGCTAGCTGATTACCATTGGTCGACATGCATAACGGTGTTTAAGGGCGGGCGGTATGCTGGTTTGAATTCAGTGCCCTTTGTGTAGGCGATGGGTATCAAAGCAACTTGCGTATAATCAGCGTAGGGAATGCCTAGTAGATTCGCAACTTCTTCTTCATGCATTAGATGCAATGTCGTCCAGGCGGTGCCGAGGCCGCGTGCTCGCGCGGCAAGCATGAAGCTCCAAGCAGCGGGGATAATCGAACCGTAGGTCGCGGCCTGCGCAAAATTTCCTCCGCCACCAATCTCCGCTGATTCAATACGACCTGCAATGCACGGAATAAGTAACGCTGGGGCCTTGGCCATGTTAGCCGCCAAATATTCCGCGGAAGATGTCGACCTCTCTTGGCTAGAGACCAGTGATTGATCGCCGCTGTCCTTATGTAGATGATGAATGGCCACGGGCATGGTTTTATAGATTTCCCAAACCTGAGCATAGATCTCAGCGATGCGATCTTTTTTTCTCTGATCAGTGACGAACATGAATTGCCAACCTTGTGCGTTTGAGCCTGTAGGTGCTTGAACAGCGATGTTCATGCACTCTTCTAAGACGTCCATCGGCACTGGGCGATCAAAGTCCAGTCGTTTTCGCACGGCACGTGTGGTGCTCAGAAGCTCATCATTGCTCAGCGCTAACTGTGGGTGTGTCATGTAAATCCTCTCGGTGTTGGTGAGTAAGTAGGTTGATGGCCATGTTAAACGAATTTTTGCTGAGCATCAGCAATCACTATCCTTACCCGCCCCTAAGGAAATTTAGTTTACACAGCCTATCTCAACAACCTAGTCATTCTCCTGTTTTACTGAAACACGAATCCGACAATTGTCAGTACGACAGTATAAGGCAGTGCCATGATCACCATCCGGATATAGCCCAGTTTGATCAGCGGTGCGAGCGCTGAAGTCAACAGAAATAGAAACGCAGCTTGACCATTCGGCGTCGCTACTGAGGGAAGGTTTGTCCCGGTGTTAATACTGACTGCCAGGCTGTCGAAATGCGCTCTAGAAATATCACCTGCATCAAAGGCAGCTTTAACTTCATTGATATAGACCGTGGCGACAAATACATTATCGGAAATGGCTGAAAGCACGCCATTGGCCAAGAAAAATGCTCTCGGTTGGTCTTCAATAGGCAGGGTAAGCACCCACTGAATAACGGGGCTAAAGAGATGTAGGTCATGAATCATTCCTACAACGACGAAGAAGATACAGAGTAGTGAAACAAAAGGCAGTGATTCTTCAAACGCACGACCAATTTGGTGTTCTTCGTTAATGCCGGTCAAAGCGGTTACAGCAACCAATAGACATAAGCCAATAAGGCCCACTTCCATGATATGTAGAGCAAGACCGATCACCAAAAGGATACCGCAAGCTCCCTGTACAATGAGGGCATAAACCTCCCTAGGTTTACGTTTTTCGTCCTGTTCTTGAATATAAGCTTTTATTATCTCGCGTACCTTTGGATCTAGCTTACCGCCGTAGCCCAGTACACCTGTGAGTTCTAGCACGATGCAGGTGAGCAAGCCGGCGATCACGGCTGGGATCGTCACGTGAGACATCTCAATGGCGAACTGAACAAAGCTCCAACCCATTTTGTCGGCGATCAAGAGATTCTGGGGTTCACCTACCATCGTTGTGACGCCCCCAAGCGCAGTGCCAATCGCACCATGCATGACAAGGCCTCTAATGAATCCTCTAAAGTCCTCGAGCACATCGCCGCTGAGTTCCTCTCGATCCTCAACGCCGTCGTGGTCTAAGTCTGTGTTTGTTGCGGAATGAATCTTTTCGTACACGCCATACAGGGCAACAAAGACGGTAATAAGCACAGCAGTAACGGTTAGCGCGTCAAGGAACGCGGAAAGGAATGCAGCCATGAATGAAAACATGAGTGACAGCATCCATTTGCTGCGCACTTTCATAATGAGCTTTGCAAAGACAAAGGTCAGTAATGGTTTCATGAAGTAAATAAAACTTACCATGAAGATCAGCAGTGCAAGTACACCGAGATTGGCGTGTATTTCGTGCCAAACAGTTTCAGGTGAGGTCAATCCAAGCGCTAAGATGCCGATTCCTAAAAGTCCGCCGCTCTGAAGTGGGTAACATTTTAATGCCATGGCCAGTGTCAGGATGAACATGCCTAAAAACATCCAACCTAAAACAGTGGTTCCTACCATTAATTTGAGAGGGAAACACAGCGCGAGGAAAACCAAGATTGACATTTTGAACCATCCTGGACTATTTCCTAGAAACTCTTTATACGCAATTTGAATCATTAATTTCCCTCCACTACTTACCTTTAAAAGAATTGTCTTTGCTTCACGCGAAAGTTACCGAGTGACCGCTTGCGATATATTCTACTAATTTGTTGAAGCGCTTTCTTATAGTTTGTGCGGTATGCCTACACATTTCTAGATTGTTTCGCTTTGAGGCCGTATCCTGTTGGCGAGTGAAGCCGACAGGCGCTAAAAAATACCAAACGCTGGTGAGAAAAATACAACATATAGAATGATATTGCAGCGAAAAGTTATGCCGAAAGTTAGTTCGACGCTCAATGCTTTACGGGTTGATATGCCTAACTTTATATCTCATCGATTTTGCTTTGAGCGAGTATGCAGTGTTTGATTATTTAATAGGATGTGTTTGCTTCGCTTGCAAACTGATAGGTTTAGCCAAATGTGATGTTGTGAGTGGGTGAGCAATGGCTGGTCTCCGACTTTACCTTGTTTCGGCTATCTAGCATGGACTTTGCCACTTGTGCGCTGTTCAGGTCAGCTGGCAGAGCAATTATTAAACCGGGGTGCCCTTAAGACTTCAGAATAGCGTTATCACGCTTGCTTAGCGTTGAGCGATAGTCTCAGTGACCAACTTTAACTGTTCTTGGGGCAGTGTGGTTTATACTGCCTGTCCTCATCCGTACTCCACGCTTTGAATCTTGTGCAGAAGAGTTAAGGTCATCGAATGCCAGAATACAGAACAGCGCCGGTCCCATCGTCCCGAATGCCAGACGGCATTCCATACATTATTGTCAACGATATTGCGGAACGCTTTAGTTTCTATGGCATGAAGGCCATTCTTGTGGTTTTTATGACTCAATACCTGATGTCGAGCGATGGGCAATTGGCGACCATGTCGCGCGCCGAGGCGACGTCTTACTTCCATTTGTTTGTTTCTACAACCTACTTCCTGCCAATTATTGGTGCCGTTATTGCGGATGCATATTGGGGAAAGTATCGAACCGTGATGTTGCTTTCTGTGGTGTATTGCGCTGGCCATTTCGCTTTGTTTTTGGATGACACCAGAGTTGGATTGTTTCTTGGCCTGACATTGATTGCGATCGGGTCAGGGGGGATTAAGCCAAGCGTTGCTTCGAATGTCGGTGATCAGTTTGGCCGCTCCAATGAACACTTATTGTCGAGAGCCTTTTCTTGGTACTACCTAGGCATCAATATAGGATCAGTGTTGTCTTCGCTGATGATACCTTGGCTGCTTAAGGCCTATGGCCCCGCCATAGCATTTGGCGTGCCGGGTTTGTTTATGCTGGTAGCAACGGTAACGTTTTGGTTGGGGCGTCATCATTTTGTGCACCTGCCACCAGCGGGCAAGTCTTACCTCACGGATGTCTTCGGTCCCGAAGGTCGGCGCGTTGTCAGCCGCTTGCTGGTGATCTATATCTTGGTGGCGGCGTTTTGGTCTTTATTCGATCAAATGGGCAGCACCTGGGTGCTTCAGGCTATGCAGATGGATAGGTTCATTTTGGGGTATGAGTTGTTACCCGCCCAAATTCAAGCGATGAATCCTTTTTTGATTATCGTGCTCATTCCCCTTTTTTCTTATTATATCTACCCTTTGATGGCGCGGTATTTTGACCTCACCGCGGGTCGCAAGATGTCTATGGGTATGTTTCTAGCAGCCTCACCTTTTTTGGTTACCGCCTGGTGTGAAGCACAAATCCAGCTAGGTCACACGCCGCACATCGGCTGGCAGCTTCTGGCGTATTTTCTGATGACCTTGGCTGAGGTTCTGCTTGTGATTACCTGCATGGAATTTTCGTATACCCAAGCGTCAAAAAGCATGAAATCATTAGTCATGGCACTATTTTACCTGTCGATATCAGCGGGTAATTTGTTCACCGCGCTGGTCAATCAGGTGATTCAGTACCCGGATGGCACGACGATGCTTGTTGGCGCCAGTTATCATTTGTTTTTTGCTGGATTCATGGGTCTTGTCGCTTTGATCTTTGCGATTTATATGCGTTTTTACAACGAACAACACGTCATCCAGGAAGAGTCTGTTGAATAAGTGCTGCTGCATGGATTTGGTTGGTTGAATTTCCACGGGTGGCTTTTAGGCGTGCTATGTCCTCTTATAGAGCAGGATCAAGGTAGCGGCCGTTGATCAATTCCCGCAAAGTAAGGTTTCAGAACAGCATTATCACGTACTCAGGCCATCTATTAGCTACCGCTACCAATGACTGCCATGGCTTCGACCTCGACCAACAGCTCTGGCATGACGAGGGCAGGGGTAGCAACAGCAGTGCTGGCTGGTACGCCATCTGGGAAAGCTTCGGTGCGGGCCCTGGCGAAATCCTTATAGGTAGAGATATCAGTCAGGTAAGTGGTAATTTTAACCACGTCTGCCATGGTCGCGCCTGCGCAGCCCAGGGCCTCTTCGATATTCTCGAAAGTTCGCTTCGACTGGCCGTAGACATCGCCCTTTGCTACTACGTTACCTGCATCGTCCAGCGAACAGATGCCAGAGAGATAAACCGTATCGCCCAGCTTAGCACCAGCTGGAATATTTAATTTTTTTGCCCATGCCCATCCGGTGTTTACGCGCTGCTGCTTCATTGTCACCTCCATGATGTTTGGAAAACGCATTTTAGACTAACAGTTATCATTCAGGCTGATCAACTCGGCTGCCTTTGAGGGTTCAAGCTAACATCATCGCGTTGACAGGCCGGTCGTGAGCAAAAAACTGGAAATATACCGTTTAGGATGCCCAGGGTCAGTTTGAGTTTATTGGAACTGCGACAAGGATTAATTGATAACTTGATTAATATCGCTATGCTTTCAAAGACCGATATGAAAAGGCGACGCATAATGAATTACTGTCTGTGGTATTGGGCTCGATTTTTCCTGCTGATCAGTTGGGGGACTAGCACCTTGGCCCTAGAAGAATCGAAAATCTGGGCGGTCGACAAGCCGAATTTCAGCGTTGATGCATCAAGCGTTGATATCAATGTCGATGAAGGTACATGGATGAGTTTAACGGTATCTCCAGATGGTGAACACCTAGCGTTCGATCTACTTGGAGATATCTACGAAATGCCGATTTCCGGGGGAGATGCGAAACCTCTCACCGAGGGCATTGCTTGGGATATTCATCCGCAATACAGCCCGAATGGACGTTCAATTGCCTATGTATCCGACCGCGCGGGTGGTGACAATTTGTGGGTGATGAACCGGGCATCGGGCGAGTCGCGGCAGCTCACGTATGAATCCTTCAGATTAGTAAACAGTCCGATCTGGAGCCCGGATAGTCAATTCATTGCAGCAAGAAAACACTTTACGACTTCGCGCTCACTCGGGACCGGAGAGGTTTGGCTCTACCATGTCGAATCCGATAAAGACTCCAGTGGTGGCGTTCAGCTTGTCAAGAGACCGTCTCCCGCTTTCCAAAAAGAATTGGGTGAACCTGCTTTTAGCCCAGATGGCAATTATTTGTACTATACCCAGAACGTGTCTCCAGGGAATATGTTCGTCTATCGTCAGGACAGTAATAAGGAAATTTTTCAAATTAAGCGCGTTGAACTCCGAACCGGTGAAGTGTCTACGGCGGTCAGGGGTGTCGGCGGGTCGGTACGACCAACGCCTTCTCCCGATGGAACGCGTCTCGCTTTTATCCGTCGAGTAGGAGGTGATTCAAGTCTTTTTGTTAAGAATCTAGAAACGGGGGTGGAGTCTTTAATTGTGTCTGGGCTGGATCCTGATATGCAGGAAACCTGGGCTGTTTATGGCTTTTACCCTAGCATGGCTTGGATGCCGGATTCGAATGAAATCGTTTATTGGGCTAGCGGTAAAATTTGGCGAGTTGGACTGGGTGGCACTGAGCCTGTTGAAATTCCTTTCAGAATTCAACACAGTCGAGAGTTTTTTGAGGCGCCATCGCCAACAATAGCGGTATCGCCCGACACGTTTTCTACCAAGATGGTTCGATTTGCGACCAGATCTCCGGATGGTAGTGCGGTTGTGTTTGAGTCTTTAGGGAAGCTCTATATCAAGCAAGGCGACGAACAACCGGTGCGCCTGACTGAGCATAAAACCGGTTTTGAATACTATCCCGTTTGGGCTCCCGACAGCGATCATTTGGTATATATGCACTGGCATGATGATGCGCTTGCGACGTTGAAGCGTATCGACCTTAAGCAGGGTAAATCTAGAACGCTGATTGAAGCCAAGGGCCATTATGTCGAGCCAAGTATCTCGAGTGATGGCGAACACCTAGTGTATAGAAAATTAAGTGGCGGTAGGCTTCGGCACGGTGCTTTTGGCGAACGGCCGGGTCTCTATCTGCTTAATCTAAAAAATGGTGAAAACACCTTTCTGAGACGGGATGGTGCGGATGCGCACTTTGTCGGAGAAAACATTTATTTTACGTATCGAAAACGACCAACCGGACGTAATAGCGATACAGCAAAGACTGGTTTGTTTGTGATGGACGCGACAGGCAACAATGTTCGTGAGGTGGCTAATGGCCTTCTGGCGACTCAATTTCGTGTTTCACCGAATAATAGGTGGGTGGCATTCCGAGAGCATTATCAGGTGTTTGTTAGCCCGATGCAGCAGACAGGTAATTCAACCCCGCTTGGCCCCGAAGTAAACTCGCTGCCGACAAAAAAGCTGAGTGTAAATGGTGGGATTTATTTGAATTGGTCTAGCGAAAATAGTCTTAGCTGGTCCACCGGGCCGGAAATGACGACAGTTACGCTGGGTGATTCGCCATTCACCGAAGAGAACGCGACTGAAATCATCAATTTGTCGATGCAATTTGAAACGGCAAAGCCGAGCGGTACAGTGGCGCTGACTCATGCCCGTATCATCACAATGAATGCTGAACGTAATGTAATTGAATCAGGAACAATCATCGTCAGTGAAAACCGTATTGAAGCCGTCGGAGCGTCTGATGAAGTTGAAGTGCCCGCTGGAGCCCGGATAGTTGATGCAAAGGGTAAGACCATTATCCCCGGTATTATTGATGCTCATGCGCATGGTCGTTACGGCGAAGGTGAGATCATTGTTGAGAATAATTGGAACACGCTTGCGCATTTGGCGCTTGGGGTAACAACCCAGCACAACCCGTCCAGTTCAGCAAAACTCGCATTTGCTTCAGCCGAATACACAAACACCGGACAAATTTTATCAACGCGGATCTTCTCGACTGGTGAAATCGTTTACGGTGCAAAGAGTCGTAGGTTTGCGCCGGTTGATTCGGTTGAAGATGCGCTATCGCACATTCGCCGCCTGAAAGCACAGGGTGCGATTAGTATTAAAAACTACAACCAGCCGCGCAGAGAACAGCGCCAACAGGTTATTGAAGCTGCTCGCCAGGAGAACATGTTTGTTGTTGCCGAAGGAGGATCTTTGTACCACATGGATATGAACCTCGTGGTAGATGGTAGCACCGGTATTGAACATAACGTTCCCGCATTAAAAATGTATGATGATGTCACCCAGTTGTGGCGAGCAACCAACGTCGGGTACACGCCAACGCTGGTGGTTACGTACGGCGGTTTGACATCTGAAGACTACTACTACCAGAAATACAATGTTTGGGAGCATCCGATACTCTCGAATTTCGTTCCACCCTCAGTGCTTAGACCTCGTAGTGTTCGGCGAGTGATGGCGCCAGAATCAGAGTTTCGTGATGATGATGCTGCTGCTGTGGCGAAAACGTTGTTGGATAACGGGGTGACGGTCAATATTGGAGCGCATGGTCAGCGCGAGGGGTTGGCGAGTCATTGGGAAATGTGGAGCTTTGTGCGTGGCGGCATGTCTCCGATGCAGGCGTTATCAGCGGCGACTATTCATCCGGCATCGTACCTCGGCATGGATGCAGATCTAGGTTCTATCGAAGCTGGTAAGCTTGCTGACCTGGTGATTTTGAGGGAAAACCCATTGGAAAACATTGAATACTCAGATGACGTGAGTCATGTCATGATCAATGGAAGGTTATACAGATCCGATACGCTAGCTGAACAGGTCACGGGTGATAGACCTGCCCCCAAACTTTGGTGGCGTTGAGGCTTATTATAGATCTGTCTTCTGACAGGGAGGGACGTTGACGCTGACGGGTTAAACCTGCTTGCAAAACATAGAGTTGAGCGCCTGTTCAGCGCCCAACCCTGTTTTGGATTAATCAGCAGCTGCTGGCATGATCCTGTTTTTCAGATCCCAAACTAAATGGGCAATAGCATAACCGCCGATGGCGATCGCGAAATGGTCAATAATGGTGTTTAGATATCCGCCTACCACAGGAATTGCGTCTAAGCTATTTGCAATGGTGGGGAAAGCGACTGCGGCGACCACCACCATGAGTATGGTTGTGGGATCTTCTTCTGGTGCTCCAAAACCTTGTATTAGACCGATGGCTAACAGTATTAAAGGCCACCACTCCAAAGGCACAAATACAGAGATGATTGCCACGAGAACACCCAGTGCGGGCATAATTTGATTAAAGCTCATAAGGACTCCTGATTATTTTTTTATTGCGTGATACCTCATAACTTCTAGCTGTTTGCCCCACACGTAAAGTCGCGCGACGAAATTCACACTAACAAAAGACGCCTTGACAAACAAGCTGTAGCGGAGCTGGGGAGGTCATCACCAGATTGCACCTTAGATTTGAGAGATCGTCGCAAATTGCAGACTACTAGCGTCTTCTAATTTGGGTGAGAGCAGGGCGGCAGGTCCAAGTCAGACAAGTCAGTGCTCGGCACGTTTAGCCTAGACTCAGCGACTCCAACACGCATTCGAGTTCGAGCATGTTGGCGGCATGAGTGTTAGTAGGATTTTGATCGTCTATATCTTATGGGCGCAGAACCGAGCGAACCTGTTAGCGCATAGAAATCAACGGCAAGTGGATAAGTTAGTTGTTCCCTATATCCAATGTCTTTTTGAGCGCGGCTTGGTCACCCATGCCGCCCAAAGTAGAGCCGTCGGTGTCGATGCCTAGGGCGAACTCCGGTGGCACAACTTCTGGCATTTCACCAGGAGCGCCGGGCGGAGTGTAGTACCCCAAGGCATATTGCCCCATTGCGTACCCCGCAAGTTCTTGCAAAGTAGGGTTAAGATCCTTTGCTAGCTCTGGAGGGCAACTTAGGTACTGATTTTCTTCCTGCCGCAACCAACCAAGTGCATAGGTAATATTTAAACCAATGCGGTCACCGTCACTGCTGTTCTTGCCCCCGCCGTGAAATACTGAGCCTGAGTAGATTAGTACGGAGCCAGCTTTCATCTCAGCCTGCGTTACTTGATGTGGCTCAGCTTTTTGATCATCCGGCCAAGACGTGCTTCCCGGTACTACCTGCGTTGCACCGTTTTCAGAGGTGAAGTCTGTCAAAGCCCAAATAGTGTTGAACTGGGGTTCTACATGAGCCAAGTGAGCGCCCCAAGCCCAGCGATCTCGATGGATAGTTTGTGCGGTTTCGCCTGGGCGTATACGAATAATCTGGCTTAGATGCAGTTGCACGCGCTCGCAGTAAGGCGCGAGATACATGCGGCAGGGATTAAGAATCGTGGCGTGCTCGATCAGGTCGCGACATTTAGCCGATCTCACCATGAGACCGCCCGTACGGGTAGTTTTATACCCTGCGAAACTATCTCTTCCGTCACTTGTATGGTCCATATAGGGATCAGTTTCTTCGCGCAAGGCAGCCACAAATTCGGGACTAATGACACCGTCCAGGATAACAGCGCCATCTGTCTTTATGGCCGCTACAATCTTTTCTGCATCGGCATCCGCCGGTAAATGTTGAAGTTGGGGCATCGGTATTCTCCCTTGGGGTTTAGTCAGTGATGGCGATACACTTTATTTCGATTTTGAAAGAGGGGTCGACCAGACCAGCCACTTGAACGAGGGTTTGGCTCACTTCCGGGATTTTTCCATAGCGTCTTTGTCGCTCAGCGAATAGGGCTTCGACCTGCCCCATGCATTCTTCAATATCAGTAACGAACCAAGTTTCATCAACGATGTTGTCCATTGTGGCGTTGAACTCAGCGAGTACATTTTGCACATGCCCATAGGCGAGCGACATTTGCTCGACAAGATCATTCGGTGCAACACCAGCTGCATCTGTACCCACCTGTCCCGCCATGTGCAGCGAATTTCCTACCTGAACGCCTTGGCTAAAAAAGTCCGCGTAAGGACCACTTCGAAATAACTTTTTGGATATCGTCATAATATTTCTACTTTTGTGTTGGGTGAAATAGATGATTTGATCGCCGCTGCCTCAAAATAGTTAGTGAAGGCGATAAGTGCTTGCTGATGGTAGTACTCAGTAATACAGCCATGTTGGATAAATGATTTTCGTAGAACTGCATCGACCAAATCCACCGCAATTTCACAGGCGGAAAGCGTTTGTTGGTCGTCTTCCCACACCGACAGGGTCACTAGGTGACGGTGTAGCACCGTGGCATAGGCGCGGTTTTGCTGATCAACTTCTTCAAAGTGGATCGGCGTTAGGCTTAAAACCATAGCTACCGGGTTTTCGTGATAGTACTCAATGACTTGATTCATCACCCGCGCCACGATTTCTTTCCAGTCTAGGGATGGAGCGGTAATTATGCTAACGAGAGAGTTTTGTAAGTCATCCCTAGCTTGGTCGTAAAGTACTTGAAAAATTTGGTTTGTGGAGTCAAAGAAATAGTAGATCGACACCCTTGAAATACCCGACTCTTCTGCTAGCCGTCGAATCGATAGCTGGCTGAGTGATCTTTGCTCTAGGATGATTTCTCTGGCTGTTGCGAGTATGTGTTCATACCGCTTCTTCGCAGCCTTTCGCATGGGTTGAAATGTCGGCGATGAGTACATCGTGATGATTGAGCATGGGGTGGAAATTGAGCTTATTTAAAAAGTAAAAGAAACTCAACATTTGTTTGAAAAGTGCGATCAGGTGGTGGCTGCCGCAGAGTTACCGAAGGTCATGTAGCGACGATTGGTGTCACCGCAACTTAAACCGCTTGAAATGCCATTGGCGAGTGGGTGGTTAAGCCTGTGATGCTCCCTTAACCCATGGTCACGGTACTCGCGCTTCTTCGCTTGCTTAGTTCAACCTGAATTTCTTCGTGTCGGGCTCTTGTAAGCCGATATTGTAAATAAAAGAAGACGGCAATGATGCCAGGGATAACGGCGATTGGCCCGTCGATTACGCCCAGGCGGAAGACTGTGTCAGGGTCCACGGTGCCAGGTTCTGCGCCAACAGGAAAATCAATTAGGTCGATAGCTATGCCGGCGAGCAGGTGCCCTAAGCCCGACGAAGCTTTGGCAAAAAAAGATCTTGCAGCATAGAAAATACCCTCTTGGCGCCGGTGGGTGTTGAGTTCGTGTTCGTCAGCAATATCTGCCAAGGCTGACATAGCGCTGATCAGCAGAATCACGCCAAAGATAAGTGTTAAAAGATAAAAAGTCATCAGCATGGGCACTAAAGCATCGGAACCGTTTTCAGGAGACAACCCCAAAATGCGCAGCAGAACAGGCGCGGTAGCAAAAATGAGCAAGAAGATTAGTCCGACGATAAGTACCGGCTTTTTTTCAAAGCGATTATGTAAAGGGGCGGTCACTGCGTAGCCAAAAAGCGTGGCTATTAGCCCTGCGACTGCAAAATACCGAATTTGGCTCGGCACTAATTCCCAGTAGTAGGTATTCATGTGTAAACCAATCGTGTCTCTAGTTCCTAGTGTTGCACTAAGTAGCAAATAGCCAATTAATAACATCAAATAATTTCGATTGGTCAATGCGGATTTTAGGTCAAGTAAGAAACTGGAAAAGTTAAATCGTTCGACGCTGTCATGCATAGGGGGTAGTAAAGGGATTACCTTGAGTGTCAACATTGTAGAAGCGAACATCACTGTGCCACCCAAAAACGCAGCGGAAATAGCAAGGCTTGGGTAAGCCGCGGCGTTCAGCAAACCGTTATCGAATTCGGGGGTCTTATTGAAAAAGAATGTGAGCGCGAACACATAGGTGCCGTATCCGCCAACTCCCCCTAATAGGGTGTTTAGGCTCATGATACGGGTTCTTTCAGTAAAATCCGCAGACAGTTCTGCACCTAATGCGAGATGCGGGACGTGGAACAAGGTGATGCTAGTGCGCATAAGCACAGTCAGCACTGTAAGCCACAGGAACAGACCGATATCACCAAGAGCCGCTGGCGGAGAATAGATAAAGAACAAGCAAATCATCACGGGCAGGGGCGCGGCAAACATAAAAGGGTGTCGCCTACCTAGCTTTGATCGCCATCGATCAGACCAAGCGCCGATCAGTGGGTCAGAGATTGCATCAAAAAAAAGCGCAATAGTAATGGCCAGTCCGGCGAGCGTGCCGGGAACACCCATAATGTTGGTATAGAAAAAGAAATTAAATGCGTTAAATGCAACGCCAAAAATAGTTTCTGCTGAGGCACCGATTGCGTAAAAAAATTTCAGGCTTCGCGGCACTCGGTCCGTGTATGCGCTGCTACCTTGGGAAAGCGTAACATCGTTATTGCTTGGCATATTGTTAGCCCTAATGGTTAAGAGTTTCGGTGACTTTATGATCTTGGTTCTATACTAAGTACTCTCTAGCATGTGTCTTACTCGGTGCTCCAGACATATTAGGAGTAGTCGAAAAATTTTGGCTAAATATGGCTTTCAAGTACACCGGTTGGTAGCTTGCTTCTTTTCTCAAAAGTTCTGATTCAATAGTTCTTCGTAAGTATTCGGAAGATGTTCAATTATCTTTTCAAAGTCTGAATCATTTCCAGATTTTTCGTTTGCGATACCTCTTCGACACAAACTTAGATATAACGATTTTCCAATGTGTATTGTTAACTCTATCTTCCTTCCGCTCGCGAGCGGCGTCTTGCTGAAATCAACAGTTAATTATATTAGTTGTATAATAGTCTAATGTCGATAGAAGATCATTCTGTCAGTGATGAGGTAGGTGGCGTAATCCGTTTTTATCAAAGCACGCTGCATCAGCATCTTTAGGTTGATCAGAGGAAGTGCGGTCAGAGAGCAAGCCGGCAGCGATAGCACCCTCGTTTAGACTAACAACGTCAGCGCAGAGCCGTTCCGGTATGCTTGCGTGTGTAAAAAGGCTTTTAGCGTGTATTCCTGATCCTTTAGCCCCTAAATCTATGTTGGACATTTGATATCCTCGTAAAGTGTTAGAGATAGAAAATGGCGGTCGTAGGACGAAGAAACTGGCGTTATAACAAGTTTTTGAAAACTTTGACGGAATGGTTGACTACAGCGACAAAAGATTCTTTTTTGAGCGCTTCGTTTGCACTAATAATTTTCTTTAAGCAAGAAATCTCTGCTTCTTCTAGTTTCTTGCCAATCGGGTCTTCTTGGTGGTCCGCAGCGAGGGTTAGATAACAAAGTCCTACCCAGAAAAAGTATTCCTCAAGGCTGACGTCTTTCAGTGCATCAATGCAGCTGACAGACCTCAGTGAAGTATCTCCTTCAAAATCTGCTTTATCCATCATCGCAGAAATTGTTGTGGTTTTATCCTTGATCAAACCTAGGAGGTCTAATTGGTGCCCCATGGTTTTGATGGTTGGGATTTCTCGCACAACGTACGGATTATCTTTAGCCGCCATATGCCAGAGAAGATCGCAGAGTCGCTCGCGTTCAGCGGAGGACAGTGCCATATCGGCTTCGCATACAGTAATAATAAAGTCGATTCTGTCTAAGCTAGACACTAAACAATTTCCTTCTTTTGTGTTTTTTTTGACTGGCTTTAAAAAAGCTAATGAAGTTTTGTTTCTTTAAGAATGTAAGCAAAATTTTCTTCAGCACGCAACGAGCAAGGTTAATGGGAGGAGTAGAATATACTTAAATAGCGCAAGCAAGATCAATAGACTTTTGAGTAAGTTTACATAAACGTTTGTTGGTCCACATCGCAAGTGGAGCGGCTAGTGCAAAACGCGAAGAGACATCTTTTTACTCTGGTATTTTGTTGTATAACCGACCCGCAGTTGTTGGAGAGATACAATGATGACACTAGATCAAAGTTGACGTGATACTCTAGAATGACGACGAAAAAATTAGGAGCATAAACTATGGCACAGGTCACCGCTGGCGCACCTTCATCCAATTTCTTTTTGGATGGTAACTTCAGTCCGATCTCAGAAGAACGCGACGCCACAGACATGGAAGTCATTGGCGAGATACCTCATGATCTCGACGGCCACTTCCTCCGAGTGGGACCCAATCCGGTCTACGTATTCAGCGAAGAGGCCTACCATACATTCGACGGCGATGGCATGATTCACGCGATTGCTTTCTCAAACGGCACGGCGCGTTACAGAAATAGATTTGTGCAGAACGAAGGGTTCAAGCTGGAGCAAGAACGCGGTGACTGGGTTTACAAAGGCATGAATTCCATGTTGGACCCAACGCCCTCTCGCGTTCCGGAGGGCGCTCCTAATGGTAAGAACCTTGCAAACACTGCATTCACATTCCACAACAAAACGCTGTATGCATTGCATGAAGCATCAGAGCCTACGGTCATCGAGCTGCCAGGATTAGAAACAACAGGACCAACGGACTTCGGAGGCAAGCTGCAACACTCGTTCACAGCTCATCCTAAAGTAGATGCGAAAAGCGGCGAAATGATGACTTACGGCTATGCTTTTCAAGCACCCTACGTCACCTATTCTGTTATTGATGCTAAAGGCGAATTGGTTCATACAACGCCTGTTACTATTCCTAAGCCGGTATTCATGCATGATTTTGCGGTAAGCGAAAAGTACAGTCTGTTTTTGGATTTTCCAATCACTTTGGATATCGAGCGCGCAATGTCTGGCGGGCCAGCGCTGGGTTTTGAACCAGAGCACGGATCAAGAATTGGCGTCATGCCACGATACGGCACTGACGCTGATGTACGTTGGTTTGATGTGAAAACAGGCGTGGTTGTTCACACAGCAAATGCTTGGGATGAAGGAGACGAAGTGATTCTGCAGGCTTCACGTTCAAAGACCGCAGACATCGCTGGCGCTGGCACCACACAAGGCAACAACCTGGCCGAAAATCAGGGGAAATTGTACGAATGGCGCATCAACCTTAAGACCGGTGAAGTTTTGGAGCGGACACTCAGTGAGACCCCCTGCGACTTTACAAGGGTTAACGACACTTACGCCTGCCATCCAACCCGCTATGTCTATGCAGGTGTGTTTAACCCCATAAGACCTTTTTCCTTCGACGGTGTGCTGAAGTTCGATAACGAATCAGACACAACCGAGGTCTACAAGTGGGGCAAACAGCGTTTTGGTGGCGAAGCTGTGTTTGCGCCTAGAGTCAACGCGAGTAGTGAAGACGATGGCTACCTGATTAGTTTTGTTCACGACGAGAGCAATAACCAAAGCGAGTGCGTGATTCTGGATGCAAAAAACGTTGATGCAGGTCCAGTGACAAGAATTGTTATGCCGTTCAGAGTACCCTACGGGTTCCACTCAGGTTGGGTAGCCTCAGCTTGACTATTTAGGCTCGCGGGTAAGCAGCGAAGCTTTTTAGGGCGCGCGAGTCAATCAAGCGGTCTCAAATTGTTTTTTTAAAGCCGCATAGCGCTCTATCATCGGTAACACTTCATCAGCCCCAGCTGGCGGCAACGCAAAAACAATGCGATCAAAGCCATGCGCTAGGCAGCGTTCAACAGCTGCCGGGTCGTGTCCGACACCGAAAATGGTGAAATTCGGGCTGCCTGAGCGCCCTGCAGTGTCCCATGCTTCGCGGGTGAGACGCATGCTTTCCGAATAATCGGTAGCCCCAGCGGCGGCAGCTCGTGCTTGGTCCTGATAGATTGGAAACCAGCCGTCGCAGTACTCAGCAATCCGCTTATGCATGTATTGCGACGCAGCACCCATCAGGATTGGCGGCCCGCCCGCCTGTTTTGGCTTTGGGTAGGACCACAGCGGGTCAAAATCAACAAAGTCGCCATGAAATTCAGCTGCTTCCTCTGTCCAGATCGCCTTCATGGCGAGAATACGCTCCCGTAGCACTTTCCAACGGCTGGCAAACGGCGTGCCGTGATTCTCCATCTCTTCAGCATTCCACCCGGCACCAATGCCAAGAATCAATCGACCATTACTGATGTGGTCAAGCGTTGCGACCTGTTTGGCCATAAGAATCGGGTCTCTCTCGGTGACCAGAGCGATACCCGTGCCGACTTTCAGATTCGTGGTAACGGCAGCGGCAGCCGCCAGACTCACAAAAGGGTCATGGGTATGCCAGTATTCCTTGGGTAATTCAGCACCGCCTGGCCAAGGAGACAATCGGCTGGCAGGAATGTGCGTATGTTCTGGGAAAAACAATGACTCGAAGCCGTTGTGCTCCGCTGCCGCGGCCAATTCAGACGGGGCGATTGCATAGTCGGCGGGAAACATAACCAAACCAAAATTTGTCACTTAACTCTCCATAGTATTGATGATGGAGGGATGATAAACCCTAAGCCCGTTCGGCACCAAACGCGATCGTTAATGGGAGTGCCCCGCTAAAAAGATACTTCGCGGTTGATAGGTCAACGTGGATAATTCGTACTACCTTCTCCGAGCGTTATTGTTAAACTCTAATGCCAGCATCGTAACAGGAGCTTATGAAGTGAATAGGGATGAGCAGAGCCGGAAGCTCGAACGCCTGCGTCGACATCTAAACGATGGCACGACGGATTTGTCACCATATAGCTTAAAAGTGCCTGCGTCTCACTACACTAGCGAGGCGCAAAACGCCTTAGAAATAAAGATGTTGTTTAGACAGCGACCGCTGCTAGTCGCGCTGACCCCTCACATTCCTAGTCAAGGTGATTACCTCACACACGAGGCTATGGACACCAGTTTGTTGCTCGTTAGAGATCGAGAAGATAATGCACGGGCTTATATTAACGCGTGTCGGCATCGCGGAGCTAGAATTGTAGAAGGGAAAGGCCACAAGAGGTCTTTCTCATGCCCCTTTCATGCGTGGAACTGGGGCTTAGATGGCGAAATAATCGCCCGCCCCAACAGCCATGACGGGTTCGCTGCTGCGGATGATTGCTTTGACCGTTTGGCCGAGCTTCCTTGCTACGAGATCGCCGGCTTGATTTTTGTCTTACTCGAAGGCGACGATATTGAATCGAAAGTACAAGCAATAATGGGTGCATCACTGCCCGACATGGAAAATTACAAGATCTCTGAAACCAAATATATTGACAGCCGAAGCACTGAACTGCCATGCAACTACAAGTTTTTTCTTGATGGTTTTGCTGAAACCTACCATATATCTTCGTTGCACAAGGAGACCATTAGTCCTTTCTATTACTCTAACTCAACGTTGGTAGATCAATTGGGTAAAGTTGTGCACCTAGTTTCAGCAAGAAAAACCATCGATAAGGAGTTCGAAAAAACTCGGTCTGATCAAGGGGTCGTTCTACCTTACTGCACGACAGAATATTTGCTAGCGCCGAATGTGCTCCTCACGCATCAGGTAGATCATATTCAGTTTTGGACAGTTTACCCCGTTGATGGCGCCAATCGTTGTCGCATTGAGCTTAACGTTTTCTGGCCAAATCCCATGGATGGTGAGGCAGAGCGTAAAGCGAAACTGAATGTTGATTTGGTGTGGCAGGTAACCACCGAAGAGGATTTCCCACAAAGCATCGCGATCCACCGCAACTTAATGAGTGGGGCGCTACCTCATCTTATTTTTGGTCGAAATGAACCAGCGTTAATCTACTACCACCAGAACATCGCAACAGCAATTGGAAGTGATCAACTCATACCACTTGCGACGGCAAATGATTCTGATTAAGTGTTTGATCTTAAGAGGAGAAAAAAATGAGCGTCGAAAATTTAGTCAGTGAAATGTCAGAACAAGCACGCGCCAATCCAAATGATATCCCACTAGCGGAAATAGATGTGTCTGACAGCACGCTATACGAGCACAATCTCCACGATGCTTTCTTTCGCCGATTACGCGAGGAAGATCCGGTACATTATTTGGCAGATAGTCCATTCGGGCCTTTTTGGTCAATTACCAAGTTTGCCGACATTCAGTACGTTGATAGCCATCATGAAATTTTCTCCTCGGAGCCTTCGATCCTGATTGGTGATCACTCGGAAGATATTCCTCTTACCAATTTTATCCAGTCTGACCCACCCATTCATGGTGTTCAGCGCAAAGCTGTGCAAAACGTCGTAGCACCAAGTAATCTCGCCGAACTAGAACCGATCATTCGCATGCGTGCCGCCTCTATTCTTGACGGGCTGCCAGTAGGCGAAACTTTTAACTGGGTCGAGAAAGTTTCTGTGGAGTTGACGACCCAAATGCTCGCAACGATTTTTGACTTTCCATTTGAAGAGCGTCATTTGCTCACCTATTGGTCGGATCTGGCGATCGCGACACCGGAATTGACCGGCAACGATGGTGTTAGTGAGGAGGAACGAAGTCGCAGTCTTGGAGAGTGCCTGCAGAAGTTCACTGCACTATGGCATGAGCGAAAAGACAAGCCACCAAAATTCGATCTGATTTCTATGTTGATTAATAACGATGACACAAAGGATATGGTGGACACACCAGAAGTCTTTCTCGGCAACCTTATGCTGCTGATTGTCGGTGGTAACGATACAACGCGAAACTCGATTTCGGGCGGCATACTCGCCCTCAATGAGCACCCCGATGAGTATCAAAAATTGCGAGATAATCCCGCTTTGATACCTAATATGGTTTCGGAAATCGTTCGTTGGCAAACGCCACTTTTGCACATGCGCCGACTCGCTAAAAGAGACACAGAACTAGGCGGTAAACACATTCGTAAAGGTGACAAAGTTGTCATGTGGTATGTCTCTGGAAATCGGGATGAAAGCATGATTGATCGTGCAGATGAATTTATTATTGACCGACCTTCTGCTCGACACCATCTTTCATTTGGGTTCGGCATACACCGATGCATGGGTAATCGTCTCGCTGAAATGCAACTACGCATTGTATGGGAAGAAATCATGAAACGATTCAGTCGCGTCGAAGTTGTCGCCGCGCCGACTAGGGGACGCTCAAATTTCGTACGAGGGATTATAGAGCTGCCAGTAAGGCTGCACGCACTTTGAACGATGAAATAAACAGAATCGACCAGCGGCAGCCCGCGATTGCCAAGCAGAATAAACATTCTTAGCAACTGACTTGGTCGAGTGTCTAGCAGTCGATTCAAATCGCGACCTAGAGTTGCCTAAGTGCGGGCCTGCTGCGATTAACGAATGACTTCAACATCAGACCCTTGTACGAAACGACCATGCCAAGGCGAGAGGTCACGTACCCATCTTTAATAACACGGACGCGACATGATTACGCAGCCCCAATGTTTCATCTGAGGGTAGGCGCTAAAGTTTATAAGGTGGCTTTGCGAAATCAAAAAAATTATTGAACAAAGAAGGGGCGAGTCCGTCGTTGCCGCTGGCGATAATAGGTGTTCATCTTCCAATAGCCTATTTATTGGTGTCCTCATCTTGCGTTGATTCGGGCTAGGCTTGTTACGATCCTTGCTATGCTGGCGTTTAAATCAGACTGCAACAATTTATGTCTAGCGTGCTACTTGTGTTTCGGTCACGATCGGTATCAAACTAAAACAATATCAACACGGTGAGCAAAGCCCTATGAGTCAACCCTTATGAGTAAAGCCGAATGAGTAAAGTGAAAAGTGGCGTGGTGCTCAAGAACAACAAAAGCGCGGCAGGTATTTTTCATGAAGCTCTGACCCTTGTCTGTGATCAAATTGATCCCACACCGAGGTTGAGAGATTGGCTAATATCAACGGATAGTTTTCGCAAGCATTACGTCTCACGACTACCGGAATTCGAAGCGCAACGATTATGCAGCCCCCAACGTCATGCAATTGCTCGGCAGTTATCTAAAGTCGTCGAAGACAATTTGGTGTGGGACGTCGATCAGCAACAGAATCTGCATGAATATTTGCAGCAACCGGTCGCGGCTCTGCCGTGTGAAGTTGTCGTAGGCGAAGGTAGTTCGTTATGGTCGCCGGCGTTCGAATATGGCGACAAGCTATGGCTAGATTTTGCTGCACTCGGGAAGACTTTGGTAACAGATAATGTGATTACTGCAGCTGCGTCGGATAGCCTTGCCGCGATTGCAAAGAGACTTGAAAACGACAATGGGTTGTCACTCAGGGGTCGAAAGGTGGTGGTGGTTGGTGCTGCGGCCGAGATGGCGTCTACGCGTCACTTTTTGGCAATGGGCGCAGAGGTGCTCTGGTTAGATCAAGCTGCACCGCCTAAGGAGATGAAAGCGAATCCAGAATTTTCTGGCATCCTGCATTATCCAAGCCGAAATGTTGACTTGTTAACTCAACCGGCAGAGTTGCTGTCGACCATTATTGAGTTCTCTGCGGGCTCGGCATGTGACATTTGTTTGTATGCCTATGCCCCAGGGCAAGCCCGTGAGTTACGATTAACAGGTGTGATGAATGCGATCATCAATGCCATGCCTTCTGAACTGATTGCGAGCGTCACGATGTTAGTGTCACCCACGACGCCATCAGAGCTGCAGGCCAGTGATAAAGTCTTACTAGAACAGCGGTTAGCACTGCGACCTAAATGGGAGAGTCTGCTCGATACTTTCGGTGTGCTAGGTAAATTTGGTGGTGCTGCACAATTCGGTGACCGTTCGACAATTCGTAGCGTTGTGAGTATTCAAGGTGCGAGTTACCAAGCTGCGCAATATTTGTGCAAAGTCATCGCGGCGGAGGCTTGGGCCGCGCACGGACAGATTCATACTGACAATGTTGATCCCCTGCGCGTGTCCGCGAATACCGCGGCGATCACAAAAACACGCTCGCTGGACCACCCTGTGTTTGATGCGGCGTTTGGCGGTGCGGCGGCGATGCAGGTTCAGACTTTCAGCCCAGAGCAGTCTAAATGTTTAAACGCATTACTTGCCGTCCAGGATTGGTTGAGTGCTGAGATACCTGTTCCGGGAAGGGTTCGAGTTCACGGGGGTATTCATACATTACCATATCCGCTCGAGTCAGCCCTCCGTCCTGCCGCCGTTATAGGCTTTGCTAAGGCGCCAAAGTTGCTTGCCGGATTGTTGAGATAAGACCCTGGGTAGAGTTTTAATCGAACAACGAAGCGGGGGGTGGTTATGTTGACACACCATGCAGAAATTTTCGAATCGGGTCTCGATTAGTCTCGTGGGTAAGCGCACGCATAGACCGGCCAGAAAGGCGCCATAGGTTCACTCGGTGTAGAGCGATGCCCGTTCAAACAAATCACCGAGTCGACACAGACAAGTGCACGCTAACTCAGTAATTAGTCTGGCGACATCTCTGTGAGGGGATGTTGTGGCAGTTTTATACGAATATCGAACTATTATTGACCGCCTTTGTAGCGCTATTTTAGTCTGAGCTGACATCAATTAGGAGTGAGCAAAATGAGTGAATTCGAAGTTTGGTCAGTTTTGACGGGTTTTTTGATTAGTAATGCCATATATACAGCGGCAGTGTTTTTTATGGTCTGGGTAGCTTTCAGGGCGGCAAACCAGACTGCCGCAGAGGGAGGCAGCTTAGTCGCAAAAATACTCGTTACCCTTTTTGCCGTCGGCATCATATTTAATGGGTTAACGGTTGGCGGTAATTTGATGTTCAACCTTGAATCTACGGCGCTATCTCTGCAGATGGTTGGCACGGAAAATCCTAATGCTCTGCAGTTTATTGAGGCCTACGGCGCCAGTGGACAACCGTCGTTCAGCTTGTTTTCAAATCCGATTAACGTGGGTTGGTGGGCAGTGGTTGCAGCAATGATACTGAGTCGAGTTTGGCTAAAAAATGACTAGCCGTGGTCTTGCGTTAGAGGGCAGCGCCGTCTGAGTGTTTTCGCATGCCTAACATCGATCAATAATAGCGTGGAGTGCAGCGACCCGTGAAGGGGCCGCTGTACTTGACCCCAATTTCGGTCGCTGATGAAACAAAACAGCGCTCGACGCGAAGACTTAATCTTGCGGGAGGTGTTTGCGGCGGATGAAACCAAAACCAGCTAAGCCTATACCGAGCAGGGCAAGTGTTGTAGGAGCGGGGACTGGAGAATATTCCACGACGTAGCCATGGCGATAAGTGGGGAAGTTTGGTAGACCGTGATCATTCCACGTACCATTCGTTCTGATTTGCGTATAGTCTTCCCCGCGTACATAGTCGTTCGGCTCCCCTGCAGCCCAGTTGGTGTACACAGCCAAGTCGCCGGCTTCCGGTCCATCAACCCATCGCCATTCACCTTCAATCGCAGCGTCGCTCAACCCGATCCATGCGGGGCCGCTGATCAAATTGGTGATGAAAGTATTCTCGCCGGCATCCAATATCGTTGCTAGGTAACCTGTCGCCCCCAAATAACTGTTGGCGGCGGCAGCTGCCTGAGCATCAGTGCTGAGCACGCTGTCTGATACGTATTCGTAATAATTACCTGTGCCGGAATAGAAAACAGGAACGGCATGTGCCGACGCGTACATCGAAATCCCGGCCAAAAATACAATCGCTTTTTTTATATTACTCATCGAAAAACTAACCCATAAAGTGTGAATAATAGGAGGAGCAATATTCGTACCAAGTCAAAAATGATAGAAGAATCAATGGTTTGGTAAATTTCTCCGACACCTCGACTGAATGTTGTAAAATTTTTCGACGCCGCAGCATCAGCCCCTGCAGGATTAATCCAGCGAGCAGTTGGTCATAGCCATCTTTCCTGCCTTTACTTCTCAATGCGCTTCGCCAAAGAAAGTCGATGTCAGGCCGATATGACGAATGCTCACCTGTGCAACCTGCAGTGGCTTGTCTCTTATGCACAGAGGGCTAGGCGCGTTTTGTGAGGAGAAAATAAGCGCATAACCCGGACTTGAACTTAAGTGCTGTGATCATTGTTCTGGCACCGCGGAGCGGATTGGACAACCAGCGATATTATTCTTTCTCGCACGCCCGCGTGTTTTTGAATCCAAGGTCGCATTCCTAGCGTAAGATCCGTATGTATAAATTGTCAGCAGATTACCGACGAGCGCGAGCATCAGACCTTGACGCGATAAACAGACTCATAAAACTGGCAGTGATGAATTGGCCTTTGCCAAATCGGCTTAAACGTCGGGCAGTACCAGTCATGCAATATGACCTAGTGGATTTTGATCACTTTGACTTGTTCGTGTGTGTACGCGGTAACGACATTCTGGGCGTGTCAGTGATGGATCTTTGTTTCGCACCAGCGAAAGGCTTACTGCATGGGTTGTTCGTGTTGCCTATCATTCGTGGTCACGGTATAGGCAAGCAGCTGATTCAGCTGGGGTTTAGTTGGGCTGCGGAGAATCAACTCGAGACGGTGTTGATGAAAGCTGAAGGGGTTTCCGTGTCCTACTTTGAGACGCTTGGTTTCGAGCGATTGAAGGGACTTGGCCCGAATGATTATCCCCACCAGTTTGAAAAAGATCTCCGAGGTAAGATGCGCCTGGCGCAGGCATCTTAGACGTTGGGTTAGGTCGGTAGTGGTTTGTTGCAACGGCGGCGCACCGCGAAGTAACACCCAGTCGAATAGTCCCCCTGGATGTGAGCCCTTTATCCCAGATTAAAGAGACCTGAATAAAGTTTGTACATGTCAGTGGGTTATAGTGCATGCTATTCATGCGCCCATTTCAACTTTTGCTGCATTTGAACTTCGGAGGGAATACTATGAATTCACTACTTTCTTCTTCACCGATATTGTTACCAATATTATGTCTCGTCATCTGGACGCTGGTTCAGATGGTTTGGATGATTGCGCTGCGCCTACCGGCGATTGCTGCGGCCAACCTTGGACCTGAAGCAGCTCAACGAACAGACCAGCTCGCCGCGCAGTTGCCTAAGGAAATCCAGTGGAAAGCGGATAACTATAACCACCTGTTAGAACAGCCTACGATATTTTACGCCTGCGCGTTGGTGCTCGCGATGGCTGGGCTTGGAGAAGGGTTGAACCTTTATCTTGCTTGGGGTTATGTCGCTCTTCGAGTGATTCACAGCATCGTTCAATCAACCGTTAATCCTGTGCTGCCAAGGTTTGGCTTGTTTCTGTTAGGTTCACTAATGCTAGCAGTCATGGCGGTCAATGGTGCCGTGAGTCTAGTCGGCTAGCGGAATGTCTGTGCTTGAAGAGCGTGATATTCAATGTCCTTATTGCGGAGAGTCAATTGGCGTCTTGATCGACCCGGGTGAAGCAGATACGCAATATGTGGAGGATTGTCAGGTCTGTTGCCGTCCTATTGAATTTGCACTATCCGAAAACCTAGATGGCGTGTTGATGCTGCAAGTGCGAACCGATCACGAATAAACATGTGTTCGCTTGAAGAGATCGAAACGTCTAAACCTCAAACGATTAATATTTTCTTAATAGTTGTCCGATTTGGTCGCTCGCATTGATGTGAGCGTTGCGTTTTAGAAAGACCTACAGCGCAAGTTTCGAATCTGCAGTTACCTATTCTCCCCGCCGTCAATCACTCGTTAGCTCCGCGCTTGGTAAAACGTAATGGTGTCAGGATCAATGCATTGTGAACCGTCGGTGCACTGTCTTCGTATATCTTCTGTGACACAGCGATTATCGCCGATGTCAATTGAGCGCAAAATTTGCGGAGAAAAATGGAAGAAGAGATAAATATCGTTAGAGCGCGCGCTTCGGGATCCAGTCACAAAAATGAAACGGTTGGGAACCGTCGATTTTTTCTTATCGCTGGTTGGTTTGGCGTCGCGATCGCGGCGCCATTCTTTCTGTGGCTTCCGCTTGGACTCCTCGGAATAGTACCCTCGATGATTGATGTCTTTGGCGTCGTTGGTATGCGTATTCCAGCCTCCGTGACGATTGCCGGGCTATTGTCTGCGGCCGTAGGGTTTCATCAAAACTAGAGGTAATCATCCGGAACATTAACCGGCTTAACACCACTGATCAAATAAGGGAGAAAACATGTTTAAACTGTCCGACTTATTCATCCTGCTCGCAGTAGCAGTGTCTTTTGCGGTCTCAGGTCTGCTTTGGTTCGAGGGTTACCAAACAGAAGGGTTGTTCACCGCCATTTGGGTGCCATCCATTCTCGCCTTCGGGATTTATTTTAAATTGTCTAGCCTCGCCAACAGGATGAACCAATAATGATTGCTGAAAATTTGTTATACGTGGCTGTTTTTGTGTTTATTTTATTGTCTATAGGCCTCGCCCTGACAGTTATGGAATTCAGCTTTGGTGAGCCTTCTCAGCAAAAGGCTGCCAGGAGAAGCGATGATGGTGTGATCAATTAGAAACCCGATGCTTTTGTTTCCCCGATCTCAGTGGAAACAAAGGCGTCGGCGATTACGCATTCAATGTTTGCTCTAACCGAGGTAGGGTTCCCCGTTTACCGCTAGACTTTATTCCAGCTAGAATAGATTCCTTCAAAAACAAAATCTTTGCATTTTGAGAAAAAGAGGGAACATGTCATGTCAAGAGTCGATACTCCCGCTACTGACCAAGAGCGATCTCGAGCGAAGTGCATCCACGCCAATTCGATAGTCATCGATGCGCACGCCGATATAGAGATACCAGGGCGTGAATCAGCATATGTCGGCATCGACGGTCGTTCTAAGGTAGCGCCAGATAAAATGCAAATCGGCGGCGTGGATGCTGTGGTAATGGCGGTTGCATCCGGCCCCCTCCCGCGCAACGAGCTCGGATATCAAAAAGCGAGACGACGAGCAGAGCGGAAACTGGCCGCCGTGCGAGCGCTTGTTGCAGATACTGCGAACAATTTGGTTTTTTCTCATTCCGCGGAAGAGGTCGAGGCTGCGAAAGCCGAGGGAAAGCGTTCGCTCATTTTAGGTTTTCAAAATACTCAGATAATAGGTAAGAATATTGCTGGTCTGGATGAGTATTACGAAGCGGGCTGCCGTGTTTTTGCGCTGACTCATATTGGTCATAATGATTGTGCTGACTCATCTAGGCCCGACTTTAGTGCTGTCACGGGAAAACATGAAGCTGTAGAGGAACATGGTGGGTTGTCTAGTCTCGGTCGTCAGGCGATAAGGCATATCAATCGTCTGGGTGGTTTGTTAGATGTTTGCCAACTATCGAAAAATGCAACGTTGCAAGCTCTTGATATTAGCGAAGCCCCAGTGATTGCGAGTCACTCCAACGTCAGAGCGCTTTGCGATGTTAGTCGGAATTTGTCCGACGAAGAGATTGATCGAATAGGTGAGAATGGTGGCGTGGTGCATGTTACACCTTTTAGGGGCTACCTTTATGACACGACAGATGACAGGCTGATTGAAGCAATTCGAGTCGCAAGAGAAAACGCGAAACTGCCTGAAACCTACCTATATCCCTTTGAACTGTACTGGGAAATTAAAGATCCAGAAGAAAAAACAGCTTTCACGGATAATGTCAGCCGTTTGCTGGGACCAGGTAAAATGGACAGTCTTATTGATCATATCGATTACCTTGTTGATCGAATCGGTATAGATCATGTCGGCATCGGAACTGATTTTAACCACGGGGGTGGAATGAAATCTTTTAATGAGTCTAGCGATGCGCTAAATGTTACTGTCGGTTTGTTGCAACGAGGTTACTCTGAAGAGGACGTTGGCAAGATCTGGGGACGGAACTTTCTGCGTGCGCTAACTGCTGCCAATAGCGGGGCTCTCCAATAGTCTTTTAGGCGAAATTTCAACAACCAATCTTGGCGGTTCAATTCATGTAGCGTATTCTTAGGCAGCGGCTTGGTTGTGGTTATTCATCGAGTATGATTCGCGATGTGATTGTAAAAATGATAGGGCATGTTTCTGAAGGTCTTTAAAACGTTGTTGATCGCCTACCCTAGCCTGGTCAAATTAACTTAGTCTGATGGGCTAACCATCCTAGATTAACTACTTTTCGTGTACAAAAACCGCAATGATTTCATGCATACCCTTGCCTGCAAATCAGCGCCAGCGCGCTGCGCTTCGAATGAATTATCAATGATTATTATGATCTTTTTTTTGATGAGTGGCGTAACAGATATATCAGTTAATAAAAATCAAGACAAATAAGGAAAGCTTATGAGTGTTATTGCAGAGAGTTTCGGAAGGAGTGCCTATCTTCTGCCTGGTGATTGTTCACCGGAGGCAAAACTGGTCAAAGCAGCATTGGTCGAACATGGACTTGAGACGCCGATGATCGAAAATGGATTAACGCGGGACGAAA
This sequence comes from Pseudomonadales bacterium, assembly GCA_964228885.1. Lineage (GTDB taxonomy): Bacteria > Pseudomonadota > Gammaproteobacteria > Pseudomonadales > Azotimanducaceae > UBA4582. The sequence continues at coordinate 29,396 of CAXRCG010000203.1, read as the reverse complement.
AATACAGCCGGATTAGAGAGTCGATGAAGGATATCGTGACGACTCTAGGGCTGGACCTGCAAGATGACAGCCTTACGGAAACGCCACACCGAATAGCTAAAATGTATGTTGACGAGCTGTTTGGTGGTTTGGACTACAGTAACTTTCCCAAAATCTCAGTTATTGACAATAAGATGGGCGTTGAGGAAATGGTGAAAGTCGACAACATAAGCGTGATCAGCACATGCGAACACCATTTTGTGACGATCGATGGCGCCTCAAGGGTCGCTTATATCCCGACTAACAAGATCATTGGGTTGTCTAAGATAAACCGAATTGTACGTTTTTTTGCGCAACGGCCACAGGTTCAAGAACGTCTAACCCAACAAATACTGGTGGCGTTACAGACGTTACTTGAAACCGACGACGTCGCGGTGACAATTGATGCGACTCATTACTGCGTAAAATCGCGTGGTGTAATGGATACAAACTCATCAACGCAAACCACGGCGCTTGGCGGGCAATTCAAAGAAGATAAGAGCATGCGTGCTGAGTTTTTGAAATAAATGTAGCGAGGGTGCGTAGCACCATTTTGTTCCAGGCACTTGCGCAATGCTTGTGCCTTTTTTTTCTAAACATTGTCCCGGTCTAAGGAGCGCCGAGAAAGCAAAGCGAGAGATATTTCCACAGCCAACAGCGGCATCATGCGCCTGTTCTCGACAACCGCATGCTTAAAAGAATTCTTACCGATGCACAAGAGTTGCCTGTTAAAGGCGGTGGTTGCTCATTAAGCAACTTTTCTATTTTTCGCGAAGCGGTAATTCTGAAGCCAGCGCAATGAATGTTTCCGCTGCGCTCGCGGCTTTTCCGCCTCACGCGTGATTGAAGAAAATAAGCATGTTCGTTTGATGTTGAAAACTTAAGGTGAGGGGAACGCAAAGAAGTCAGATCAGAAACGTGATTAGAATTCTTCATCTTCATTTGTCGCTCGGATGCAGTTGCGCCGAGGAGTGGGAGCCTTTGCTCGACTTCGAGAGAATGCTTTGATGAGGGCAAGCGTCGTAACTAGCGCAATGAGTAGAGCGGTGAGGAGTTCCATCGTGGTGTTGATTTGTCGATTTGAAAGGTTCTACGTAAAGACAATGTGTGTGGATCACGTTCGTAGCGATTTGACTCGGAGTAAGGTTGGTGGAACCTGTGCGCGTGGTTTTGCGAGGGCCAGTCTTAGTGACGGGCGAAATCTCTGTAGCTAAAGCATTCTGGCGAGTTGCACGGCCCACTTTGAGCCGGCGCCGACAAGCCAGCACCATGCGTCGGTAACAAGGTTTTTCGAGGGGCCTGCCAAGTTCGCAGCTTCGTCTTTGTGGTGTATTTCATCCCGCAAACAGGCTTCGAGGGTCGCCCTGATAGCAGGTGCGGAAATTAATGCCGGGTGGGAAATTTGTTGTTCATAGTGAGTTTGAACGAAACTCTCAACCGCAGTGATCGTGTGGTAAACGGCATTTTGGCCGAAGCATGCGGGTAGGAAACCGGTCAAGAATCCAGCGATTCGCCACAGTGGTAGTAGGGCGCTATGAGCGCGAGGCGGTAGCAGCGCTTTCATCTTCGAGAGGTGTGCTTCTTCGGTCTGAAGATGTCTTTCACAAAACTGCCTCAGCTGCTGCTTGGGTCTTGCCGCAAGCACGCCTTTATAAATCCACACCGCGCCAGTTTCGCCTGCGTGATCTGATCGAAGCTCACCTTCGAGCCAGCGAGAAAAGTCATGAGAGGAATCTGCCATCAGCGTTTGATCGCGACCATCATGTAGTTGGCGCGCATATTATCGGTGGTATAAAGACAGCGTCTAAATGGGTTCATGCCTACGCCAGTTTTTGACCGCACATCAAGTCCACCGCGTTCAAGACTGTCTGTGGTTTCTTCCGGGGTGACGTAGCGCTGCCACGTGTGTGTCCCTCGCGGAAGCCATCGCAGGAGGTACTCAGCACCTAGGATCGTTGTTAGCCATGAGTACCAAGTACGATTGATGGTTGCGACGAACATAAGGCCACCATTTCGGGTTAGTGCACAGGCTTGCTGCATGAACAGTGGCAAGTTAGCAACATGTTCCACGACCTCCATATTCAGCACGACATCGAATGCCTGATCAGTATCTAGGTCTTCAACAGAGCCTTGCCGGTAGTCGATATCTAAACCCTCAGATAATGCATGCTGCCTCGCTATGTTGATATTCTTCTCAGCGATATCAACGCCGGTAACGCACGCACCAACTTTTGCCATCTGTTCTGAAAGCAACCCAGCGCCGCATCCGATGTCGAGTACGCGAAGACCATCGAGGGTGTTCTGTTTTGTGTGTGCTAGCACCTTTCCTGTAACGAAGGGCGCGCGAAGGGCGTTCAGGCGATGCAGAGGCCACATGGGGCCCTCGGGATCCCACCAATGCTCTGCTTGGCGATTAAATTTTTCTGCTTCAATTAAATCTACGGTAGTGTGATCGAGCTGATTCATGCCACTTTTACGATCTCTTTACCGTGATAGATGAGTCCTTGGCCTCTGGAAAGTTGCACATTCACTTGTCTCTGTTTAGGCCTTCACGTGGAAAGAGCACCAGTGGTTTTCCCTTTGATTCCTCTGTACGCGCTCGCACAGAATATTCGGTGCGGCAGGCACCGGTGTGAGGAACAGGGTTTTATCAAACCTTTCTAATGAATCATAAGGTGAATCGCTCTGAGCGCGGCTGAAGCCATTTCTTCGCAAAGCCTGTCTGGTTAAATTGTGACGCCGGTGTCAGCTAAGCACGAGCACCACTAGGCTAAGTGCAGTAATTTCCCACTTGATGTGGAAATCAGCACGTCGTTGTATTTATACTCGAGTATTCGTAACTAATTTGAGTGGTTGATAATGCCAGAAAATAGCGATCTACCAATTACCTATCAGCACGTACCTCGTTTCCTGCCAGGTTCTCAAGAAAGTATCGATTATCTGGATGAGCAGGGTTATGTGGTCATTGCCAACGCGTTGACGAATGACGAAGCTGCGATCGCGGTTGCTAAACTTTGGGACTATCTTGAAGCGCTTGGCACAGGGATAGACAGATATGACCCTAATACCTGGGACAACGATCGTTGGCCGACGGCTGTGCACGGTGGCATTTTACCTGGTCACGGCATAGGTCAATGTGAAGCTCAGTGGTATATCCGAGATGTGCCAAATGTTAGGCAATCTTTCGCGGCGGTTTGGGATACCGAAGATTTGCTTGTCAGCTTTGACGGTGTCAGTCTCTGGCGACCTTGGAGTTTTAATCCTGAATGGAAAACTGGGCTCGGAGGTTCATGGTTGCACATAGACCAGCATCCTCTCGGTAGGCCCGGTAAGCAGTGCGTGCAGGGACTGGTTAATCTTTTACCCACAACACCGAATACGGGCGGTAACGTTGTTATCCCCGGCAGTCACATGATGCATGATCAAATATCTGAGTTGTATACCGAGCGCTTGGCAAGAATTCCCGCCCAAATTGATCACTTTCGGTTTCCTAATAATGATCCGCTGCTTGCCGACTCAAATCCGATTACGTGTCATATGGAGGCTGGTGATTTGCTTCTCTGGGATTCGCGCACGATCCATTGTAGTAGCCCGCCGACGAATGCTGACGCTGTGGCGCCAGACAAAAATGCCCTGATCCGGGCAATCAGTTTAATTTGTATGATGCCGCGATCTAAATCTAACGAAGACGTTATTTCGCGTCGGAAGGCGGCAGTGTCAAAGCTCACCTCGACAACTAATTGGAGCGATGTTTGGGTTAATGCTGACAAATTTCCGGAGGTTTCCGCGCCGGGAATAAAGGAAAAATATACACTCCCTCCTGTTCCTAAGCTGAATGCCGCTCAGTTGAAAATGGTAGGCTGGACAGACGATGAGTTGGCCGCAAGATAAATGCCGTTTCTTCAAGATATCTGCGCCGATTGGTCTTGCAGCGGCTGTCCTTTCAATACTTGTTCCGACTGATTGAATAGAACACTGTGCGGGTGATAGAAGAATTCAAGGTTTAAAATGATAGCGTTACATGAGAGAAAACGATGACAACAGCCACGAAACTTGAGTTACCCGACAACCCGTTCTTACAGGGTGCTTATGCGCCAATCAGACATGAGTTTGCTTTTGATAGCTTGCCACTGACGGGAAAGGTCCCTGACTGTTTGAGCGGCTCCTTTTATCGCAATGGTCCTAATGTTCAGTTTACACCGCGGGGTGATTATCACCTGTTTGCCGGCGACGGAATGACACATGCTTTTCATATTCAGAACGGTTCTGTCGCTTATCGAAACCAGTGGATACGAACAGCCAAATTCAAGCTGGAAGCTGAGAAAGGGCGAGCGTTGGTAGACCCAATGAATCCGTTCAATTGTGAAGAAGGATATCTTGAGTTTTTGCTCAATGACAAAGAAGGCTTGGCCAACACCGCTTGTATTTGGCATGCCGGTAAATTGCTTATCCTCGAAGAAGGTCATCGACCCTTTCAAGTTGACCCGATCACTCTAGATTCCATTGGCTCGCATGATTATCAAGGAAAACTTAACACGGCCATGACGGCGCATCCCAAGCTTGATCCAGTGAATGGAGAACTCGTGTTCTTTGCGTATATGGCGACAGGTCCTTTCGAGGCAGACGTGGCAGTCCACAAGGTAAATCAAGAGGGTGTGCTGACGGAGTCCTACATTGTACCAACGCCCTACTCGGCGATGGTGCATGATTTTGTGGTCACCGAAAATTACATCCTTTTTCCGATCTTTCCGCTAACAGGCAGTATGGATCGTGCCATGCAGGGTCAACCGCCGTTTGCCTGGGAACCTGAAAAAGGAGCATCAATTGGGATTCTACCGAGGGTCGGTGGTTCCGCTGAAAATATCCAATGGGTCGAGTGCGATCCTTTCTTTGTGTTTCACTTCATGAACGGTTACGACAGTGGTGGCAAGATATTCGTTGACAGCTGTCAGTTTGACCATGCGCCACTATTTCCGACGGCGGACGGCAAAGAGACCGAAGACACGGAGGCTGTGCTGAACCGATGGACGATCGACATGAGTCTGGGTTCTCCAACTTTTAGTACTTCGCAAATAGACGAGAATAAATCAGAGTTTCCGGTTGTCGACCCTCGTTATGCGACTCGAGAATATCGTCACGGCTATTATGCCTCACCCGATGCTGACGAAGGCCCGATGTATAACTGTATTGGGCATATTGATCATGCTACCGGCACAACCAAAAAGTATTCATTTGGTGATCGCAAAACCACGTTTACTTCTGAACCTGTTTTTGTGCCACGTGCAGAGGATGGGACAGAAGGTGATGGGTATCTGTTGTCGGTAGTGACAGATTTGCCAAGTGAGCGCAGTGCTTTACATATTCTGGATGCGAAAAATATAGACGCAGGCCCCGTTGCCACAGCGCAGTTGGAACATCGCATTCCGGTGGGTTTTCACGGTAACTGGCGCCAGAATAACGGCTGATTACTGAATTGACTCGACGTTAGTTTCCCAATTTTGACCATCAAAAGGCGTGATGTTCAGTGTTGTGATGTCTGCGTCGAGGCAACGGGCATTAACATCATAAGCGTCAGGGTGTGATCGTGGTCGAGTATGAGTATGGATGCCACAGGTTTTGCAAAACCTGTGCTCGGCGACCATTGTATTGAATTGATAGGTTGCTAGGTTTTCCGCACCTTGGGTAAGTTCAAAGTGCTCGGGTTTTGAAATAATATTAATGAAACCCTTCTTTAGGCAGATAGAACAATTACACTCAATCACTGCCAAACTCTCTATCCATACTTTGAATCTTACCTTGCCGCAATGACAGCCACCCGTTGCCCAAGATTCGAGCGCTAGTGTTGTTGTAGTCATTTACATTCCTCAAAAATTTCTCAGAAGTCTAGTCTTTGCTCAAACGAAAGCTAAGTAGGCAGCTAAAGGCCAAGCACCCGTTTGGCGATGATGTTCTTTTGGATTTCGTTTGAGCCACCATAGATTGATTGGGATCTTGTACCCAGATAGTCAGCCATCGCTTTCGCCCCTGCTCTGTCCGGCATCTCGGCACTAAAACGGGCAATGCCCGCATACTGGCGCACAACCATGCCGAGCTCGGTGATGTCTTGTGCAAGTTCTGTTGCCATAATTTTCAAGATTGAGGATTCGTTTCCTGGAGATTCACCATTGGCAACGGTGGCTAGTACACGAAGCACTGTGATATCGAGTGTGTCCAACCGCACGGAAAGGTCATTGAATCGTGCCTGGTGTTCGTGCTCACCAATGCTTTCCATAAACTGCTCAATCGCAGCCATCTGCATGCGTTTGCCCGCGACATGCGCGTAAGAGGTCCTCTCGTTTCCCAGCAAAAAATTTGCGTAATGCCAGCCGTGCCCCTCTTCTCCTATGCGATTTTGTACCGGCACGCGTACGTTATCAAAGGTCACTCTGTTGAGCGAGTGTCGTCCATCTATTGTGATGATCGGGTGAACCTCTATCCCGGGGCTATTCATGGGAGCGCAAAGAAACGTAATGCCCTGTTGTTTAACGTCCTCATGACTCGTTCTTACCAGCGCGAAGATCCAATCCGCATGTTGGGCTAGACTGGTCCAGATCTTCGTGCCATTTACAATGTAATCATCGCCATCTCTCTTAGCCTGACACTGCAGCGATGCAAGATCTGACCCGGAGCCCGGCTCTGAATACCCCTGCGCCCAAAAAGTCGTGCTTTGCGCAATCCCTGGCAACCATCGCTCTTTTTGCTCGTCATTGCCAAAAGCCACAATCACAGGGCCGACGTAAATGACGCCCATGGGCACAGGGCTAATCGCACCCGCAAGTTCCAGTTCCTCGTCGTAGATAAATTTTTTGGTAACGTCCCAGCCGGGCCCGCCAGCATCTTCTGGCCAGTTCACGCATAACCATTTTTTTTCAGACAATGCTTGTTCGGACTTTTGATAGTCTTCTTTGTCGAGAGGATCACCACTCGCTGCTTTGGCTATTAAGTCGCTCGGATAGTCGTTTGCAAAGAAAGACCGTACCTCGGCACGAAAGGCATCTGTATCAGGTGGAAAATTGATGTCCATGGTGTCTCGTCTCTGAAAGTATTTGTTTTATTGCGGCATGATGCCTTTCGAAAGCATGGGGCCTATGTCACTAGGCGTGCTAATCCCGCGTTCGAAAAAGCGTATCGTTAAAGCGCGCACCCATTAAGAACCGCTGGAAGGGTCATAAAACCCAAGTGCGCGGTACATCTCAAATCCAGCAATCTGTTTAACCTTTGGTGATAGCCTCGCGATTCGTTCGGCGGGTACATTTAGATACTGGTTTTCTTCTTGCCTCAACCATCCGAGTGAATAAGTCAATATGACACCGTAACGCCAATCTTGCGATGTGTTCGCGCCCGCCCCATGTAACAGTCCTCCTAGCCAGAATAAGACCGATCCTGCGGGCATTTCAGCCGGTACAATCTCGTGATCTTCCGGCACCCGCTCCTTCGGCCATTTATGACTTCCCGGTACAATGTTCGTAGCGCCATTGTCGGATCTGAAATCAGAAATAGCCCACATGCTCGCAACGATCAAATTTGGCCTGGGCAAAGGGAAGTAAGTAAAAGAATCTTCTTCACGATGAAGCACCTGCTCTCTGGCACCAGGGCCCACTTCAAGTGCTGCGGTCACGTGTAGTTGATATCCGTGCTCACCGTTAGGTAACAGAAATCTATCGCAAACATCGGTTGAAATAGGGTGTGGTACCAGTTGCTCGGCGACGGTATTTGATCGTGTTAACAGCGCCGTGGTGCGACGCGTTCGAGCAGGGTAGAACTGTTCCGGATCATCCTCTTCGACAACGCGAGCATTGGCCATGTGGGGCGCTAATTCTGCGCCGATCGATTTTCTGTCCTCCTCATCAAGTAGACCTGTGACGACCAAGCATCCTGCGTGATCAAGGGCTGAAAGCATGTGTTCTGAAAGAGCACTGCTGGTGAGAATAGGGATTTGCATTGGCACCTCTGTAGGTCTCATGGTTTAGCAACAGCATACATGATCAAACATGGGCCGACATTAAACCCGCAGCGCACCTCGGTGAATAACCATGATATGGTTAGAGTGGTGAATTTGTGGAGCAAAAACAAGTGAGCGAGGAAAAAAAAGAAAGAACAAAGAACATTCTTGAGGGAGCCGAGGGTTTTCGAGAGGTTCTGCCCGGCATATATATTTTGCCTGCTCAGGGTAATGCGCTAGCGGTGGAGGGTGCTGAAGGTATTGTCCTTATGGACTCGGGGCCTGGTCGCGGCGCTACAGCAAAAATGATCGAAGCGTTAAGAACGGTGACCGACAAGCCAGTGCAAATGATCTGTTATTCGCACGGGCATCTCGGATATAACGATGGTGCGGATGACTGGATTGACCATAATGAGTCTCGCGGTGAGGCCGCGCCGATTTTAGTCGCCCACGAGAACTGCCGAAAACGCTACATTCGCTACCGTGAAACTCAGGGTCTACAGCAGAAATTGGCTGCGATGCAATTTCCCGGCGCCAAGATAAAATTCGCGATGCGCGATCCCGATATGACCTTTACTTCGAGGATCATGTTGCCGCTCAAGGGACGACGGGTCGAATTGTTGTGGGTGCCGTCAGAGACCGACGACTGTATTGCGATGTGGCTGCCGGATGATGAAGTCCTTTATGCGGGTGCTGCCTTCCCAGGCACGACCATTCCGAATATCGGTACACCCTTGCGAACACAGCGTTTTACCATTCGCTGGGCGGAGTCTTGCGAACTAATGGCCTCGTTGGGTGCGAAGATCCTCGTTCAGGAATTTGGGCCGATGATCGACGATCCCGCGGAGGTCCACATACGTTTATCAGGAACCGCTGAACGCTTGCGATGGTTTCGGCGTGAAGTGGTGAGTCGAATGAACCGAGGTATGAGCGAGTGGGAAATTCTGGAAGACATCACCTATCCCGAAGACTTGCAACAAATAGAGTATATGAAAGCACGCTATGGCGCGCCCGAGTATATCGTACGAGATATCTATCGTGAGGAGAACGGCTGGTGGGATCGCAACCCGACTACCCTTCATCCTGAGAGCATCAATGATGCTGGTGATGCTGTGCTGTCGGCGATAACAGATCCAGAGGCGGTCATCAAGCGAGCAGAAGTGCTCCGGGACGAAGGCCACGTTCAGCTGGCCTTGCACGTAGTTGATCTTATTGCTAACGCCGGCACGGTAGATGAGACAGTGCTGCGGGCTCGGGTGTTAAAAGCCGACCTTTGCCGGCGTCGTGCTAAAGAAATACGTCCCTACGTTTCCAAGGCGCTATATCACTCGTCAGCTGAGTTATTACAAGCCGGACAACTTTCTTGGTGCTCACCGGAAGAAAGCATTTCGAAGGAATAAATATGAGTAATTATATTGAAGACAAAGTGATTGTTGTTACTGGTGCCGCGAGCGGCTTCGGCAAGCTCGTGAGTGAAAAAGCAACAGCACTGGGCGCCAGCGTGGTCGCCGGGGACATCAACGAAGCAGCGTTGAACGAGGTGATTGAGCCGCTCAAAGCGCAAGGGGCGCGCGTTTCGTGTTTGGGAGTCGATGTTACCGTGAGATCAGAAATGCGAGCATTGGTTAATCACGCAGTGAAAACATTTGGTCGAGTGGATGTGATGATAAATAACGCCGGTGTGATGCCGCTGGCATTCTTTAGAGACCATGAATCTGCGCACGATGCCTGGGACCGTTGTATAGATATTAATATCAAGGGTGTGCTAAACGGTATTGCTGCGACCCACGACACGATGATGAAGCAGGGGCGTGGCCATATCATTAACATCTCTTCCATCTATGGTAACCATCCTGTCACGGGTGGTGGTGTCTATGGCGCGACCAAGGCCGCTGTCGCTTTCCTCTCGGAATCCCTACGTCAGGAATCCCTCGGTAAAATCAAGGTGACAACGGTGAAACCTACAGGCGTGCCTGCCACGGCGTTGGGAAGCGGCGTGGTAAACCCAGAAGCAGTTACCGGCATCCTTGGTTTGAATGCACCTGAGTATATGGAAAAGTTTACCGCCGCGGCAGAAGGCGCTTTGTCCTCAGAAGACATGGACAGCAATAATATTCAGTATTGGGCGCTTGAGCCGGAATATCTTGCTGAACAGATTATCTACGTCATTAATCAGCCTTGGGGAGTTTCGATTTCGGAAATCACCGTGCGGGCATCTGCTGATGCCTATGTGATCTAGTAGGCCTCATGGGCCCTGCCTGTCAGGGCGCACGAGTCTGTGTTTCAGTGTCCTCTTTTTTCTGTGGGTCTGAGTGCTAAACAGCGGCCTGTGTGGCAACCCGAAGCCACGCTAGGTCTGCGCCGGTTAAATGACTCGAAAGCTTCTGTCGGACGTTCTCGTGATAGCGATTTAGCCATGCTATTTCATTTGCCGTCATCAGGCTTGTATTAACCAGGCGAAGGTCAAAAGGCGCAAAGGTCAGTGTTTTAAAGCCCAACATACCGTTGCCATGCTCGATGACAACCATCAGGTTTTCGCAGCGGATACCGTAGTTATTTTCTTTGTAATAACCCGGTTCATTAGAGAGCACCATGCCGGGTAACAGCGCTTGCTTTGATCCGGTCTTTGCAATGCTTTGGGGTCCCTCGTGTACGCTCAAGAAATTGCCAACGCCGTGCCCTGTACCATGGTCATAATCATAACCTGCGCTCCAGAGAAATTGTCGTGCAAGCGCATCTAGCTGCATGCCGCCTGTACCTTCAGGGAAGATAGCAGTAGCGAGCGCGATGTGTCCTTTCAAAACCAGCGTAAACATCTTACGGTGTTCTGCACTTGGTTCACCAATGGTGACTGTTCGGGTGACATCGGTAGTACCATCAAGATATTGGCCGCCAGAATCAACAAGATAAAGGTTGTTGAGTGCCAGTTTTGCAGGCTCGCCGTTGAGGTGGTTGTAGTGGCAGAGTGCACCATTAGAGCCCGCTGCGGAAATAGTGTCAAAAGACAAATCCTGAATATTGGACTGCGTCATCCGAAAAGACTCAAGTTTGTCAGATAGTTTACCTTCATCGTGGAGTTTGCCCGCCTCAACCTCGCTTTCTATCCAGTGAAGAAAGCGTGACAGCGCAGCACCATCTCGTATATGGCAGTTTTGCATGCCGACAAGTTCAGTCTGGTTTTTTTGTGACTTGGGTATCAATACAGGATCTGTGCCAGAAACGAGTTCGGCGCCCGACTCAATACAGCGTAGATGACACCATGCATTAGCCGTTAGTGGGTCTGCCAGCACTTTAAGGCCGCCTCTTCCGATTGTTTCGAGAGCGCTTTGGAGCTCCTCGAAATTTTTGATAGTAACGCCATCGCCAACATGCGAACTGAAATCGTTAGTCAATTTGCGTGGGTCAGTATAAAGGGTCACTTGCCCATTCTTGTCCAGCGTCGCAAATGATAATAGTACAGGTAATCTGGGAACATCCGCGCCACGGATATTAAGCAGCCAGGCGATAGAATCTAGTTGGGTGAGAAGAGCTAGGTCTGCGTTGAGTTTGCCAATTTCTTCACCAATGCGGTGTCGTTTGCTCGCGCTCGATTCGCCTGTGAATGCTTCCGAGAGCAGTAGTGCGAGATTTTGGCTAGCCTCTGGTCGGCCCTGCCAGTGTTTGTCGATTGGATTTTGAGGAATCTCAACCAACGCTATTTCTTGCTTCGCTAACAACTGACGGCTTTCTTCGTACCACGAGTAGGAGTGCATTCGACTGTCAAAGCCAACTCTGGCACCGGGGCCTAGATGTTCAGATAGCCAGTTCATGGGTGGTTCTTCAATCAGGTGGTGAAATTCATAGTGCTCCGCTGATACTTGTTGCCGAACCTGAATGGTGTAACGCCCATCGACGAAGATAGCTGCACCGGTTTTAAGCACAACTACCATGCCAGCAGAGCCTGTAAAACCACTGATCCATGCAAGCCTTTCATTTTGCAGTGGAACATATTCTCCTAGATGTTCGTCAGCCCTTGGTACGACATAGGCATCGATGTTGTTAAGCGCGAATTCTGAACGAACTTGCGTTAGTCGTTCCTGAATGAGTTTACTCATAATTTCTTGTGACTCTCCAACAAATGTGAAATCGGGTTCAAGTTGTCTTTTGCTCGTTGTTTCGCGGTCAATCTACCCGCTGCCTGAAATTCTCTTCGCTAGGTCCATGCGTTAGCGAACGTGGTCCTCGAAAAGTTTATAAATTCGACGATATTCATCTAGCCACGACGAGGGATATTTGAACCCGTGTTGGTCGAGAGGGTAAAGCGCTAGCTCGAAGTTCTCTTTCTTAAGTTCTATCAGACGTTGATGTAACTTGATTGAGTCCTGCACATGGACATTACTATCCTGCATGCCGTGTGCAATGAGTAGTGGCTTATTCGGGAATGCGCTAGCGTAGTATATTGGAGAGCTTAATTCATAAGCAGACGGGTCAACCAATGGCGTGTTTAGAATGTTCGATGTGTAACCGTGATTGTAGTTTGCCCAGTCTGTCACTGGTCTCAGTGCCGCGGCTGCAGAAACTTTGTCTGGCGCACGAAACATTGCCATAAGCGCCATAAAACCGCCATACGAACCGCCATAGACGCCAACACGGTTAGGGTCGCCTCGTCTGTTAGTGACCAGCCAGTCGATGCCATCTAGCAGGTCCTCAAGTTCTGGGTGCCCCATAGTTCGGTAAATTGCCGTACGAAAACCGCGGCCATAACCACGGGACCCGCGATAATCTAGGTCGAGTACCAGATATCCTTGCTCGGCAAGAAGATTGTTGAACATGTACTCTCTAAAGTAATTGGACCAACCAGTGTGGGCATTCTGCAGATAACCCGCGCCATGGACGAAGACAATAATAGGTAGCGCGTTTTTGGTTTTTGCTGGAGCATAAACGCGAGCCCGCAATGCGCCATCGAAATGTGTTGAGGGAATATCAATAAATGCCGGTTGCTGCCAAGACTGTTCTAAAAAGGCAAGGCTGGTTGTTTTGGTGACCTGTTTTGGTACAGCATTCGGTCGATTTTCCTGTAGATACCACTCAGGAGGTTTGTTTGATACTGAGTGTCGAAATAGCAAATCGGTCTCATCGGGGGAAATCATAAATGGCCGATCACCAACGCGACTTCGAGGGTCTGCGGACAGGCTTGATATTTTTGCCATTTCTTTTTCCGAGCTGACGCGATAAATGTCGTAGCTACCTGCATCCTCGGGATTGGCGATGACGGTAAAATAGTCACCGGCGACGGAAAGTGTTGGAGACTCAACAATATAATTTCCGCTTGTTAGCTGCTGGGCGCGTCGTTGGGTAAGATTTTTAAGATAAAGATGCGAATAGCCGGATTGTTCAGATAAGAACCACAAAGTTTGGTTATCAGGCATCCAGCCATAGTCATTGTGAACATAGTTGATCCATCGTTCATCTGTTAGTCGATGTTGCAATGTGAGCTTGGGCTTTAACGGGTCTAGGGTTACCAACCATCGATCCTTGTTGTCAATGCTGTGGAGTTGAATCGCGGCGACTGTACCTGCGTTATTCCACTTGATTCCCTCGACTCTAACCGAACGTATCGATTCGGCCTCCAGTTTCTGTTCTATTTCTTTGCGATCAGCACCTCGCGCGACGTGCCAGTCAGCGGCTGATGACCTTAGTTTTTTGAGAGGATCATTTTTAATACCGGCAAGGTTGGAATAATCTAGCGAAGTGGTTTCTCCGGTTGACAGTTTGACCAATGCTATAAAGTGTCCACTCGGTACCTTTTCACCTACCTTGGTTCTAATTGGCACATGTTCTGTGTAGCCAGTCTCAGTCACATAGTTGGGCATTTTCTCCCTGACGCCGCTCTCGCCAGTGTCCTCTGTGGTGACCACGATACTGTACTTGCCATCGGTCGAGGTGACGTTCCAAATCAGTCTGCGTTCGTCTCCTAGATATACGGGCTGGAGATGTCCTAATTCGTTTGTTCGGGCTCTTTGCTTCTCTCGCTCGTTTCGCACTTCTTTACGGCGGTGTGCCTCGGCATGAGCAGTAATGAGTCGTTGGCTGCTTAAAAAACTGTAGTCAGGTTTCTTTGCCGCGTTTGTGCCAACCTTAATATTGGTCAGCTGAGAAACCAACCCTGTATCAATGTCGACGGAATATTGCTGTCCATCGCGACTAAACATGATCCTCTCTTCATCAGACATAAATCGACCTGACAAGTCTTTTGCCGCTGACAGTGTGAGCGCAGTGCGTTCGCCGGTGTCAAAATCAGCTAAAAACAAGTTGCCATCCCTGTTAATGACCGCTAGATTTTTACGACGGTCATCTATTTGTTCGTCAAATTGAAACTCAGCTATTGTTGGTTTGGCAGCGGTATAGTCATCAACTTCAACCTGAAAGAAGTCGTTGAACTGCTCACCTATCCGTTTTTGGCGATAGATGATTGATTTGCCATCATCAGTGAATCGGGGAACTTGGGCAGGGTTTCCTATCCAGTCTGGGGCAGCCATAATCATTGACAGGCTCTTGCCAGACGCTGTGAGTGATGAATCTGCGAACCCAAGCAGGGTGCAAGTGAGCAATACCATCGTTGCGATGAACTGACTGAACGACGTGGTCATTGATACTTAGCCTCTGAGAGGAAACATAATGGAACATGCAGGTTGAACAGTGAGCACTTTGGGGTTCTGAATTCAACGTTTAAATTAGGCTAGCGTCGCAAAGCACTTCCGCATTTCTTCAACGAAAAGCCCGGGTTGCTCAAATGCCGCGAAATGGCCACCTTTGTCCAATTCGTTCCAGTACTGAATGTTCTTGTATCGTTGTTCGGCCCAGGGTCGAGGTGTCGCAACAATTTCTTTTGGAAATATACTGCAGCCTGTGGGTAATTGGACGCCATTTGTCCCTTCATTGCCGAAGCTCTTGGCGAAGCTCTCCCAGTACAGGCGTGCGGATGAGGCGCCGTTGTTGGGTAGCCAGTAAAGCATAATGTTATCCAGTAACTCGTCCCGTGAAAGCACATTTTCGGGGTGTCCGTTGCAGTCTGTCCAGGCGTAGAACTTTTCAAGTACCCAACCAGCCTGACCTGACGGCGAATCACTCAAACCGTATCCCAGCGTCTGTGGTCTCGTGGCTTGTTGCTTCGAATAACCTGAATCCCATTGCTGATAAAATTGTCCAGCAGCTAACGCCTTTTTGTCCTTGTCGTCCGGATCACTTAATGCCTCCTTTGTTGGTGGTGCGCTTGGCATGTTTACGTGAATGCCTTTGCAGGCGCCGAGGTTCTGCAAGCCGATCATCGTCGTGACCGCTGAACCCCAATCCCCACCCTGCGCAAAGTAACTATCATAGCCAAGGCGAAGCATTAACTGATTCCACACCTCTGCTATTTTTATCACACCCCAACCAGTTTGGGTCGGTTTGTCCGAAAACCCAAAACCCGGTAAAGAGGGACAAATCACATGGAAAGCGTCCTCAGGTTTGCCACCATGTCCAACTGGGTCCGTCAGTGGCTCTATCACTTTTTGGAATTCAACAATCGATCCAGGCCAGCCATGCGTGATAATAAGGGGACGTGCGTTCATTTCCTTGCTCTGCACGTGAACAAAATGAATATCTATACCATCAAAACGAGACTTAAATTGCGGGAATTGGTTAAGTTTTTTCTGAGACTTATACCAGTCATAGTCAGTCTCCCAGTACTTGCAGAATGCTTGATGGTACTCAAGCGGCAAACCCTGGGACCAGCCGTCAGGAGTTTCGGCATCTGGCCACCTGGTTCTTGCTAATCGATTCTTAAGATCGATAATCTCATCTTCAGGTATGTCAATTTGAAATTCGCTTACTTCTGTTGATGCTTTAGACATTGGTCAGGCTCTCAAGCGTATCTTAAGTTGGTATTATCGTAAAAAAATACTATGTTAAGCAATCCATGATTCTGCCACGAATCTTTGATTCACTGGTGCGGATTTCACCATGTTGAGCAAGCAGTTCTTTTGAATCAGATCTTCGTCATTTAGCTGAGAGATGCTCAAGTAAATGTGACAGTCTAGGAAAAATGATGACGAATTTTAGTAACGTTACCCATCTGCTTTTCGACCATGATGGTGTGTTGGTTGACAGTGAATATTGGTATTTTAAGGCAACGCAGGACGAGCTGGCGTTGATGAATATCCATTTGACGCTGGATCAATACATGGATCATATGGTCACTGGTCAGTCTGCTTATACATCGCAGCTCTCGTCTAATGAGCGCGAAGCGTTTCGTGAGCGCAGGAATCATCGATATGCGAGTTTCCTCTTGTCTCAGGATATTCAAATCCCAGGCGTTGAAAACACATTGGCGAGTCTCAGCGGGAAGTTTCCGATGGCCATCGTGACAACTTCTCGGCGAGAGCACTTCGAGCTAATTCACGAATCACGAAATATCACTTCGTATTTTGACTTTGTCCTAGCGTTGGGAGATTACGCACAAACAAAACCAGCGCCTGATCCGTACTTGGCGGCGATTGAGCGCTATGCGATAGCGCCGGAAAATGCGCTGATTATCGAAGACTCTGCGCGAGGACTTGGCTCGGCCGTGGCCGCTGGCATTCGGTGCGTGATTGTTAGGAATGAATTCACTGAACATCAGGACTTCACAGGCGCGACAGCAAAAATTGATGCGTTGACAGATTTACCCGAATTGCTTGGCAAACGTCTTCCCGGGTTCCACAGAGATTGAAGCAGGCGTGAGCGTGGTCGGTGTTGATCTTGCCTACAGTTAGTCATGAATGGGGACGAGTCTCACAACCAGGTTGCTGGTTGTGAGACAAGCTGTCATTTGGTGCGACTATCTTCTCGATTGAAGCGACGTGTATTAGGCAGCAAATTGGTCGAGGTGGTAGTCGGTGTTGCCGAACTGTGCCTCAATGACAAGCAGCCGCTTGAAATAATGACCGACTCGCAATTCTTCAGTGACACCCATGCCGCCATGTGTCTGCACGGCATTTTCACCGACAAAAAATGACGCCTTGCCGATCAAATGTTTCAGCGCGTGCACACAGCGCTGGGCGTCTTCACCGTTGGCCGCGACTTCCATGGTTGCGCGAAACAGTAAAGATTTGCATTGCTCGTACTCCATAAACATTTCCACCATGCGATGCTGCAGTACTTGGAAGTCTGACAGTGGGTGGTCAAATTGCTCTCTGTCTTGAGTGTAGTCAACTGTGTCTTTATACAGAACTTCCATTGCGCCAACTGCTTCTGCAGCGACGGCAAGAATACCGTCGTTGATCGTCGCATTGAGTGTGTCGAAACCGTCATCAACATCGCCAATGATGTCTGCTGTCGTGATAGCGACTTTATCGAATGTCAGTTCCGACGACTGGAGACCATCAACAGTTGGGAAAGCCTGAACAGAAAGCCCTTCTCTGTCTGACGGAATCAGTGCTAGGGTGATACCAGACTGATCAACAGTGCCGCCACTTGTTCGGAAAGAAACCACAAAAGCGCTCGCGGTGCCGCCATGCAGTACCATACACTTAGTACCTGTTAGTGTGTAGCCATCCTCAGTTCTGTTGCCTGCGAGGGCAACATTGTGAGGTTCGTAACCTGACTCAGGTTCAGCGTAGGCCAATGCGAGCTGTTTTGATCCGTCGATCACACGCTCGAGCCAAGTGCGGCGTTGTTCGTCGCTGCCAGCGCGCTTTATTGCGCCACCGCCGAGAATGATGCTGGCGAGATATGGCTCTAATACGAGACCTTTGCCAAACTGTTCCATCAGTACCATTGTGTCTATCTGATTGCCGCCGAAACCGCCATCGTCTTCACTAAATGGCAATCCTAGCCAGCCGAGTTCCGACATCGTTTTCCAGTAATCTTCGCTGTACCCGGGCGGCTGTTTGACGATCGCTACTCTCTTTTCGAGGTGATAGTTTTCTTGGACAAACCTTTCTATTGAGTCCGAAACGAGTTGTTGTTCTTCACTTAAATCAAAATTCATTTCAGATCTCCTATTTTTTTGGTGACTTAATGCCAAGTACTTTCTTAGTGACAATATCTTTCTGAACTTCGCTTGCGCCACCGTATATGGTGTAGACCCGGCTAGACATATATCCGCCCATACCTGCGCGGGCGAAATCTGGTCCAGCATTGGTGCCGCCCCAGGCTGCAGAGAACTGACCGCCTGCTTCCATGGTTAGCTTTTGGATACGTTGTTGAATGTCTGTGCCCTTGAGCTTGAGGATCGAAGATTCTGGACCCGGTGCTGTGCCGGCGCTGGCGGTAGCTAGACTTCGAAGCTCTGTATATTCAACGGCCATAAGATCGATTTCAAGCTCGGCGATCTTGGCGCGGAAGCTTGGCACATCCATCAGACTGCCATTACCTCGCTTGACGCTGCGGGCTTTGTTTTTCAGACCTTCGAGGGCAACAATCGAATTAGAAATGCCCGCAATGCCGGTGCGCTCGTGCTCAAGCAATCCCTTAGCATAAGCCCAGCCTTTGCCTTCCTCTCCAACGCGATTTTCAACAGGTACTTTGACATCTGTAAAAAATACGGTATTGACTGTATGTGATCCACCCAGAGTAATAATCGGTTTAATTTCCACGCCGTCTTGCTTCATTGGAAACAGCAGGAACGTAATCCCTTCTTGCTTAATGCCAGCGTCTGATGTTCGAGTGAGGCAGAAAATCCAGTCGGCAATATGTGCCATGGTGGTCCAGATTTTAGTGCCATTGACGACGTAGTGAGTGCCGTCTTCTGACAGCTCGGCTTTTGTTTTCAGGCTGGCGAGGTCTGAACCTGCGCCCGGCTCAGAGTAACCCTGACACCAGTTCACTTTGCGGGCTCGAATATCGGGTAGGAAGCGCTGTTGTTGTTCCTCCGAACCGTGTGCCATTAATACAGGCGCCAACATGCTGAGACCGAAAGGCATATCCCATGGAGTGCCAGCGCGTGCTGTCTCTTTCTGCCAAACAAAATGCTGATTTGGTGTCCAGCCCGGCCCACCAAACTTGACTGGCCATTTGGGTACGTCCCAGTTGCCTTTTTCTCTGGCTTTCTCAAACCAATTCATTCGCCATGCTTCAGCATCGCCGCCAGTGTAGGCATTCTCCTTTAGAAAACCTCTGACTTCCGCCTCAAATTCGAGATCTTCTTTGCTCAGTTTAATATCCATTAAGGTGTCCAAATAGGTGTTCGAGGTGGGCAATATAGCAAAAATAGAAATTATTACTAGAACAAAATTCTAGAATAATGCTTTAATACGGGAAATAGCCACGCAGGCACCCTGCCACAAGTAAAAATGACTTCTTCTTTGTTCCACAAGCGTCATTCTGGGAAAAGCCAGAGCCGTAAAAGCCAGACAAGCGCGTTGAAGTCGCGCGTGATGGAGGTCTCGCTGGCCCATTTCTCCGATGTAGGCATCGAACAAACCAATGTCGGAGACATTCTGCAAGATGCAGATTGCTCTGTAGGTAGCCTTTATCATCACTTTGGCAGTAAAGAAGGTATTGCCGAGGCGCTGTTTGTCGAGGGTGTCGATCATTTCAACACAGGGGTGCTTTCAGCGTTGCTTCCATGTGGTACAGCGAGTTCCGGCATCAAGGCTATGGTGACCTTTTGCTGCGAGTGGGTGACCGATCAACCCCAATTGGCTGCATTTTTGTTGTCGAGAGAAATCAAGCTTTCCGAGAGTGCTAGGCTGGAACTTAGAGAGAAAGATCGGGCATTTGGTCAGTCAACTTACGATTGGTTTGCACCCCATGTTCAGTCCGGTCAAGTGCAAGCCTTGCCAACAGCTTTGTACATGCCCTTAATTTGTGGCCCTACACTTGAATGTTCTCGTATGTGGCTTTCAGGTAGAAGCACCCGTTCGCCTAGAGCAGTCGCGGCGATCTTGGCGGAAGCAAGTTGGCAGTCAGTCAAAAAGGTCTAATTCGCTAGACGCCGCTTCAACGCCGAAAGTGCCATTTTATTGGCATTCTTAATTTTCTCCATCGTCGGAGCCTCGACGGATATGTCACCTAATTCGGTGAGAACCGCATGCACATCATCGTGTCCGTCTACCTCGGTCATGTCTGCAAGCCAGCGCGATACGTGTTTAAAAGTCGATAAATCAAACACATTGGTGAATTGCGGTTGCAGTTGCCCTATTTCCACATAGGCTGCAAGATCTGCCAAAGTGACGTTGTCGCCAACAAGAAAACGGTGATTCGAAAGCGAACCACTCTCAAGTGTTTTCAATGCAGCAGTCAGGTTTCTGCGCGCCCCTTCCTGAATAGCCTCTGGAATATTCAGATCTTTTCTGATCTTAGGGGCCACAAGCCCAACTGAAGCCTCGCGGATGTTTCTATGATGAAAATGCAGATAGGCATCAATTCTTGCCCGAGTTTGTTCGTCCTCTGGATAGACGTCGCTCCAGCCGCGGGTGCGCGCGAGGTAGGTCATGATGGCATGCGCTTCCCCCAGCGTGAATCCGGTTTCCGTTTCCTCTATACAAGGGATAGTGCCGCTCGGATTTTTGGCAAGAAAGGCCGGATTGCGACTTCCTGTCTCACCCTTTGAACCAGGATTGATCAACACCATCTCAAACGGTACTTTTTTGAGAAAGAGTAACCACATAACTGCCCTGACAGGTTGCGAAAAAGGTACTCCGTAGAGGGTTAGCGACATAAGGATGCTCCTTAACTTGAATGCGGTTAGGTTAGCAAGCGACTGACGGAGCCTCAAGCTATCGCTTCGGTTTTAGGTATGCTCTTTAGGCGCAGGGAATTTTCTCTGCGTTAGGGTGGAAGTTAAGCGTCGCTGATTAGTGAAGCTCGGCAGCATCTATATCGAAACGGTAAAAAGAAGTTGTCTCATTTGGCGATGAACTAAGTTGCATGGCTTCTAACTCGCTTGCCCAGTTGGTTCATAAACAAGAAAAGTATCAGAAAAAGTCCTGCTGCGAAGAAATAAGGCGCAGTGGGGGAAAGTGTATAAAGTGCACCGCCAATAAACGGACCGAGGGTAAAACCAAGTGGCCCGCAGGAACCTGCAACACCGGCGACGGCGCCTTGCTCCTCTGGTGAGACCGCGAGCGAAGCGCCGGCGGTAAACCCGGGTGAGGCTAACCCCATGCCAAGACCTTGAATCATCATTGCAATTGTCAGCCAGACCTGAGTTTCAAGGAGTGCCATCATCGTGAAAGCTAGGATTAGAAGGGGAATAGCAAAACGCAGTAAAGTGAATGGCGCGAGATTAAAGCGTTGCACAATGATTGCCTGCGAAAACAGCGAGCTTGCACCTGATAACATCATGGCAAAGCCGAAGTTTTGCGCCGTTTCTGCTGCGCTCAGGCCCAGCGCATCTTGAAAGCGAAACCCCATCGTTTGTTGTACCAGCCCCATGCCGGTGAACATGGCTATGCCGATGATAATAAAAGGTAGAATTCGAGAATCTGAGTACTTGAGGCGATCGCGTACAACGGGTGTTTGATGTCTCGGAGGCTCTTCTAAAAACCGCCAGACGAACAGGCCGTTGAGAAATGCAATGGCCGCCATGACCCAGAGAGGGGTCAACAGTGAGATAACCGCGAGGCCCGCTACTGCTGGGCCTAGAATTGTCCCTATGTTGTTCGCTGCGCCGGCTGCACCCATGCCTCTTGTGCGGTTTGCTGCGTCGGTAATATCTGCCATATATGCGTTTGCAGCAGGCATAGAAGCTGACATGACCGAGGCATGCGTCACGCGTGCAAGAACGAGGGCGATAAAGAGAAGTGAGCCGGTTAGGATTCCTGCGAGTCCGAGATATAGCACGGAGTTGAATAGGAAAGTCCCGGCTGAAAACCCGAAAAGACCGCACAGCAGTACGCGTTTGCGTCCCCAAGCATCACTGCGTCTTCCCCAGATAGGGCTGGTGAGAAACACAACCAAACCGGACGCGCTGATGATTGTTGTGATCTGAATCTCCGATAAGCCCATTTCACGGCCAAGCGGTGCAAGAATAGGAAATAAGACCGTAAACCCCATCCCCACAGAAACGAGTGAGAACAGCAATGTTCGCTTCGCGCGTTCTGTACGGAACTCGTCCATAGAGGAGGCCACCTAAAAAAATTGGTCAGTGTAAGCGTTTCGGAATCATGTGCGCAATGAAGAATCGTTTAATCTGCACTCTCCCATCATCACTTCCACTTTGAAGCTGAAGTGCGTCAGCGCCTAGTGATACCGATGTTTCTCCGCGTTTCCGTCAGGTGTTGGATAATAATAGCGGTTAGACTGCAGATGCCGAATCCTACAATCAGTGGCAAGACAGTGCCGTTGTAGGACAACCCAATGAACATGCCGATTGGCACGGAGATGAAAGTCGCAAATGAGCTGGTGATTGCCGCGCCAATGCCAGCGATTTTCCCCAGCGGTTCCATCGCAAGGGCATTGAGGTTTCCGAAGAGAATGCCGGTACAAAATAGAGTGGTCGAAAGAAAAACCATAAACGACCAAAGTGGGGGGTGGCCATCGAGATAAAAGGCGAACATGCCGTAGATCAATACGGCAGTGCTCATCGTGATGAGCGCGCGTCGCACCATTGAGCGCATGCCAATCCGTATCACGAGTCGTGCGTTTAAAAGTGAAGCGCTTCCTACTGCGATAGAAAGTCCAGCGAAGAACAAAGGGAACAGCGTGCCTAACCCGTATTGCAGTTGCAGGATTTGCTGTATCGAACTTAGGAAGGCCACGAAGGGGCCAGAGATCAATCCTGCGGTGATGGTGTAACCTAGCGTAATGGGATTAAGTAAAACTCGATTCAGTGAATTCTTGAGTTGCTGTACCGAAAGCCGTGCTCTCTGTTTGCTTGGCAGGGTCTCTGGTTGACGAACCATAAACCAGAATAAAATCAGCAACCCCATGATAAGCAGCATCGTGAAGATCATGCGCCAGCTTGCAATAAATAGGATTAGTTGGCCGAGTGCAGGTGCCAGCACAGGTGCCAGGATGAATATGGTCATGACATAGGACATGACTCTGGCCATTTCTCGACCTTGATAGAGATCTCGAATGATTGCTGTCGATATAACGCGAGGCGCGCCAAGTCCTATGCCTTGCAACAATCTACCCCAGAGCATCCAGCTGAATTCAGTAGTGAAGATGCACAGCAGGCTGCCGATGATGAATATGGTGATACCGACAAATACCAGAGGTTTTCTGCCATAACTGTCTGATAGGGGCCCACAGACTAATTGACCCATGGCTGTGCCGAGAAAAATCACACTAATGACGAGCTGTGTATCGTTTGCATTGCGGACACCAAGATCGAGTCCAATCTCAGTCAGCGCAGGTAACATTGCATCGATTGATAGCGCAGTCAGCGCGATCATCAAAGCCATAATGGAAATAAATTCAACAAAACCAAGAGGACTGCGTGCTTCAGTCAGCATCGTTGATCGGCCGTTTCAGACAGTGGTGGTTTGAACGACGACAGGACGGCGGGCGGCAACTTGCTAGGAGATTGAAAGTTAAGCCCGCGAATTGGTGCCATTGCGAGCGCGTTATTCGAACCCGGTGTAAGTGACAAAGTGGTCGTTGTCTTCGCGTACGGATTTGACGGTGTTGGCGGGGAAATCAAAATCAGGCCAACCCATTGCAACACAGGTCATGATCGTTTGGTCGTCGGGAATTTTTGCATGCTCCCGCACGACTGACGATTGCATAATGCCTTGGCCATTGATTACGGTGCCCAAGCCGCGAGTCCACGCGGTGAGCACCAGTCCGTGCACCGCTGCGCCTAAATCAAAGTGGCAAATTGTGTCATGTTCCATGGATTTTTCGCAGGTCACCACGATCGACACGGGCGCATCAAATTGACGAAAACCGCGCATGACCCAGTCTTGGCGTTTTTCCGCATCCTCGCGCGCGATATCCATCTCGGCGAAAAGCTGCTTCGCAATGTCGACCTGTCGACGACGATACTCACCTTCGTACCCGTGGTTCATTCTGATCTCTCGATCAACATTGGCACCGGACATCATTTTTTGAGTGTTCCCCTCACGGATTCTATCCAGAGGCTCTCCGGTTACTACGTGAAAGAACCAGGGTTGCGTATTCATTGAAGAGGGCGCCCCCTTCGCGATCGCGATGACCTCGGCAATCAATTCCCTAGGAACCGGCTCATCCTTATATCCGCGGATACTTCGTCGTTCTGCTACCAGCTTATCGAAATCATTAGCTTCCATGTTACGTTGCTCATCTAAACAAGAGTTAAATAAACTATCGGAAAAGTCGGTGATAGATCAAGTTACATAAGCGATGCTAATGTGTCCCACAAACCTCTACAGAGGTGAAAAATTAGTTTGTCATTTTGTTTTGATGCGTCACTTTTGGTTACTGTCAGTTTGAAATTATGATTAGCTTAGTATTGTTTGATCAGTGGCCACCTCAAGCCAGCGTGTTGAGTTTGGCGCGGTTGTTTTGCCTAAATGATTGGCTGCTTTGTGCGGTTCGGTGGAAACCAACCATAAGATGCCGGTTATACTGGTTCGATATTCTGCGACAAGCTGGATTATCTCGCTCAGGCTGGTATGGTTTTTCAATGGAGAATAAAAAATGGAAAAAGGGGAGAGTACATGATTGTTGTCAATGTCGTAATAGAATCAAGTGCCGCTGATATTGCATCGGTGAAGGACGCGATAGCTGTAATGGAAGTGGCTTCGCAAGCTGAAGAAGGATGTGAGGATTACACTTTTTCCGTAGAGTTGAATAACCCGAATAAGTTGCGAATCACTGAAAAATGGCGCTCAGCCGAAGCGTTGGTTGCCCATTTTAAAACGTCCCACATGGCGACTTTTCAAGCTGCGATGGTAAGTTTGAATGCCACCAGTCGCGAGCTTAATTTCTACGAAGCGACACCGATAGATATGCCGACCTAAAGCCCTAGCTTTAGAGTATCTTATCTGATGTTTCTTGGATGAGTTAGCTTGTGCGTTCTCTGATTGGTACAACGAGTTCAATCAAGTCTGCGACCAGTTTGTCGCGTTTTATATGAGTAGCAAGTCCATCTTTTTGGGCGAGCAACATCGCTGCTCCCATGGGTACCGAAATGGTAAACAGGTTGAGAGTTTCAAGGTCTTCTTCCGAGTGATTGCCTAGTTTTTGAGTCGCGGCGACGGCTTCCTTGATTGTCCGTCTGAAGGCCTCTGTTGCCTGTTTGAGTTCGGCACTTTCGTATAGGGCCAGATCCGGGTGCATTGTCGTATTGAATTGCGCGGTGTTGTTCAAAGCCCAGTGAACAAAGCCTTGTCCCATTGCATTAAGACGAACCCATGGGTCGTTGCCCACGTCGTTCGCTGCCAACAACGTCGCTCGCATCAGTTGGGAATAACCCTCTGTAGCAATGGCCGTTAATAGATCTGCCTTACAATTAAAGTGTCGGTTAGGCGCGCCATGAGAAACCTTCAAGTCTCGTGCTAAACCTCGAAGCGTTAACGCTTCAATTCCTCGGCTTTGGATGACCTCCGCTGCACGATCGAGCAGGGCCTGACGAAGATCTCCGTGGTGATAGCTGCGTTGATCGGCGTCACTCATTTCTGTTTTCTGGTTACCCTGACAGGCATGTACGTATAGCCATTGACGAACGAGGAGTAGGTTCGCTCTGGTTCACCCATGAGCTCTATCTTTTCAAATCGAGCAAGAATTTCCTCCCAAAGGATCCGCAGCTGAAGTTCTGCGAGACGATTTCCCATGCAGCGATGGATGCCAAAGCCAAAAGATAAATGCTGTCTGGCGTTAGGTCGCTCAATATCGAATTCATCAGCGTTCTCGAAAACGGAACTATCGCGATTGCCCGAGGCATACCACATGAGTATTTGGTCGCCCTGCTTTATCTGCTTGTCTCCAATCTCACAGTCAAAGTTGGCTGTTCTTCGCATGTAGGCGAGTGGTGTTTGCCAGCGGATCAGCTCTGCTACCATCTTGGGCACGAGGTTTGGATTCGAAGTGAGTTTATCGTATTGTTCCGGGAACTTATTGAGCGCGTAGACGCTGCCGGACATGCTGTTTCTGGTTGTGTCGTTGCCACCGACAATTAGCAGAAGCAGGTTGCCGAGATAATTCATTGGCGATAAATCTTTGGTGTCTTCACCGTGAGCAAGCATTGAAATCAAATCGTTGCCCGGGTTTTTCAGGCGGTCTTCCCAGAGTTTAGTAAAGTACGTCAAACATCCAATAAACTCCTCTCGCCTCTGTTCCTCCGACTCAATGATGCCGCCAGGTTCCGGGATAGCGAACGTAATATCAGACCAGAAAGTCAGTTTACGTCTGTCTTCAATGGGAAAGTCAAACAGCGTGGCCAACATTAATGTCGTGAGCTCTATCGAAACGGTGTCTACCCAATCGAAGGTTTCACCTTCTGGTAGGGAATCCAGAACTTTGCAAGTGCGTTCCCTGATGAGAGGTTCCATGTTGACGAGGTTACTAGGCGCGACAACACCAGTGACGGTCTTGCGCTGGACGTCGTGAACCGGTGGGTCCTGAGCGATAAACGTCTGAATGTCGAGTTCACCTTCCTGCAATTCAGTGTCTATCTGTGGTCCTAGCACTATCCCGTGGGCTGAGCTGAAGTTTTGCCAGTCGGAATCAACCTTCTTAATATGCTCGTACCGAGTTAAAGACCAGAAACGGCCTTCGAGTTCCGTTTCGTTGAAATGCACAGGGTCTTCATTTCTAAGGCGTTCAAAGTACTCTTGCCAGCGGTGAGCGCGCCACATGTTGGCATCAACCGGCAAAATGTCCTCGATCGCCACTTCGCTTGCAGCCGGTATTTCACCGGTGAAGTTTGCACTCTGTGCACTGACAGGACGTGTCTCCTCTGGATTGGATTGAGCTTCACTCATGTATTTAACCCTATGAATCTGTGCGGACCAATCGATTGGTCGGTTGATGGTTGCTGGCATTTGACCTGCTATATGATTTACCGATCTTATCGTCGAATGTAGTCGGTGTCTACATTGTTTTTAGCTGAAGCGTCAGAGCGCTAATTTGAGCCTTTCAAATGTCTGAGGAATGATCAAAGAGAAACTTGCCTCGGAGGTCTCACCGCGGATCTGCACCGTAAAACTGATGAATAAAAAGCTGTCTCGACCGCTTCTGCTTTGTTCTGCGGTCCTGCAGAGATACCGGAAATGGTCATTACAATCGCCTGCTCGATAAACGCTCGGCGCTGTTCTCGGTTTCTTCTCAGTCTTATGGACTGAAGGCGATAATATAGCGGGTCTGTATCAACGTCCCGAAGCTGCAATGATTTTTTCTCTTATAGCTATCGTCCGTTTAGTGATCTCAAGCGGAGATTTGAAGCGCTCTAGCAAGATAAATAGTTCCTTTTTTGCAACCTTTCTCTTTTGTGTCGCGATTCGTTGGGCATGAGGTGGGCGCCGCAGTATGTAGAAACGTCACGATGGTACCTTCCTAATAGCGACACGACTTTCATGAAAAGTGCCACCCTCTCCGGCGTCCGTAATCGCCTGAGACGTGAGGTCGTTGATGCCTGTTTGCTGCGAAGCATTGGTTTGCCAGTAGATGCCCTCAGCCACCAATAACCCCGGTTGGGTTTTGTCGGTAACCTCTGCAATTCGTCGATTGAATCCTCGATGATTGAAAATTTCAACCTCGTCGTCATTGCAGATCTTAGTCGCTGCGGCATCCTGACTATGAATTAAAACCTTGCCTGGCTTGTTTGGATAGCGCTCACCAAAGGTTGAATTAAGGAGTTCGGCGTTAGGTGGTGTGATCAGCGCAAAGGGGAATTTTTCAGATAATAGAGGATCGTCTAATTCTAAGCGCATTATGAGTCTCGGGTGTCCTGCCTCGATGGTGTCGTTATCTGGCAAAGTGAACTTGAAACGTTTTTCTTTGAATCTCGTGAAGTCGCCACCAATGTTATAATGATCAGAGCGAACTGCTTCTCCGGCGGATAGTCCTCTGCGTATGATTGATTCGGCGAGCCCTGATATGGCCGGTAGATAAGTCTGAATTCGACTTTCAACATCTTGATAGAAGACCGGTTCGGTGAAACCCATCTTTAGGGCTAGAGTCTGAAATAGCGTGAAATTGCTGATTGACTCCCCTTTAGGGGCGAAAACCGGTTCGGTTCTACCCATGTAGTAGTGCCCGTAGCCTATATAGATATCATCGTTTTCGAATGACGTTGATGCGGGCAACAGCAAGTCGGCGTACTTTGTCGTGCCAGTGTGAAATTGCTCGTGAACAACGGTAAAAAGGTCCTCTCGCTCAAGCCCCTGACGGACTTTGCTAGAATCTGGCGCGACGCTTAAGGGATTGCTGGAATAGACAAATAGTCCTTTGACTGGCGGTGAAACCTCAGTGAGGGCCTCTCCAAGCCTGACCATATTGATGGTTCGTGCGGGCTTTTTAATGAGGGAGGCAAAACCGAACACGCGTGAATCGAGCGAAAACGACGTACTAGATAGTAGTGCGCCGGCTCCTTGTTTGCCGTCGAAGAGTCCGACAGCTGCGCTGAGGCAGGCAATTGCGCGAGTTGCCATTGCTCCTTGGGTATTGCGTGAGAGCCCAACACCAACGCGAATAAATGTCTTGGGGTTGTCCGCGATTAAATCTGCCAGTTGAACCATGGATTCAATAGTGAGCCCAGATGCTTCAGCAAAGGTGCTCAGGCTGTTGCCCGCAAGATAGGCCGCAAGGTCTGAAAAACCTTCGGAGTATGTTTCAATAAAACCGCTGTCGATACGGTCGTTTTCGGTCAGGTGTTTCAATATACCAAGTGCGAGCGCCGCGTCGCCTCCTGGTTTAACCCGATAGTGCTGGTCTGCCGCCTCGGCTGTCACATTTTCATACGGATCGATGACAATGAAGCGAGCACCACGTCTCCGGGCTTTTACAACCATTGGCATAAAGTGGATGTTGGTAACCTTCGCGTTGATGCCCCAGGCAATGACCAGATCTGAGTCAATTGCTTTTTCAGGTGGGCTTTGCGGGTGGCTGCCGTAGTGGAGATTCCATCCAGTTTTTGCTGCAACCGAACAAATAGTCCGGTTTAGCTGTGATGCACCATAGCGATGGAAGAACGGGTGCCCGGCAAAAAAATTCACTTTACCCATATTTCCGGCATAAGAGTAAGGCAGTAAAGCTTCGCTGCCATGCCGTTCCTTGATGTCGGTTAGTCGTTCGACGAGTATCGTCCATGCTTCGTCCCAGGAAATACGTTGGAACTTCCCTTCGCCCTTTTTTCCTATGCGTTTTTGAGGAAACAGAATACGTTCTGTTGATTGCACTCTTTCATGGTAGGTTCTGACTTTTTTACACAGGAAACCATCGGTGAAAGGGTGGTCCGGGTCACCGTCAAGGCGCGTGATTACATCATCTTCCATTGTGGCCACAATGCCGCAGGCGTCAGGACAAT
>CAXRCG010000202.1:0-29014 GCA_964228885.1 Pseudomonadales bacterium | reverse complement strand
CTGGAGAGAAACCCGTATGGCCTGCCGAATTTTAGTCCAAGCCGCAAAAACAGCAGACTACCCACAACTGAAGAAAGCGCCGTGGCAAGACCTGCGCCTTCAGCACCGAGTTCCGGTGCGCCCAAATTACCGAAAATAAACATGTAATTGAACAAAATGTTGGAGAGGTGCATGAGGATGAGCGATGGAATGTAGACCCGGGAACGTCCGAGGCCGTTCCAGAAACCGGTATTCGCCGCGATAAAGCCGATGAAGACCGCTTGCAGAAACAGCCAGCGGATATAGTCCACTCCAAGCGCGACGACTTCCGGGTCTGAGTTAATCAGAGGAAATAGCGTGGGGATGGCGACATAGAGCAGTCCGGAGCAAATTGGCGCGATAATCGCGACTGTAATCATCGCACCTTGAAGCGGTACGCCACATTCAGATTCCCTTTTTTCACCGCGGCGCCTTGAAACCGTAGCCTGTACTGCGATGGAAAACCCATAAACCATGCCGAGGTAAATGAAAGCCGCGAAAGATGACAAACCTACCGCACCGAGCGCAGCATCGCCCAAAGTGCCCACCATCGCAGTATCGATCAATCCCAGCAGGACGTTTGATATCATGCCGCCCACAATGGGTAAGCCAATGACAAGGATTTCTTTTGTTCTGCTGAGACTTACTAGCACGGGTATTCGTCGAGTTAATTTAGCTGCGAGATATTACCAGAGAGTCGTAAGCCTACACATCAAGATGTTGTTGATTGTGATCCAATTATCAGTGTTAGACTGTGCCATTTTTTGGAGTATTAATGGTCGAGTGTCAGGAACATTATCTGGATGTCGGAGGCGTTAAGCTCTGCTGGTTTGAATGGGGCCAAAAACGCGAGGGAGAAGATTCGATCTTGCTTGTTCACGCAACGGGCTTTCATGCACGATGCTGGGATAAAACCGTAGCGGGATTAGGTGATCGACATATCATCGCAATCGATCAGCGTGGCCATGGCAGAAGTGATAATACGCCCTTCGATAAGTGGGACCAGTTCGGTACAGACCTTGTCGGATTTGTTAGGCAGTTAGGTTTATCTAATCTGGTCGGTGTTGGACATTCGATGGGTGGATTTGCACTCGCATTGGCGGCTAGCCAACTCAAAGACGTTTTTAATCAACTCATATTATTTGATCCTGTTGTGATGGATCCGGCGTTATACGCAGATGACGTTGTAGGTAATACAGGTATGCAGGTAGACGCGAAAGGACATCCGGTGGCGCGCCGTCGAAATAGCTTTTCTGGACCGGACGAAATGTTTGATGTGTTGAGACCCAAGGGAGGGTATGGTGTCTGGCAGGAAGCCGTGATGCGTGACTACTGCCAATATGGTCTTTTACCGACCAAAGATGGTGCCGGCTATCAATTGGCGTGTCCACCTGAGTTTGAGGCGAGTGTTTATATGGGAAGTTCTGGAACGAATATCTACGATGCGATCGCAGAGGTACAGGTACCGGTTTTTATCGTCAGAGCAAAAAAACGTCAAGCCGATCAGGTCGAGGTCGACTTCAGCCTGTCTCCCACTTGGGAGCATCTTGCGACTCGGTTTCCTCATGGACACGACAACTATCGTCCTGATCTATCTCATTTTATACCGATGCAAGACCCCGAGTTCGCAGCTCGCTATATTTTGACGCAGAGTAATTAGTATCATTGAAACGTTAAACTTCGTCACGAAGCATGTGCGCGCTATGAATTACTCGCAACGGGGTTTTGGCCTCGTTAAGTTCGATGATGCTAACTAATATTGACTACTTCTAATAGAGAAAACTGATGAGACCTTTGTTGGCAGTAACCATGGGAGACCCCGCAGGTATTGGACCCGAAGTTTGCGTAAAGGCATTTTCCGCCGCCGGTGCGCATGACAGGGTCAGGCCTTTTGTGATTGGAAATCAATCCAGCCTTGAACAGGCATTGAATGAAACCGGCGTTAAATGCGAAATCAGAAAAATTGACTCGCTGGAAACGATTGCACCTGCCGCGGGCGTCATCGACGTGCTTGAACCCACAGCATTCGATTGTGGTTCGATCAATATTGGTCAGGTGTCAGCGGCGTGTGGGCACGAGGCAGTGAAGTACTTCGAACATGCTGTTGAGTTGGCGTTACGGGGCGAGATTGAGGGCGTGGTGACCTGTCCCATTAACAAGGAAGCGGTCCATGCAGCTGGCTATCACGGTGATATCGGGCATCAGGAGATACTCGCCCGTATGACGGGTTCAGCGTTGACAGCGACCATGCTCATGACGCCTGGTTTGAAAGTTGCACATCTCTCTACGCACAAGTCACTGGGCGAAGCAGTGGCTTATGTTAGACGACCAGTGCTCATTGAGAAGCTCAAGCTGACCGCCGATTGTCTTTTACAGTGGAGTAGCAAAAAGCCGAGAATTGCGGTCGCAGCGCTCAATCCGCACGGCGGCGAAGGTGGCATGCTTGGGCGTGAAGAAATAGAGGAAATTACACCAGCGGTCAATGATTTACAGCAAATGGGTTACAATGTGGTTGGCCCATACCCAGCAGACTCAGTGTTCTATCGGGCTATTGCAGGTGAATTTGACGCGGTCATGGCGCTCTACCACGACCAGGGGCACATCGCGATCAAAGTGCACAACTTTCAAGACAGTATTACAGCAACAATGGGTATTCCCTTTATCAGAACCTCTGTCGATCACGGCACGGCTTTCGATATCGCCGGTAAAAACCTTGCTGACGCGAGTGGTCTGGCACAGGCGTTGGAAGCAGCGGTTCAGATGATTGATGGCAACATGTTGCTTTCTGAGCATTAAGAAACAGCGTAAAAGATCATTAGCCTTAATCGGGCTTATATAGAGTCCTAAGCCCTGATGATTAGGCTTCCACGGGTATTTATCTTTGGTGCGTAACTTTGATAGGGTAGAGTATTGCAAAATCCCTTACAGGATAGCGGGAATTACGATGGCAGTAGGGAATTTCAGAACTGAAACCCGAGAATGGCTTGAAGCCAATTGTCCGGAAAGCATGCGGAGTAGTGCCCCCGAGGATCAAATTATTGGCGGCGGGAAAAAGCAACAGTATGCAAATCCCGATGCTAAGCTCTGGCTTGATAGAATGGCATCACGAGGCTGGACGGCGCCCATGTGGCCGACGGAATATGGCGGTGGAGGCCTGTCAAAAGAAGAATTTCTGATTTTTCAAGATGAAATGATCAGAATTAATGCCCGCGCGCCCATATCAGGTATGGCATTCTCGATGATCGGGCCTACCCTCCTTGATTACGGCACAGAAGCACAGAAAGCAGAACATTTACCGAAAATCGTCAGCGGTGAGATCCGCTGGTGTCAAGGATACAGCGAACCTGGCGCTGGTTCTGATCTCGCCAGTTTGCAAACAAAGTGCGTTGATGAGGGCGATCACTTCGTTGTTAATGGGCAAAAGATTTGGACCAGCGGGGCGAACCATGCAGACTGGATATTCACCCTCGTCAGAACTGACCCTCAAGCACCAAAACATGAAGGCATTAGTTTTGTTCTCATTGACATGGATCAGCCAGGCGTCACGGTTAAGCCGATATTGTTAATCAGCGGTAATTCGCCATTTTGTGAGACATTTTTTGACGATACACGGGTTGAAAAGCACAACCTAGTCGGCCAACTTAATCGTGGTTGGGCCGTTGGAAAAAGACTTTTGCAGCATGAACGAAGCTCAATTTCCGGGTTAAACAACGGCGGCGCGCGCGGTCGCTACGACGATTTGCGTAGTCTTTCTGAGCTCGCACTTGACTACATTGGTCGTCAAGACGGGAAAATTGCAGATCAGGATTTGCGATCGGAAATTTCAGAGAATATGATGAATCAGCGTGCATTTGGACTGACGCAAAAGCGTGCCATGCAAGAAAACGATTCCGGAGGCACGCCGACATTTGCTACCTCCATGTTTAAATACTTCGGCACAGAAGTGAGTCAAAAACGATTAGAGTTACAGCTTGAAATAGCGGGTACTCAATCTTTAGGTTGGGAGGGTGAAAGTTTCAATCGTGAAGAGAAGACAATGACGCGAACTTGGCTTCGATCCAAGGCCGGGTCAATTGCAGGAGGTACCTCAGAGGTTCAACTGAATATTATAGCCAAGCGGGTGCTTGGTTTGCCTGACTAATATCAGCGGATATACAAGCACGAAAAAACAGTAATAATTAAAAGTTAACAGTTACATCGACTAGCAGGAGTAAGACCCACATGCCATTGGTATTGAACGAAGAACAAAATATGTTGAAAGATGCAGCGAAAGATTTCTGCTCGAACAGCACGCCCATCACCCAGTTGCGAAAGCTTCGTGATGACAAAGATGAAAATGGCTTCGACAAGGCAACTTGGCAACAGATGGTTGAACTAGGCTGGGCTGGTATTACTATCCCAGAGGAATTTGGTGGTTTAGGTTTTGGCTTTATGGGTATGGGCGTTGTACTCGAAGAGTGCGGCCGAACCTTGACCGCGTCACCCCTTTACTCAACAGCAGTTTTGGGTGCAAGCGCGATCATTCATGGCGGTAGTGATGAGCAAAAAGGTGACTTGTTACCGCAAGTCGCAGGTGGTGAAATGCTGCTCGCGTTGGCGGTAGAAGAGACACCACACCACAATCCATATCGTGCAGAGACAACAGCAGAGAAGTCCGGTAACGGATATACGGTCACCGGTGACAAGAAGTTTGTACTTGACGGTCATGTTGCAGACAAGCTGGTTGTGGTTGCGCGAACCTCGGGCAATAGCGGTGACCGTGACGGTATTACACTAATACTGGTAGACGGTTCTGCTGATGGTGTTAGTGCGACACGCACAATTATGGCCGATAGTCGAAACGCCGCAAATATTTCCTTCAACGGTGCCGCTGGTGTGATCATCGGCGAAGAAGGCAAAGGCGCTGATGTGCTTGATAAGGTGCTCGATACTGGTCGTATCTTGCTTTCAGCTGAGATGTTGGGTGGTATACAGGAATGTTTCGAACGCACGATTGAATACCTCAAGACAAGAGAGCAGTTCGGTGTGCCTATTGGTTCATTTCAGGCGCTCAAACACCGCGCAGCAGAGATGTTCTGTGAAATTGAACTGTCGAAATCTGTCGTATTAGAAGCATTATCGGCGTTGGATGAAGACTCAGAGGAAGTAGCTGAGTTGGCTAGCCTTGCGAAGGCACGTCTCAATGACACTTACAATCTCGTGAGCAGCGAGGGTGTTCAAATGCATGGTGGTATTGGCATGACTGATGAATACGAGATTGGTTTTTTCATGAAAAGATCTAGAATTTGTGAACATACTTTCGGCAACAGTGCTTTTCACCGAGATCGATACGGTGTTCTGCAGGGTTATTAAGCCAATTCTGCTACCGCGCTGAGGCGTACCTAAACGAAAATAAAAGCCCCGCAATAGCGGGGCTTTTTTATTGATTAAACCTCTTTGCTGCCCAAACACATCTTCATGTACTTCAACGGGATATCAACTTGCCTAGGCGTCAGGGTGGGTGTGTTGCTGCTCTTGTTAAAAATAATAGCTGATACTGACGAATAGGTTGTTGGGATTAGAACCATATTCTGAATTAAGTAATGGCGTACCTGCGTTTGTAAGACTGAGTTTTTCACCACTGAATTGGTAGTACCCAAACCCAATGTACAGATCCTCTTTGACGTTGTAGTTCAAAGAAGCTGAAAGATAAGTAGAGTTGTCATCAAGATTAAATACCCCCTGCAATCCAGCCTCTAACAGAGGAGATAACTGTATTGATATTGCCGGAATAATATAGTTTTCACCTAGCAGGAAAACACCCCCTTGCGTGTAGGCTATCTGATTCGTCTGCGTCAGGTAGCTAGCGACATCGTCCGTGCCAGCGCCATTATAGTGATATTCAACCATCGCGAGCGTCGATTCAGTGAAGGCGTAATCCAGTCCAAGTGAGACCCGCCAGTAGTCCTGAGCACCAGAGACACTCGCTGCCTCAAACCATGCGCCAAAATCCCACAGCGCTGTCTGCAAGCCCAAACCAATCAGGTTCTGTTCCGCAAACCGCATCGCCGTTACGTGTACATCACTTCCTTTAATATTCGTTTTTACTTGGCCAAAAGCTGCAGAAGAGGTTGCTTTACCATCTGGACCGAGTATCAAGCCGAAATCAATTTCGCCGAGTTGGCCAAAGGGGCGCTGAAACCTGATCGCGTCAATGCCTGTTCGGTATTCTGTGTTGTAGGTTCTGACATCAAACGGAAGGAATACATCTGTAGGATTAATAAACCTTGCCGCGCCAAAAGCAATGGCCTGCCGTCCTATCGTCAGGTCGCCTGCAGCAAAGTTTAATTGTAGATTGAATCGATCTAGATTCTGTTGAATTCGTCTTTTTGAGGTCTCAGCCCCTATGGTGGATCTCACGTCGGAGAGTCGATACGCGCCACTTGAAGCTGAGAAGGTGCTGTCACTCAGATTCGATGAGCCCGACGAAATGATCGGGCTTACCTCGTAATGTAGTTGCCAAACGGAATCAACCCCTGCGGTTTTACCAAACCCTTCGAGTGTCAACCGAACGCTATTTTGACTCTGTAAAGATGCATCTGTTTGCAATAAGGGTAAATCGATCCGTTCCTGCCAACTGTTGTAGCTTTTTGCATACCCCGAGAAATTAACCTCAGCCGCATGAAGATGAAAAGAGAGCAAACATTGGGAGAGAAGGCAGCTAAATAATAGCGTCGACCATTTTGAGTAGGAAAAACTGCGAAGCCGATCGAGCTGCATAGCCATTATCTACTTGAGTTCTTCTTGATCGACCTTGCCGTCTAGCACGTGCACTAACCTGCGCGCTCGATCCATGATTTTGTTGTCGTGAGTGGAAAAAATAAACGTCATTCCGCGATCTTCATTCAGTGATTTCATTACCTCCAGTAGCGCGATGCCGGTCTTTGAATCGAGATTTGCGGTTGGTTCGTCCGCAAGAATGATGTCCGGATGTGACGCCATTGCTCTGGCACTGGCAACGCGCTGCTGTTGGCCACCAGAGAGATGAGAGGGCCGTCTATCACCCAGACCTTCAAGTCCGACCAGATGTAACATCTCTCTCACGCGTTTTTTTCGCGTTGCAGTATCAATACCCTGGAGTAGCATGATGTACTCAATATTCTCTTCGGCAGAGAGTACGGGAATTAAATTGTAAGACTGGAAAATGAAACCGATATGATCCCTGCGAAAATCTGAGAGCGCTGAACCAGATATTTTTGCTATGTCTGTGCCTGACAATTCGACCGCGCCGCTAGTTGGGTTGTCGAGACCACCAATTAGATTTAGCAATGTGGACTTGCCGCTCCCGGAAGGACCAATAATAGCGGTGAACTCTCCGGCTTCGATATTCAAGGAAACATCGTCCACAGCCTTGATGATGTTTTCTCCATCCTGAAAGTGACGGCTGAGATTTTTAGTTGTAATGACCGATGACATATAGATTCCTACAGGCTCTTCTGCAACGCTTCCGAGGGAACAATTTTTGCCGCAAACCGCGCGGGATAAAGTGTCGCCGTGAGCGTGAGTAAAATGACATAAATGGGAAAGAGGGTAAACTGGTTGATCGAAAGCACGGTGGGAATGGCGTTGCTCAGGGCAACACCAGCAAATT
The DNA here is from genome assembly GCA_964228885.1 of Pseudomonadales bacterium. Lineage (GTDB taxonomy): Bacteria > Pseudomonadota > Gammaproteobacteria > Pseudomonadales > Azotimanducaceae > UBA4582. Next base: position 21,366 of record CAXRCG010000202.1, on the reverse strand, counting down.
CAAATTCTCCCATAGGTATGCCATTGTTTTCGAAGTACAGACCGAGACTGCCACCAACAGCGATACCAAATGCGCAACTGATTAACGCAATAAGGAATCCTTCAAATAGTATTAACTGAAGCAATTGCCTAGGTTTTGTGCCTATGGCTTTTGCCACACCAAATTCGTAGATGCGCTCATAGATAGACATGAACATCGAGTTGATGACACCAAGGCTCGCCAGCAAAAACAAAATTGAACCAACAATCACTGAGGAAAAACCAGACATCTCAAGTACAGAGGAAATTTCTGGGAACAGGCTTCGCCAGTCCAGTGCTTCTATTTCTCCCTGATTCAGTTCATTCAGCACCGCCTGCGTATCGTTTGCGGCAATGTCCGAGCCATGAAAGAGAAGAGCAATCTCATGGCTCGCGTTGCCAATATTGACGACCTCTCGGGCTTTATCAATATTCACAAAAACGAAATTTTCATCAAACTCTCGCATCCCAAAAAAGAAAACACCGGATACTCTGAACAATGCTTGCGAAAGCTCACCGGTATTAGCTTCTGCCAACGTGATGACGACTCTGTCGCCAAGGCCTATCTCTAATAACTCAGCCATAGGGCGCCCAATCAAAATTTCGGTAGGCCTGTCCGAAAGATACTCGCCCTCAACAATTGCTTCTTTGAGCTTGCTGACAGTGGCTTCCTGCTCTCCATCAACGCCATAAACAGCACCACCAGACACGTTGTATGACGAAGAGATCATACCCGCGGCAATAACCCTGGGGCTGTAGGCTTTGACTCTGTCGTCTGCCGCTAGCTGACCTTCGATCGTTGATGAGTTTTCGAGGTAGAGATCTATGTCGAGGTTGTCGCGATACCCTTTTTTATGTATCTGGGCTTCCCCAGAGATGGTTTTTGTTACGCTCTCTACCATGATCTTAATCATGCCGCCCATAATGGCATCAGTCAGGATGAGTGCAGCTAGACTGAATCCGATCAGCATGACCGTGAGTAGCGTTCTACGAGTGTTGCGAAAGATATTCCTGATTGCCAGTTTGTAGGTCAACATCATTTATCCCCTCATCGCTTCGGTCGGTAGCACCCTAGCTGCGCGAATACCGGGAAGTATTGCCACCACTATTGCAAATGAAAGGATAAACAGCATTGGTAGAAGGAATATCTGAAGTGAGAACTCTCCCGTCATATGCTGAAATGCAACACCGCCCATATCAATTGGTTCGGGCATCGCGAAACCTACATTTGCAAACCAATAGATGATTGGAATCGCCAGTATGATTCCTACGACGACACTCAAAAAGGCAAGCAGTGTTGTCTCTAGTAAAATCATGACTGTGATGGTTGCCGGTCTGCTGCCAATGGCTTTTAGTACGCCAAACTCATGCGTTCGTTCAAGCACTGACATCAGCACAGTATTGAGCACGCCGATGAAAACGATGAATACAATAATAAAAAGGCTAAATTGGTTGCCTTCCTTGTCCGCTTGCATGGTCTTATAGAAAGTTTCTTCGACTACCATCCATGGACTCACCGAAAATGCTGGTAGCTGTGCTTGAATTGACTGTGTGGCTGCAATGACCTCTGAACTGTCGTTAAGCACAAGCGCGTATTGATGCGATTTGCCGTACAAGGTGAGAAAGTCATGGGCAGCATTAAGTGGCAAATATACGGTTGCGCTATCCCAAGAAGACCGGCTGCCAACAATGGCGCCGATAATGAAGATGTCGTTGGCAATCGAGCCATCCGCGCCTTGTGAGATAAGAATCAGCTCATCGCCGATGTTAAGCTGTAACGATGTCGCTGCGCTCACGCCGATCATTGCCTTGAAGTAGCCGTCATCATTCGGTTGGTTGTTAAAGTACTTTCCCTGTTTAACTTTGTCAGCAAGTCGACTCGTAGCGCTTTCAAGGTCAGGGTCAATGCCGACTATCTTTACAGGCGTATTTTTGTTCCCAACATAAGCTAGGCCTGGGGAAAAAACGCGTTTTGTGTAACTTCGAACAAATTCAGATTGGTTGAGCACACGTTCAACGGCAGCCTTGTCGTCAATGTTCTTGTGAATCTTTGGACGGGTGAGATAGTCCTTGGAATGAACCTGAATATCCCCAGTGTGATCTTCGATGAAAATTTTGATGACGTTGTTATAGCTGCCCTCTGTCAAAGAGAACGAGAGCACGCAAAGCACATATCCGCCTGTCATGCTCAAAGCCGTTAGAATCGACCGCCGACGTTGACGAAATATATTTCTGAATGCAAGTTTCCACATTAACATGAGCTAGAACCGCTTTCTTAGATTGCGCAGACTAAAGATACTGTCATTAACGCCTGTGGGTGAGAAATCCAGTGTGTCGTAAACGATCACAGTCTTGTGACCCTCTTTGTTAAGGGGAATCATCTCCAGCACGGAGGGGAGCAGCCGTCCCTGAAACCTTTTGGGGTCTTTAAAAACCAGGGAACGAATCAGTTCTCCCTTGTCATCATAAAAACCCTGGCTCATTGGAATCCGCTCTGCCTTGCTAACGGTATATTCAATGCGTCCCCAAACCGTTACTGTTTGCGCCCTTGGCGTCAGATTTATGACGTAAGTGTGGTCAGTTTCTGTTAGCTTAAGGTTGTATTCGTCGGTCAGCGTCGTCTGTTTAACTAGGTCGTCATTGGTGAAGTCGCTGCCCATCCACGATCCCATCATGAGTGAGGGAGGCACTTTGATCACCTTGTTGATCTTCGGCAGATAATTCCACATCTCTTTGTCGATCTTTAGCGTTGAAATACCTCTGTCTTTTTTAGGGGACAGAATCCGAATAAATGCTTTTTCAGTGCCAAGGTTAATAGATTCCATTTTCATTGAGCGTTCATAGTGTGGCGTTTCGACCCGCATCGTGATTTCCGCTTTGCTGGCATCACCTCTATACAGCTCTTCCATCTCGTCAATTAGTTTTATGACATCAGTTTCACTGTCGTTGGGGACTGATTCTGCGCACAACGCGCCGGGAACAAGAAATATCAGCGTTAATACCAGTCTTTGTAGTTTAACCATTATTCGCTTTACCATTGGGCAGATCCCTAAGTCTATCGTTCAAGAGTGCTACTTGCAGCTCTAATTGTTTGATCTCGTGTTGTCGATTGTTACTATGGATGGAGATCCAGAAGGTTAAAAATATAGCTACCTCGGTAAGCACGCAGATAATAGTAAGCGATGCGTAAGCAATGAGGCCCATCATGCTCTCTTGCTGGAAAAACTGATAGACAGCAAAGATCAGAAGAAGTACGGCGCCAATCCACTTTCCTACTGCCCCTAGCAGGAAAAATCGGTGTTGCCCTCTGAAAGTCTCGGAAACCTCGGCCACGATTGCTTTAACCTGCCGGGTGAAGGTCAGGTTCGATTCACGCTGCAGTGCAGCTCTAATGTGCGAATCTAGTGCGCGATCATCGATGTTTTCATCGAAATTTGACGCCTGTTCTTTATCGTTCGCGTGCTGTTCCGTGTTATTCGTCATGCTGTACCTCAAGGGAGAAGGCTTTTTTGTGGATGTATGGGCGGCTCACTGGGCACTGAGAGCTTCCGAAAGGCTTCTCTGGCGGTGTGAAGTCGTGACTTTACTGTGCCGCTAGGCAGTTTTAATAATGTTGCGATCTCGTCTACCTCAAGCTCCGACAAATAAAATAGGGTCAAAATAACCCGTTGGTTCTCTGGCATCTTCGCAAGCACATGATTAATAAGCTCCGATTGTTCCATCGCATCCATATTCTCGCTGGCTTGCATCGGGTCAATGTCTTGTCTCTGTGCGGCGTTTATCTTCAATTGCTTGTGGTGCTTACGTAGCGCATCCATACATTGATTGTGAATAATTTTATAGAACCAAGCACGAAAGCGGGCGGGATCCTGCAACTTATGTATTGCCCGAATGCCTGCGATCCATGACTCTTGCACGGCCTCTGCTGCTAATTCCTCCTCACGTGTAACGAGCCTCGCGTAGCTAAGCGCTGCCGGTTGCCATCTTTCTACCAAAGCCGACACTGCATCCATATCCCCAGATCGCACTTCGAGCACGAGCCATTCGTCATAGATTTGATCGGCTGTTTTAGTCACTATATATATAGACGGCGCTTACAGAGGTCAGGTTCATTTTAATTTTGATAGCTATTTCCCAAACCAGCTAATGTAAACACGAAAGCTGGCACTTGATAATCAACTGAGGTAGACATGTCATCAATCAAGGAATGCAGAATAGGTTTATTGGGTGCTGCCAGAATAACACCACCGGCGATAATTTTGCCGGCCCAGGATAATCCCGCCGCGAAGTTGGTGGCCATTGCCGCCCGGGACAACGGGAGGGCCAAGCGCTTTGCTGCGGAGCACCATGTGAGCAGGGTGGTGGATAGTTACCAGGCGCTAGTCGAAGATGCTGAGTTGGATCTGATTTATAACGCCTTGCCAGCCTCTGAACATTTACCCTGGACAATGAAAGCGTTAGCGGCCGGAAAAAATGTGTTGTGTGAAAAACCTATTGCTTTAAACGCAGATGAAGCGCAGGACATGGTAGCGCTTGCTGACGCTCAGGGCTGTTTAATGATTGAAGCATTTCACTATCGATACCATCCGGTGATTGCTCGCGTCCTTGAACTCTTGACCAATAATGCGATAGGTGAAATCAAGCTTATAGAGGGCGTATTTAATGTAGCGATAGAAAACACACGGGATATTCGTTACCAAAAAGCGTTGGGTGGCGGTGCATTGATGGATCTAGGTTGTTATCCCGTGCATTGGTTACGAACCTGTATGGGGGCGGAGCCCAAGATTTTATCAGCCAGCGCCACCGTCACTGATGCAGACGTTGATATTTCTCTCTCGGGTGAGATGGTCTTTCCGAACGGCGCAGTAGGGCGGATTGCGTGCTCGATGGCACCAGGGCTGAAAATGGAGAACGTACTGAGAATTCAGGGTACTGATGGTGCGCTTGAAGTGATCAATCCACTGGTGCCTCATTTTGGCTATCAAATGACGTTGCGTGAACCACCTCAGAACGAAGATCAGCAAGGAGAACTCAAGCAAGATATTAGAGTCACTGGGAAATCGACTTACCATCATCAACTGGACGCCGTGGTTGAATTGCTGTCCGGGCAGGGGACTCAGATAACCGGTGGGCAGGACTGCGTGAATAATATGCGCGCGATTGATGCACTTTATCGAGCGGCAGGTGTTTCTGAGTTTCACAGAAATTAAGCAGCAGTTTTGTTCACAAAGTTCGCACAAAATGCAACATTGAGTTTGCTAAACTTTGGCGCTTTTGGAGGATGCGTCAGCGCATGTATCCTGCGTAACTGGATACCGGAGTCACCTGATGAGCATAAAAGCAACTACCTTAAGTTCCATTATTGTCACACTGAGCATGCTATTTGCGGCATCAACGACCTTGGCGCAAAGCTTGTGGTCTTCAGAGGTTGAGCTTGGTGCGGTATTTACTTCCGGAAATACGGATGAGCAAAACATCAAATTTCGCGGTCAGGCAGTACGTGACTCAGAACAATGGCAGCATAAAGTCTACCTGGATACGCTGAACTCCTCCAAAAACGACGTCAAAAGCGCCCAAAAGTCCTACTTGTTCTATCAGGGAGATTATAAACTGCAAGTCGGCTCATTGTTTGGGCGGGCGTCCTACGAGAACGACAAGTTTAATGGCTATGATTATCAAGCTGAATTTACCGTTGGTTACTCGCGTCCTCTGTATGATAATGGACCTCACAAACTGAGTGGAGATGCCGGTTTAGGGTATAGAATTTCCGAAGTAATGACCGGCGTAAGCGAAAATGAAGCAATCGTGCGTCTCGCGCTGGACTATGTCTGGGACATCAATGAAAACGCGCAGTTTAAACAGCTGTTGAGCACAGAAATTGGCGGTGACACGACTATTTCGCGATCCGAGTCGTCCGTCAGTGCCAATATCGCCGGTGATCTGGCGATGAAATTTTCAATTAGTGTGAAAAATAATTCGGATGTACCGCTTGGCACAGAGAAAACAGACACAGAAAGTGCAGTGACTCTCGTTTATAAGTTTTAGATGCGATAAAAGGAACAGTAACGATGTTCGAAATCAAGCCAATCAGAGCGCAGGACTTTGATGAGATTCTGGCGTTGAATGAGTCCAATGTGCCTCATGTGAACTCGATAGACCGGCATGAATTGAAGCGTCTTGGTGAACAATCAAAGGCTTTCATCAAGGTGGTCGAAGCGGGCAGACTGGCGGGACTGGTGATTGCGTTAGCACCAGGGCAGCCCTACGAGTCCATGAACTATCGTTGGTTCTCTGAGAACTTTGAACATTTCTTGTACATAGATCGAATTATGGTCAGTCCAGATTTTCGCCGCCGTGGTGTTGCGACGCTGATATACGATGAATTGAGTCAGCTGTGCGAACAGGCCGGGTTACAGCGCCTCACCTGTGAAGTGAATATCATGCCGCCTAACCCAGGCTCGCTTGCCCTGCATGAAACGATCGGTTTCATGCAGGCAGGCACCCAGAAAACGGATGGTGGTAAAAAAGAAGTCTCTCTTCTGGTAAGAGAAGCAACGCAAAGAAAACATTAGCTTTATCTCTTAAGTCTCTGATTTAAATTACTTTTAAGATTTTGTTCAGGACTCGTACCGAGTTTTCTAATCTGGATCCACATCATTTAGTGAAATCTATAGTTTCAGGTTGATGGTTCGGAGATGTCGGCATCCAAATAATACATTGTACTTTAATAAATGTTTTTAAATATCTGATAAATATAGATATATATCTGTTCACATGGCGATTTGCTCTTCCCATCTCTAACTGAGATTACCGCTGATCCGTACCACAACAACTAAGCCGACTCACTTGAGAGCATCAAAAGTTCAAGGACTTTCATTTCGAATCGCATCAACACAATTGCCGCTGATAGCCAAATCAATTAGCCTACATTGATACCTTCGGAGGGCCAATACACGGTAGGAGAATAGAAATGGCATCGAATACAGGACCATCGATGTGGTTGCGACAAGTCGCCCTGGTGGCGAAAGAGCGAGACCCTGTTCGTCAAGAGATCTTTGAATTGTTTGGCGTCGATTCAGACTTTGAAGACGAAGGTGTCTCCGTTTTTGGCCTACATAATTCAGTGATCACCATTGGCGACACGTTTTTAGAAATTGTGGCACCTACGCGAGCCGATACCACAGCGGGTCGACTGCTCGAACGGATGGGTGGCGACGGCGGTTATATGATTCTCGTGCAAACTGACGATATTGAGTTTTATCGATCACGCACAGAAAAGATGGGCGTACGCAAGATCTGGCAAGCAGATAGAGAGAATGTAAAAGCATTTCATATGCACCCGAAAGACCTGGGTGCAACCATTGTCTCCATAGACTGGATGGCACCGCAAGATGAATGGGTATGGGCGGGACCTGGCTGGCAATCCAGAAGTTCAAAATATGTTGATAAAATTACGGCGGTTGATGTGCAATGTCATGATCAGTTAACAACTGCGAGGCATTGGGCAAATGTCTTGAAGCAACCGGTGCAATTGGAAGGGAGTATTCACGTCATGCGCATGGGGGCGGGTAAGGTAAATTTTGTTGAGGCACTTGATGACAGAGGTGAAGGCGTCTGCGGCATTGAATTCAGAGTTCGTGACTGGAGCGCAATTAAAGCCAGGGCTGAAATGCTGGGACTCAACTGGCAGGGTAATGAGTTGATGGTGTCTGGTACCCGGTTCCGTTTTGTAGATGCAGACTAGCCTTGCATGGTGATATTGGCTCCCGCAGGCGCTGTGAACAAAGCGATGTTGTTGGCCTGTTTATGAGTGCAGCCTAGTCAGAGAGGGTAAGTAGGATGTTGTTTTTAATTGGTGAGCGAGTCAGCAGCAAGTCGGAGATTGCAGGATCAAGGTTCTGTGCTGTGTGCGGCGACATCGAACAATTTAGCCATGTGACCGAAACCAACTACTTTAGCCTTTTTGGTTTACCTTTAGTCCCGATCGATAAGCTGGCCGACTACTATCGATGTAATCGTTGTAGTAACGCGTATAAAGACCTTGTTGCTGAAGCACCTTCACACGTGTCAGTTCTCCAACGAACATTGAGCTACATTCAATTAGGGTACGGCCAAAGCCAGCAAAAAAAGCTTGTTCAGGACATCAGCCTGAAACTCTGTGGCTTCAACTATTCTCAAGAAGAGATGCGCAAGGCCGCTTTCCTGCTGGAATCCGGTGATTCCCAGTACCTGGAATACTTGCGACAGGCATCATCGCGGATTAACAGCCAAGGTAAAGTGCAGATAATTGAAGCCGCTTTTCTGATGACCTACGTGTGTTGCGAAATTCAATATGAAGATCGTCTGCGTGTTAACCTGATTGGCAATGCGTTAGGCGTTTCACTCGAATTTGTTGAGTACGCCGTGCAGAAAGTCAGACAAAACAGCTACTACGGCGTTCGTCGCTTAGTGCCTATGAAAAGCTGAATATTGACAACTAGTGATCAAATCAGGACACTTTGTTCTACGTCCTCTTATGTCGTTCACGATTTATGTATGCTAACACCAGTCTAGACAATCGTGCTGTTCCCATAGCGCAGATTCTATATTCCGTGCAGGCTTTGACCTCCCGAGGGTTCACGCAAGAACAGGCGTTGGTCGGTACTGGTTTGGTGCCTGCAGACCTCGAAAATCCTGACTTGAGGGTTAGCTATCGTCAGAGAATTCATCTGTTAGGCAACATGATAGCGCTCATCGGTGACAATGGTTTTTGGCTCGACCACCCAAATGAAGTCTCTATCTCTGACTACGGCTTGCTAGGGTACGCGATGATGAGTAGCGCAACCCTCGATAAAGCTGTTCAGATCGGCGTTAAATATCATCGAATGGCAGGCTCGTTATTCAATTTGGCCTTCCTTCGAGAAGATCACTTAGAAAAAAGGGGTTCGCGTGCTTTGAATTGCTATTCCGAGCGTTCGCATGCAGTGCTTAGACTAGATAATGTATTGGCGGAAGGCGAAGTGGGTCAGTATGTCGCCGAATCGCTATTCGTCGGTTTAACGCCTCTGATCAGCCTGTTGCTGGGTAAATCATTCCAACCCCTAGAAGTGCATTTTAGCTATGCCAAGCCTGAATATGCTTCCCGGTATGAGCCGGCATTTGGATGTCCGGTTTACTTCAGTCAACCTTTCTCTGAATTTCATTTTGATGCCGCATTGTTAAATCACCAATTGGCAGAGGCGGACTCGAGTACGGCTCAGACCTGTGAAGAAAGCTGTCGGAAAATCCTCAATCAACTGGATATTGGCGTCGACATCATTTCTAACATTTGCCACCTATTGTTGAGTACGCCGGGTGAATTCCCAAAGCTTGACGCGATTGCAAACAAGCTTTCTATTGGTACAAGAACGCTTCGACGGCGGCTTAAGGGGCTGGGCACGAGTTACCAAAAAATACTTGATGACGTAAAGAAAGAACTGGCCATGGAGTATTTGCAGACCACCACATTAAGCGTGCAGGAGATTTCTGATTTGTTGGGATACTCGGAGGTTACCAATTTTCGGCGTGCATTTGTGAAGTGGGTGCACCTATCACCTTATCAGTACAGAAAACAAAGAGAAGTTAGCTAGAAAGAGGCGGCTGAGAATTTAATATTGCCCGAATTCGGTGTACAGTGAGGCTATCGCCGATTCACAATCGACGTTGATGAAGGCGATGCAAGAATTGCGAGCGTTAAATGCGTCTTTGTTAAATTAACGGCTCATTTCTAGAAACTACTGCGAGACCGATATGCCATCAGAACCAATAAAGTATATTGATCGAACCCGAGCGTTTTATGCCGCTCAGGATTTCAGACCCTATAGGTATGCGCATCATGATTCGACGCCTTTCCATCGCCTGCGAAAGCCGCTGGCGGAATGTCGGGTTGCGATTGTCCTGACAGCCGTGACGAACGGTGATGTTCCCAAGAACTTGCGCGGTGCTGAATCACACGCGATAGCAGATGTACCAGAAAGATTCAGAACTGATGAACTTTCATGGGACAAGGTGACCACCCACACTGACGATCGTCAGTCGTTTTTTCCGCTCGAGGTGCTGCAGTCGCTCGAGTCTGAGCGCATGATAGGGTCCCTTGCACCTCGTTATCATTTTGTCCCAACAGAATATAGCCAGCGTAACACCCGTGAGAAGGATGCCCCGGCAATCGTCGATGCCTGTGTTGAAGACGAAGTGGATATTGCGCTATTGATACCATTGTGACCCATTTGCCACCAAACCGTCAGTTTGACGGCGAGAACAATGGAAGAGGCAAGTATCGCAACCGTGGTGATCGGCTCAGCTTGGGATATAGTGACCCACTGTGGTGTGCCGAGATATTTGCATAACGACTTACCCTTAGGAAACCCGTTAGGTAAACCCTACGACAGTGATAGTCAGCGGGGATCCGTCATTGCCGCACTTGAAATGGCGGTAGATGCCGAAGAACCGGTCGCTACTCAGTCTGATCTGCAATGGCAGCAAGATGGTGATGAAAGCTGGAAAGAAAACTATATGCGAATCACTGAGGGTGATCTCGCCAACTTGAAAAAAGCGGGTGAAGACAATAGGGCGCAGCGACTCGCGGCTAAGAAAGCTGGTCTAACGCGCAGCCAGACTTAGTGAGACTAAGCCAAAAGTGACAGTTATACCCGCTCGTCTGGGATTGTGGTAGCGTGACTTGACGCTTGCCTTGAGTCCAGTTCTTCGCGAATTTTCTTATACTCCGCTTCATTCAATGAGAAGCGTGAGAAAATCAGCGCGCCAATGGTGTAGCAAACCAAGGGGAATATGGCATATAACGTTAACAATGCCGTCTTTGCTGTCTCCGTTTGTTCCACATTTGGCTCGAATCCTGATGCACTGAGCACAAAACCTGTCAACATCAGCGTAAAACCCGTCGCTGATTTGAAAACTAGGTTCCACGCTGCAAAGTAGGTGCCTTCCTTACGCTTGCCTGTTCGCACTTCGTCATAATCAATAATGTCTGACTGGATCGACGGTGCGACCACGGCACCGCTGCCAGCACCCAAGCCGCAGATGAAGGCAAGCACAAAAATATGGACCACTGCACCTTCTGTCAGAAAGAACATGCCGCCAAAACCAAAAGCGGTCACGAACATTGAAAACATCCACATTGCTTTTTTGCCGACCCTTTTGGAGATTGGAATCCATAGGGGTACCGAGGCAATGGAAGGTACAAGATAGGCGAGGATATAAAACACTGTATGCTCAGGTCGACCGACGATGTATTCTGCAATATAGGGTGTCAAAATACCGATGGTTGCGCCACCGCTACTTTCAATTAGAAACATCACAAGCAGTAGTTTGGCGTGTTTATTTTTCCAAACGTCGGAGAAAGCGGTAATCGGGTTTGTTTCACCGCGTCCTTGAAACTCTGGGCGTTCGCGAATGCTAAATGCCATCCAGGCGATTAACACGGCTGTAGTGACACCTGCTATTAGCGTGATGTTATAAGCGACTTCTCTTGGAGAGTCACTTCTGATCAACAGGAACATGCCCACCAGTGCAAGCAGCGAGCCCGTGTTCCAGAGCATATGGCGCCAACCAAAAATTTTGGTACGTTCATGATAGTTAAGTGAAAGCTCGGCGCCGAGCGAGGTGTGTGGCACGACAAAAATGGTCATGGAGGTGTAAAACATCAATACAGCCGCGCCCATCCATAGGTTTATATGCCATCCAGTAAATGATGCTGGTGGGTTCCACATCATATAAAACGATGCGACGACAGGAATAATGGAAGCAAATATCCAGGACTTTCGGCGACCTGATTTCAGTGTTGTGCGATCAGAGAAATAACCCGCCAGCGGGTCAGTGACCGCATCCCATATCCGCGAAACGCCAAAGATGATGCCCATGATTGCTGGTGAAATGAGCAGCACGTCGGTAGAGAATTTCATCAAGTAAAGGGAAACGATGAAAAACATGAAACCAACGCCAATTGTTGGCAGGTTGTAATTGATTATCGATTGGAGTGTTAAGGGTGCTTCTTTCAGTTCTTTTTTCAGTGCTTCGTTGGTTGTACTCATTAGTTACTTTTTACCGCCTTTGATTCAGGGAGCGAATAGTCGCCGACGCCTAGCCAATCTGACATGCCACCACCGTAAGTCCATCTGTTTAATCCAAATCCAATTAAACCCATCGTAATATTTGATACACAAGTCGCGACAAATATACCTGTTACTCCCAAAAGAGATTCTCCAATATATGCTAATGGTACATAAATAACGAACATTCGTACCACTGACATGGATGTTGATATCAACGGCTTACCCAGAGAGTTAAACGTTGCGCTGGACATCATTAACACCCCCCAAGCACCATAGCTGAGGGGGACAAGGGTCAGATAGAGTTTTGTATATTCAGTGACAAGCGGATCATCATCGAACATGACGCCGAGGCTATCGCTGAATAGAAAGAAAATGATTGCAACAAATAGCCCCCACAGCATCGCCCATAGGAACGAGACTAACATACCTTGGTTTGCTCTTGCCTTTTCACCTGCGCCGCAGTTTTGACCTACAAAGGGGCCAATGCTGGCGGATAATGCAAATAACGGGATCACAGACATAGCTTCAACACGCGAAGCGATGCCAAACCCAGCAACTGCCTCTTTGCCGTAGCCAGCAAGCAGACTGACAATGATCGCGGTTGAGATTGGACCAATAAGATTAGTCGCTGTAGCGGGTAGGCCGACTGCCAGGATCGAACGCCAAGAATACAAAACACCCGCGAGGGTTCGCTGACCAAAGTCGATCAGATCTTCCTGTTTAACCAAAATATAGAAAGTAACAGCGCATAACACAATTCGCGATATGAAGACTGCCCAGGCTGCACCCTCCAACCCCATGGCGGGCAAACCAAACCAGCCAAAAATAAAAATCGGATCAAGGATGGCCTGCAGAGCAGCGCCGGAAACCATAATAGTACCGGAAATTCTCGCATCTCCGGTGGCGCGTAAAGCATTAGCGCCCATCGATGGGAGCGAGAAAAATATCAGCGCGATGTACCAAATCTGCATGTAGCCGACAATGTGGTGCAATGTCTCTTCATTAGCACCCATTAACCTAAACAGTGGTTCAATGCTGAAATAACCAATCACTGATGTCACCAGCATCACCAAGGCAAGTAAACCTAGCCCATCGCTCGTGAGCCTTTTTACCTGATCGTGGTCACCGCCCCCGACAGTCCGTGCAAGCACGGAAGACAAGCCAATAGAGATACCGAGAGATAGCGAGCCAAGCGCGCCTGTGACCGCAAACGTAAAGCTATAGGCAGCAAGTTCATTCGTGCCCACTAGCCCGAGTAGATAGGTCTCAAATAGTGCGGCCGCGAGATTGGAGGTGATCCCCAAAATCATCGGTAAAACAAGTCCCATTAGTCCAGCGCTAATGTTGCCTTTGGTAAGTTTCGCGGGTGCCACCATTCAGATTAAACCGGTGCCAAACGTTCTAAAGGTGGATTTCTTGGTGCAGGGAATTGGGTCCTGATGATCTCAAGTAAGAACTGCTGGGTTGTTGCGTGTTCTGGCGCGTTCCATAGATTAACTCTCTGTTCTGGATCATCTTTCATATTGTACAACTCACCCTCATCGCCATTGTAAACCGCGCTTGGACCGTAACTTGTGCAGAGCCACCCTGACTTGTGATAAACACTTTTAAGATGCATATCAATTGGGCCATGCTCTGAGTCCCATTCCGTCAGCACAAATTCACGTCCCTGGTCCTTCCCGTGCGCATCAGACCGCGGAAGCGGTTTGCCCTCTGTCCAGTTCGGTTCGGGAATGCCAGCGATTTCACAAAAAGTACTCGCGAGGTCTACATGACCAACAGGTAAAGTGACTGTTTCTCCGAGTGGTTCAACGTTTGCCGCAGGTGACCAGATGAAGGGTACTCGCATGAGAGCGTCAACGTGATAAGGACCTTTGAACAACAGTCCGAAGTCTCCCTGAAATTCACCATGATCAGTCGTAAATATGATGTCTGTGTTTTTGTCCCAGCCTTTCTTCTTAAGCCAATCAATCACTCGTCCACAGGCTTCATCGATGAGTTCATTTTCGATATGAGTCATGGCGTTAATTTCTCGCACCTGATCAGCTGTCATCTCTTGGGGGATGAATTCTCGAGGCGATTCAAGGTTAGTCCAGAGGTTACCTTCATAGTAACCAAGCCAATGTTTTGGCTTTGTCGAAAGCAACGCGCTCATTTCTTCGCGGTTTTCTGAATACAGCGAAGGCAGAGGTAACTCGCGCCAGTTAATACGTGAAATTTCTGAAGCCGGCGGGTCCCATGGGTGATGTGGATCGGGGAAACTCATCCAGCAGAACCAGGGATTGTTTTCCTGTTGTGCTTCAAGCCAATTTAACGTTCGATCAGCAACCCAATCAGTATGGTAAAGTGCCCGCGGTACATCTGTCGGCCATACCTGCGGTGCTTGCGTGTCGCCAGCGCCCACGGTGTTTTGGCCTTTATTCGTTACCATTGGATAGAACTTAGACTTTTCGGATTTGTGATTAGACTCCATCCAGCGGTCGTAGTGGCTGTGGCCTTCAAAAAAGTGATTGGCAAGTTCCATCCTGTCAAAGCCCCGGTGGGGACCTGTATTATTTTCAAGTGCCATACGGTTCTCGAAAAAATCCTTCGGTCGACCAAGCCAGGGTTCAAAGTGCGCTTTGCCTAATAGGGCTGTATTGTAGCCATGATCTTTTAACCAGTGTGCAATTGTTGGAGTGTTTTCCGGCAATGAAACGCCATTCATCCAGACGCCGTGGCTGGAAACATGTTGTCCTGTCATGATCGTCGCGCGGGCGGGCATGCAAACCACATTTTGGTTGTGGGCGCGCTGATAATTAATTCCCCTGCTGGCGAGCTTATCAATATGCGGCGTTTTAGCGAATTTACCGCCGTTGCAGCCCAGTGCGTCAAAACGCATCTGATCAGTGGTGATAAACAGTATGTTTCTTTTGGTCGGCAATGCTAACTCCGGGCGGTTCAGGGCTTACGTTTTAGCATGACGTTAGATCGACATTGGCTACAACAATTGTCGGTTGAGTCTACACCAAGCACCGGCTTGAATGTTGAATAACTTGCATGGCTTGCGGGCAATAAAAAGCCCGACGGATGCCATGCAAGAACGCATGTACAAAACGCGACGTCGGGCGATTTGTATGCTAGGGCTCAGTACCGGAAAATAGGTTTATCCTTTGCTCTAGCTATTTTTTTGCATGTAACTTTACAGGTAAATGTGCGTAACCTTTAACAAATGAAGAATTCACCATTTCCTCTTTTCCTACAACTTCAACCTGTTCGAAGCGTACGAGAATTTCCTCCCAGAGAATCCTGAGTTGCATCTCCGCGAGTCTATTACCCATACAGCGATGTATGCCGAAACCGAAGGATAAGTGCTGGCGCGCTTTTGGTCTGTCGATAATAAAGTCGTCTGCACGCTCAATAACGCTACTGTCCCTGTTGCCCGAGACGTACCACATAAGGACCTTGTCTCCGGCGCTTATTTTTTTGCCGCCAAGCTCAGTGTCCTGGGTTGCCGTTCTTCTCATATAGGCGAGGGGTGTTTGGTACCGAATAATTTCGGCAACCATATTCGGTATGAGACCAGGATCAGCGCGCAACTTGTCATATTCAGCCGGGTTTTCGTTCAGAAATTTCACCCCGCCACTGATAGAGTTTCTGGTCGTATCGTTACCGCCGACGATCAGTAGTATCAGATTTCCGAGATATTCCATCGGGTCCATGTTTTTTGTGGATTCACCATGCGCCAGCATTGAAATCAGATCAGAACCCGCTTCTTCGCTGTTCACTCGCTCGTTCCAGAGTCTAGTGAAATATTCGAGGCACTCGATAAGCTCAGCACGTCTTTCATCCTCACTGCCAACAATACCTGACTCTTCATCTGCTGTTGCAACGTCGGACCAGCGTGTCAACTTGCGACGGTCTTCGAAGGGGAAGTCAAAAAGAGTGGCTAGCATTTGAGTGGTGAGTTCGATTGAAACTTTATCGACCCAATCGAATTCCTCATCAAGCGGGAGAGAATCGAGAATGTTCTGCACCCTCTCTCTAATTGTGGATTCAAGCTTGGCTAAATTAGTCGGTGCGACAACGCCACTAACTTCTTTTCTCTGGTTGTCGTGCTTGGGCCGGTCCATCGCGATGAACATCGGTAGCGTGAAGTCTTCATCCTGATCGGCCACAGTGATTGAGCCTTCTGAAGAGAAAATTTCTGGCGTCGTGTCGACGTACATGATGTCCCTGTAGGTAGTTACGTTCCAAAATTTACCTTCAACCTCATGCTCCTGCAGATGCACAGGGTCCTCTTTGCGCAGCCGTTCAAAGAAACCGACGTGGTGGTCGTGGTGGAATATGTCCTGACGAATCATGTCGTATTCTTCCAGCGGAATTGCGTAGGGGTCGGGAGTCAACATTGGCGTTACTGCTTCAC
The DNA here is from genome assembly GCA_964228885.1 of Pseudomonadales bacterium. Taxonomy (GTDB): domain Bacteria; phylum Pseudomonadota; class Gammaproteobacteria; order Pseudomonadales; family Azotimanducaceae; genus UBA4582. Next base: position 4,858 of record CAXRCG010000202.1, on the reverse strand, counting down.
TCATACTTTTCCTCTGCTTTGGGTATCGGTGCCAATTACAGGAAACAGATTACCGAACTATCCACAGAAACACATCATCAGAAATGGTCATATATTTTCAGCGGGTTTATTGATCCGCAGGGCTGATTTATAAGCCACATGAATAGCTAGCAGGTGGTAATATGCGCAGCAACCTTATTCAGTCAAAAAATTGCGGTGTTAGCTTGGAACTTAAAGGACCCCCGATGATAACCAAGGCAGAAAATCCTCTGGATGCTCTTGCGGATGTTGAGCTATCGGATATTTCAAAAGCGTATTTCGAAATTGCTCATTTGAAGCATATGTTTCGCCAGGGATGGTTGAAACGCGAGATCAGCCAGTCGATTTGTGAATCGGTAGCAGAGCACTCGTTTGGTGTTGCGATGCTTTGTTTACTGCTGTTGCCGCAGAGACCAGAACTCGATGCACTAAAAGTGATCAGGTTTGCGCTTATTCATGATCTTGGTGAGGTCTATGTGGGTGACATAACGCCGCAAGATGGTGTCGCAAAAGCCGACAAAGACAAGATGGAAGCTGCCGCTGTACTGCAAATCCTCGGAAAGCTTGAACACTCAGAGGGATTAATTTCAAGTTGGCACGAATATGAAGCCCAGCAATGTGCAGAAGCACATTTTGTTAAGGAGGTTGATCGTCTGGAACTCGTTTTTCAGACCGCTATTTATCAACAAAACGCCGACCTGAATGGTGCTGAGTTCTATCTAGGTGTGAGCTCGGTGATTAAATCTTCACCAATGCTTGAGGAATTTGAAGCGCTCAGAGCGGTCTTTGATCCTGATCTATAGTGGCTGCAAACGGAAATCTTTATTTAATATTGAGATCTTGCCAGCCTCATCAGCGCATTTCCGCGCTTTTTTAAGGAAGATTCCGCAAAATCAGTGCTTTAAAGCCCAAACCCAATTTACCCGGAAGCGCATTTCTACTAAAGTAGCGCTCCCGATTTCAGTGTTTGGAAGAACCGATGACGAACTACTTTAATACGCTTTCTCTGCGTGAACAGCTTGCCCAGCTTGGTAAGTGCGAATTTATGAATGCTGCCGAATTCGAAGATGGTGTCGACTATCTGCGTGGCAAGAAGCTGGTCGTCATTGGTTGCGGTGCCCAGGGACTCAATCAGGGCTTAAATCTTCGCGATAGCGGTTTGGACGTGTCCTATACACTGCGAGCGTCAGCAATCGAGGAACAGCGCCAGTCTTGGAAAAACGCCACCGAAAATGGATTTACCGTTGGTACTTATGAAGCGTTGATTCCCACAGCAGATGTTGTACTCAACCTCACGCCGGATAAGCAACATACTGCGGTGGTTAACGAAGTTGTCCCCCTGATGAAAAAGAATTCGTGCCTTGCGTACTCACATGGTTTTAATATCGTGGAAGAAGGTATGAAGGTCCGTGACGATATTACGGTCATTATGGTTGCACCTAAATGTCCAGGCACCGAAGTTCGTGAGGAATATAAGCGTGGTTTTGGTGTACCGACACTCATTGCTGTCCATGAAGACAACGATCCTAGAGGCGAAGGTCTGGCGATAGCAAAGGCTTATGCTGCCGGGACCGGAGGCCACAAGGCTGGGGTTTTGATGTCTTCCTTTATTGCCGAGGTCAAGTCTGACCTCATGGGAGAACAAACCATCCTCTGCGGAATGCTGCAGACGGGCTCGCTGCTGTGTTTTGACAAAATGGTCGAGAAAGGACTGGATGCGGGATACGCCGCCAAGCTGATCCAGTATGGTTGGGAAACGGTTACCGAAGCACTGAAACACGGTGGTGTGACCAACATGATGGACCGTCTGTCTAATCCTGCGAAAATCAAAGCCTTTGAACTCGCTGAAGAAATGAAAGACATTATGCGCCCTCTCTATCAAAAGCACATGGACGACATCATGAGCGGTGCCTTTTCAGAAGGTATGATGGCTGATTGGGCCAAAGATGACGAAAAGCTGTTGGGCTGGCGGCAGGAAACCGCCGAAACGGGTTTTGAGACGACAGACATTGCTGACATAGATATCCCTGAGCAAGAATACTTTGATCACGGCACCTTGATGGTCGCAATGGTCAAAGCCGGTGTTGAGCTAGCCTATGAGACAATGACCGCTGCTGGTATCAAGGATGAGAGCGCGTACTACGAGTCTTTGCATGAAACACCGTTGATTGCTAACACCATCGCACGTAAGAAACTGTTTGATATGAACAGCACAATTTCTGATACCGCCGAGTATGGCTGTTACCTTTATAACAATGCGTGTCTGCCGCTCTTGGCAGATTTCATGAAAGGCATCGATGTTGATGTTATTGGCCGCGGGCTGGGGCTGAATGACCTGGGCGTAGATAATCAGAGATTGATAGAAGTGAATGCTACTGTTAGGTCGCATAGTGTTGAGCAAATCGGTGCCACATTGCGTGGTTACATGAGTGCAATGAAAAGGATCGTGTGAATCCGAACGATCCTGACCAATTGGATAACCCATCCGTTAAGCCTGATATTGTTTTTGATGCCTGTACGATTCAGTTTAATGAACAATTTAAACTGAATCGTGTTTCGTGGCGAATTGCCGCGGATGAGTGTTGGGTGATTGTGGGTGGCAATGGGGCAGGTAAATCAGCGCTTGCTGCCACTTTTCTGGGTGAGGGTGAGCGCTTGAGTGGTTCGATTCATAATGCCCCGCTGGCTGAGAACGTTCAGGCTGTTTCGTTTGAAGAGCAATCCAAGCTTATTGAACAAGAACGTCTGGAAGACGATAGTCGAATTCTCGATGTGATAGATGAAGGTTCAACTGTGGCAGAAGTTCTGCAGCGAGGCCATTGTGATTCGGCCTTGCTGCCCGAATTCATCGAGCGCTTCGGTCTGCATCCGCTTTTAGATAGAAGTTTCAACAAGCTTTCAACGGGAGAAACCAGAAAATTACTGCTGGTGCGTGCGCTCGCAAGCCAAGCTGAATTATTGATTCTGGATGAACCCTTTGATGGCCTTGATGTCGACGCTACTGCTGTGCTGGCAGCCGAGTTGGCGAAGCGCGCAACTTCACACGCAATGTTGCTAGTACTAAACCGTTGGGACGAAATCCCTGAATTTGTAACCCATATTGCATACATGTCAGACGGGGAGTTACAACATACTGTCGCAACCAACAATAGAGAACAAGTTGCGGAACTGAAAAAATTAATTCACTTGAAGACGACTGATCTTGCTATTCCCAGACCTGTAGTCGATGTAAATCACAGTCATTCAAGGAAACTAAATCCAGACGACCCGTTGGTGAGGTTGAAGCAAGCGCACATTCGATACGGTGAAAAGACGATTTTTGAGAAAGTTGATTGGCGTATTAATCCCGGAGAGCACTGGCAACTATTCGGCCCAAACGGTAGTGGTAAAACCTGTTTGCTCAATCTCATTACTGGCGATCATCCGCAGTGTTACAACAATGACATCTTCGTTTTTGGATACCAGCGAGGGCAGGGCGAGAGTATCTGGGACATCAAGCAGCATATTGGTTATGTCTCTACCGCGCTGCAATGGGAATACAGGGTAAGTATTAGTTTATTAAACGTGATCATCTCGGGCTTCTACGACAGCATTGGCATTTATCAAAAGCCAAGTAGCAGTGAAAAAGCAGTCGCTCATCAATGGCTGGCCGTGTTGGGCATGGAAAGCAGAGCGAACGAACCTTTCAACAAACTGTCCTTTGGTGATCAACGGATGTTGCTAATAGCAAGAGCAATGGTGAAGCATCCAGCCTTATTAATTCTGGACGAGCCGTGTCTCGGTTTAGATGATGTGAATCGTTCACAGGTACTGGCGATGATCGAGTTGGTATGCGCAGGCACCGAAACCACCGTGCTGTACGTAAATCACCATGCGCAGGACAAGATTACGGGTATTCACAGAAGTCTCGATCTGGGAAACCTTCTGCGTTGATGTCTGCTCAAGATAGACCTGTTTCATCTACCTTTGGCAGAAATGTTCTGCTGGCGACGTTAGTTGCGGTAGGAATGGGGCATACCGTTTTGTTCGCCGTGCTGGCCCCGCTAGGGCGAGATATCGGACTCACTGAAGTTCAAATTGCGTCCATTATTTCAGGTTCTTCTATCACCGTGTTTCTTTGTGCGCCCTTTTGGGGGCGAATCAGCGATCGCTGGGGCAGAAAAAAAGTCATGTTGGTGGGGCTGTTTGGTTATGCCTTTGGGACGGTTCTTTTTACCACTATTTGCGAATCTGCCTTAATGGGCTTGTTAGCACCACTGCCTGCGTATATCGCGCTTATAGTCTCACGTATGATGCACGCGTCTTTGATGTCGGCAGCCATGCCTTCAGCTAGCGCCTATATGGCTGACATTACCGATGCTGCAACTAGAACTAAAGGCATGGGCGCTGTAGGCGCAGCTAACAATCTTGGTGCGATCATGGGACCGGCGCTAGGTGCCGGGCTTGCCACAATTTCGTTACTGGCGCCTTTATGGTTCGCGGGTGGCTTTACGTTCATTGTTGGTATTATCGTATTTTATCTTCTGCCTGATGCGCCTCGTCACGTTGTCACTCAGACACCCAAAAAGATGCGGCGTACCGATCCACGGATCTTTGCGTTTTTTGTCATGGGTGTGCTGATGTTCATGGGATTTTCTATTGTTCAGCAGACAATGGCTTTCAGGTTGCAAGATAGTCTTAACCTAACGGGTGCAGAAACTGCCAATATGTTCGGTATCGGTATGATGATGTCTGCAGCCGCTTCGCTGGTCAGTCAGGCAATTATTGTACAGCGATTTGAGTTGAAACCGTTTACGCTTTTGAGGCTAGCGATCCCACTGTTGATATTGGCTTTCACAAT
>CAXRCG010000201.1:0-5191 GCA_964228885.1 Pseudomonadales bacterium | reverse complement strand
TTGTGCCTCACCCAAAGCATCTGCTGCGCTTTTGGATCCAGTAAGGGCTGATTGAATTGCATTGTTCAGGCCTTCACGTACACGTGCAGTTTCGAAAGTTGAAAACTCTGCTACCGCGTTTTCCAATTGATTACGAGCAACCAATGCTGGCGGGAATGACTTGGTATAAGACTTCAGAGCCTCAGTTTCATAGGCAGCCGGAGATACACCCATATAACCTGTCGCGATTGACAAAGCCGCTGCTTGCTCAGGAGAGGTCATGAATTGGATCAACTTCAATGCTGCGGCTTGTTCTTCGGCGCTTGTATCTTTGAAGACATAGAAGTTACCCCCACCTGTCGGCGATCCCTTGCGGACATTCGCAGGTAGTTCGGCAACACCAAAATCAAAGCTCGCGTTTTTCTTAACCGCTGTCAGGTTGCCGGTTGAGTGCCACATCATTGCTGTCTGACCTTCTAGGAAAGCCTGACGCAGCGTGCCCCATTCAACTGTTCCTTCTGGCATGATGCCATGCTCAGTCGACAAAGATTTCCAGAACTCAAGTGTTTCAACAACAGTTGGATCATCAAAGTAAGTCGTCAAACCATCGTTAGACATGACCTCTTTGCCATTCTGTATTGCGAGCGCTTGGAACATCCAGTAAGGATATCCTGTTGAAGGGATCATAATCCCATAAGTGCCGTCTTTGGTCAGTGCTTTACCAACCGAGATCAACTCGTCCCAAGTTGTAGGTGGTGCCTCCGGATCAAGCCCAGCTGCGCGGAACATATCTTTGTTGTAGTAGCCAACAATGGTAGAGCGCTGAAATGGAATACCCCAGGTTTTCCCCTCGATATTTCCGTTTGCCATCAAAGCTGGGTAAAAGCTTGTCAGCCAATTTGCGCCGGCCTCACCGCTCACCAGATCATCGAATGGCAAGATCAAATCTTGCTCAATCAAGTCATAAGCGTCAATTGAGAACATCACCGCCAATTGCGCCGGCTCACCAGAGTTTAACGCCGAAAGTGCACGCACGCGGGTATCGTCATAGTTCCCCGAGTATACAGCATTGACTTTAATGGACGGGTTCTCCGCCTCAAAATCTGCGACGATACTGTCCACAACTTGAGTTAACGCACCCCCCACAGCAATGGGATAGTACATCGTCAATTCGGTATTAGCCGCAGCTGGCAAAGCCATGCCCGTTGCTAAAGCCGCTGAAAGGCTTAATTTAGTAAGTTTGTTCATTCTACTTCCTCCTTTGTGGTAACTTATTTGGCAATTTCTTCATTTGCCACGCGATCGCCTGCTTGGTTAAAAAAATGCAGATCTTCTTTGTTGAACTTGATATGTATCTGCTCTCCAACTGATTTGGTTGACACCCCTGCAATAGAGACGGTCAAACCTTTTGTTCCTGCGTGCTCGAGACCAATTAAGGTCTCAGCACCAAGAAACTCTACCTCATTGATCATGCAGGCCAACCGACTGTCGTTTTGCTCAGATATGGATATATTTTCGGACCTGACCCCCACGGTATGCTTTGGATCAAGCCCTTTGATAATGCCAGGCTCGATCAAAGCCATAGGGGGGGAGCCAACAAATTCTGCAGCAAAGGTATTGGCTGGCCTATAATAAAGATCTTCGGGCGATCCAACTTGTTGGATACGGCCATCTTTCATCAACACAATCTTATCGGCCATGCTCATGGCTTCGGTCTGGTCATGGGTGACATAAACAACAGTGATCCCAAGATCTCGCTGTAATTTCTTGATATCTTTACGAACCGAATTTCTAAGCTTTGCATCAAGATTTGATAGCGGTTCATCCATAAGGCAAAGAGGCTGTCCGGCTATGATCGCCCGCGCCAGAGCCACACGCTGGCGCTGTCCGCCGGATAATTCACCTGGCTTGCGCGCTTCATAACCTAAAAGACCTGTAATTTCTAACGCACGCTGCATTTTTTCAAGGCGTTCCGCTTTGGGAGCGCGGCGGACTTTCAAACCGAATATAACGTTTTCTGCGACAGATAGATGTGGGAACAGGGCATAAGACTGAAACACCATTGATAGGTTGCGTTCAGAAGAAGCCCGAGTGGTAACATCACGACCTTGTATGAAAATTCGCCCCTCATCAGCCATTTCAAGTCCGGCAAGCAGTCTAAGAGAGGTTGACTTTCCGCATCCTGAAGGGCCCAGTAAAGCAACAAAAGAGCCCTCTTCAATATCTAGCGATACCTCTTCCACACCAAGCTGTCCATTCCAGCGCTTGGCAACATTTTGCAAGGATACGAAGGGGTTACTCGGCATTTTTTGTTCTTTCGGTTATGATTAAACGATCCTCTAAAGAGTCTAGCATTGGGTCGAAAGACAGATCCGGTCGCCGATCTAAAATGACGTGATCAACGTCTTGGATATTTTCTCCGAAGGCTGGTGCAAACCTACCAAATTTCGTTTGATCAAGCACCAAAATCGAAACTTGAGAATTATTTCGCATCTGTACGCGCGCCTGCACTTCCGCGGAATGAAACTCTAAAAGCGAGCCATCGTCTGCGACACCAGCCACCCCGAATATTGAAAACTCGGTGCGATAGCGGCAAAAGAACTCCTGTACTTCTTCCCCTAAAATATCCCGATCCGGCAAACGTAATTCACCGCCTGGCAGTATTATGCGGTTGCTTGTTTCTTCGCTCAGGGCCATCGCCGCTGTGAGATTATTTGTAATTACAGTTAAATGCTGTCGGGTACGCAAAGCGCGGGCAACACTTATGGGCGTTGATCCAATGGAAATGAACAGTGTCGCACCATCTGGGATTAAAGCCGCTGCAGCCTCACCAATGTCACGTTTACCAGCTAAGTTTGTTCCCGCACGTTGATCAAAGGGGGTATTTGCATGCTTCTCTGCAAGTTCGACGCGCCCATGGCGGCGACGCAACATTTCACCTTCGCATAACTTGTCAATGTCGCGCCGGATTGTTTGGGTGGACACATCAAGAAACTCCGCCAAAGCTTCAACGGAAACAGCACCTCGCTCGAGCACGATTTCCGTAATTCTATTTCGACGTTGCTGTTTTTTCTTTGACATAACGAACCCGTGATTCCTATTTGAGTCTAAACACACCAAAAGCTCAAAACAACAAATTTTTGTAACTTTTTTTGTTAAAAAACTCTTTACTTTTATAAAAATGTTGGCTTTTCTATAAAATATGTTGTTTTTAGTTACTTTTTCGCAGAAATAGTCATGCAACTAAATATGAGTCCTTTACGTAGGTGAATAAAATAAATGTTAACAACGCCTATGGTATTTAAGCGATATCATACAATTAAATCTAGATCAGCACAGGCTCATGTCGTCGACAAAACATATGATGCTTTCTCAAAACAGTATCGGGGCGATGTCCGATTATTGATGGAAAGCAAATTTTGGAAACTGGGCAAACTGCAATCACATGGACTGGGACGTACTTTTTCAAGCCTAAAACTGGTTTTCAGCGAGGATTAGATGCAACCGATAGATAAGTTTCCTAAAGAAATCGCAAAAAATATAGCCTGCGTATTCACCGATATCGACGACACTTTGACGACAGAAGGTCTGCTGCCAGCCTGTGTTTATGAAGCCCTCGAAGCACTGACCAACGCGGGTATTCATGTTGCGCCGATAACCGGAAGGCCCGCTGGTTGGTGTGATATGATTGCCAGATTATGGCCGGTCGCGGGGGTGGTTGGCGAAAATGGAGCTTTTTATTTTTCCTATGATCGAGATCACAAGAAAATGATCCGAATTTATGACACTGAGGAAGCCACCCGTCGCAAAGACCGCAAACGCCTTGATAAAGTAGCTGCGCGCATACTCAAAGAAGTGCCCGGCTGTGCGATATCGATGGATCAAGCTTTCCGCGACTCTGATCTGGCCATCGACTTTGCAGAGGATGTTCCTGAGCTTGACGAGCCTTCAGTTCTTAGGATCAAAGAAATCTTTGAAGAGGAGGACGCTGTAGCGAAAATATCTTCGATCCACGTCAACGGATGGTATGGGACATACAGTAAGCTTACAATGAGCCGAAGGTTCGCCAAAGAGCGGCTTGGGCTAGATGTAGACTTGCAAAAAGAAAATTTTGTTTTTTGCGGAGACAGCCCCAACGACGGGTCGATGTTTGAATTTTTTCCCTATGCATGTGGCGTTGCAAACGTAAAGCAGTTTGAAGGCAAGATGCCGAGCTACCCTGCGTTTGTATCGGACAGAAAAGGCGGCGAAGGCTTTGTCGATATTGTCGATGTGTTGCTCAACGCTCGCGGATAATAGGTTGATCTGATATCGGCGAGATTAGTTTTTTGTAAGTGAGACTGAAGCCAAAGGTCAGCTGGAACACGTTTTGAGAAGTAGTAATACCCAGCTCGGTTAAACGTATAACGAACTTTTTGGTCAGTAATCTGGTAAATATTCTCTCCAGCCTAATACTAAGGCAATGCTATTTATGATACTGTTATCAGTAGTTTATCTATCGATAGACTGCTATAGAATGATGACAAGTGGCGCACGGGGATGGGACCAAACTTTAATAAGGTATTATTATTTTCAATGCTTTAGTGAAGTGACTTTTTGTAATAGCGGTCCTTTACTAAAAAAAAGAGCTTTTTGATCTCGCATGGAAACTTAAAGCCAAACCTGTGCCACCAGTACAGGATAGCTTCATAGCTGACATCTACACCACGCACATGAAGCAGGTTTTTTACATTTCCCAGTGAAATTGGAAATTTCACATAAAGCATCACTACAAGCTGGATTATCTCTGGACTCGTTTTGAAGTAGCGGAAGGATACGGAATTGGGCATAGCTGCATAGCTAAGTCTCCCATCGACGTCAGGCAAGATGGGTTATTCTGACAGAGCCATTCAAAGTCAATGCACGTAACTTTATCCTAAATGATGAAGATATACTTACTTGTTCAATGATTTTAGGATTTCCGTTGCCTTTTTATTTACTGCCCGTCGCTTATCCTTGGAGATTAAAGCCAATTTAATCAAAAGCCAATTTCTTAAACCATTATCTTCCTGTGCCATCTTCTCTAAAAAATTCATAGACTGAATGATCACAATCCAATCTTTACTATTTTCTAACTGTTCTTTTGAAATACTAATTGCTGTCGTTTTTTGTTTTTCAGTCAACAAATAACAAAACTCCAAATGAAGTTGAGCAAGTGTCCATTCAGCAGATG
>CAXRCG010000200.1:0-4727 GCA_964228885.1 Pseudomonadales bacterium | reverse complement strand
ATTTGGTTTGACGGGTTCCAGGGTTTTGGAATTTCTAATCGCGATAGGTATCGCTTCGAGGGTACGTTTATTAAAGGCACGCATTTTTTACTCACCGTTGTTCATACTATCTGTTTACATAGCCCCGCTTTCACATAGTCGCAGTTGAATTAGCATAGCCGATAGAGCCAGCTAGGTAAGTCTCAATCTTATCCTTGGCGATATTGTCCGGATCGCTAAACTGAATACCCACTCCAGGCACGTGGGGGCTCTTAACACCGTTTTTTGCTATCCAAGCTACCTTTCCTGCAACTGGAATTTTTTCAGATTCACCCATCAAGTTTAACAAGATAAAAACATCATCTCCGACATCGTATTCAGTACGATTGGCGATAAACAAACCGCCATTCTTGATAAAAGGCATATAGTAATTATGCAGCACCGCCTTGTCCTTGACGGTCAAGGCGATCATGGTCTTTTTGGCACCGCCTCTGGCTAATCTATCCATGTACTCAACTCACATGTCCCTCAAAGAAATACTGCCTGATGATCAGACAATCTACAAGAGATCAAATTGATTGACCATTACCATCGGACGAAACCTGAGGGAGCGACTTCAGAGCGATCACGACCGACTCGAGTAGCAACACTGCATCCGGATTAGATGAACTCGATAATTCCCGACGAGCAGCTTTTAGTGTCTCACAAAATCTAAATATTGCTTCGATGTCGAACACACCGCAAATTTGCTCAATTACTCTCGATAGGTCCCTATTCCTAATATGATGCAAGTCATTACAGGATAGATACTTAAGACAGTCAATTGAAAGATCATACATACAGTCGAGTGCATCTGCCGCACCGCTTTTTGATAATAGCTCACTGAACTGTTGTGTGGTTTTCTTACCTGAGATGAGGTCCTTCATACCTAGAATAATTAGTTTGCGTCTTTCGAGAAATGCCTCATCGAAACGTTCTAACACAGCGAGCGGCGCACCTCCGGCGACATCAAGGAGTATTTCGTTGTCACGGCCGGAATCAGTACCATGTAGCTGAAGCCATTCGATCGCCTTGCTCCTAGAGGGAATGTGAAAGTCCACTAACTGGCACCGAGATCGAATGGTCGGAAGTAAACGTCCCGGGTGACTCGTCACTAGCATTATGAGTGAATCTCCCGCCGGCTCCTCCAAACATTTTAGCAGCGCATTAGCAGATTGATGGTTCATTTGATCAGCAGGATTCACGATCACAACCTTCTTACCGGAACGTTGTGCTGTTTGGCCAGCCCAAGCAATGACATCTCGGATCTGTTCAACCTTAATTAATTTTGAATCTTCCGGTCTTAACAATCGAAAATCCGGGTGGGTACCCGCCGCCAGCAAATGGCATCCAGTACAGTCGCCACAGGCTGACCGATCAATAGCGCCATTGTTAGAAATCGACTCAGCGCGCTCACATAACATCGCACTGACGATAGCATGAGCAAAGTGTGATTTACCAAGGAATGCCTGACCGCTCAACAGAAGAGCATGCGACAGTTTGCCGCTAGCATGCTGGCGCCGAATTTGATCATATTCCTCATACTGCCACGGCAGGCAACTGAGAGTCTGACCCGGGAAATCTTGACCCTTTTCCTGAACGTTTATGCTGCTTTTATTTTTTTTGTTATTCAAACTCTTACCTGGCTGATCTCAATGCAGGTAGACTCGTGAGCGCTGCCCCGATTTTCCCCTGTACGGCGTTTAGCGACCTTGAAGCATTAATGACATGATAACGCTTATGCGTCTTTGCTCGCGCCAAAAATGTGGCGCGAACGCGTTTGAAAAAATTCTCTGTTTCAAGCTCAAAGCGATCAAGTTCACCACGATTGCCAGCGCGTGCCAGTCCCTTTTTAACAGGAAGATCCAGCACAATGGTCAGATCTGGCTTAAAGCCGCCGAGCGTAAGTTTTTCAATTTTGGAAATAATTTTACTATCCAAGCCACGCCCACCTCCTTGGTATGCATAGCTAGAATCTGTGTAACGATCACAAATCACCCACTTGCCTCTTGCCAGCGCAGGTTTAATCATCTCTTCCGTATGCTGTTTTCGAGCTGCAAACATGAGTAGCAACTCAGTCATCGGATCCATAGATGATTCAGCCTTATCTAACAGCACATCACGTATTCTCTCTGCAAGCGCTGTTCCGCCGGGCTCTCGGGTTGACACGAATTCAATATCGCGCGCTTCTAGAAAACTTTCGATATAGCTGATATTGGTCGACTTCCCGACACCCTCAACTCCTTCAATTGTAATAAAGCGTCCTTTCATTCAACACTCACGTTTCATCATTGACTCGGTGTACTTCTATAATCCTTAATTTTACCCGATTTTTGAAACTTGGTAACTGCACGATTATGTTGCGCAAGCGTTTCAGAAAACTCGCTGGTACCATCTCCACGAGCCACAAAGTAATAATCATTTGATGTGATGGGCTGCAGCGCCGCTCTTATTGAGCTAAGGCCAGGATTGCAAATTGGTGTCGGCGGCAGACCGGGAATCATATAAGTATTATAAGGCGTTTTGGTGCGTAGATCTTTCCGTCGCAAATTGCCATCAAAGTCTTCTATACCGTATATCACCGTTGGATCCGTTTGTAATTTCATCTTCTTTTTCAACCTGTTCACAAACACAGAAGCAACACGCACTCTGTCTGGCTCCCACGCGGTTTCCTTTTCGATAATTGAAGCGAGAATAAGGGCCTCTTGCGCATTAGCAAACACGTTATGTTCTGATCGAGAAGACCACTCTGCATCAAGCACATCTAGCATTCGCTGGTGTGCTCTCATTAATATGGATATGTCGGTGTCGCCTTTCTGGTAAGTATAAGTATCGGGGAAAAACTGACCTTCAGGATGCACACCTTCTTTTCCCAACAGGCGCATTAAGGAATGGTCAGTGTAACCAGACAACCTTTTTTCTAGAAGCGGATGCGACTCAAAGCTTTCTCGCCACATTGTAAAAGTCCAGCCTTCAGGAAAGCGAATAGTGCGAATAATAACCCTACCTGCACGTATTGAAGCCAGTAGAGTGATCGTTGTCTGATTTTTATCTAACGAGTATTCCCCTGTTTTTATTGTTCCCTCACTACTCGTCAGACGCGCATAAACTTTGAACATCCAAAGAGGCGTATCAACGATTCCTTGCTCAACCAGCGATGAAAGCACCTTATTCAAACTCGTTCCCTCACTTACTTGGAAAGAACTAGCGCTATTAGAATCAACTACCGTGCTTAATAGGGGCTTATTCAACTGGACGTAACAATAACTAGTCGCTAAACCAGCTGAGAGAACAAAGAAAAGTAGAGTTAGTAAGCGCTTTTTCATAGCCATAAGTCTAAAGTGCCACTATCCCATACTAATCTAATCAATCATTAGAGGAGAAGGAGTCGGCTAGATTTTCTTAAACACCAGCGTGCCATTGGTGCCACCGAAGCCAAAAGAATTTGAAACTGCAATATTAATCGGCATATCTCGCGCTGTATGTGGCACGTAATCAAGATCGCAATCTTCACCTGGATTATCGAGATTAATCGTGGGTGGCGCCAGTTGCTCGCGGACAGATAAAGCTGTTAGCACCGCCTCTACTGAACCTGATGCGCCCAGCAAATGACCTATCATTGACTTAGTAGAGCTCACCGCAACTTTATCAACATTTGGGCCCATAACTGTTTTTATTGCCATAGTTTCTGCGACGTCACCAAGTGGTGTTGATGTGCCATGAGCGTTTATATAATTCACTTCACTCGCATCAATTCCCGCATTGTTTAAAGCATTTTGCATTGACATGGCGGCGCCTGCGCCATTTTCACTCGGAGATGTCATGTGACTTGCGTCCGCACTCATGCCAAAACCTGCAATCTCGCAATATATTTTTGCACCTCGAGCCTTAGCATGCTCATACTCTTCAAGCACCATAACGGCTGAACCATCGCTTAAGACAAAACCATCTCTGTCTTTATCCCACGGCCGGCTTGCAATATCCGGTTCGTCATTTCGCGATGATAGCGCCTTCATTGCCGCAAAGCCTGCCATCGTGGTTGGCGAAGTAGATTTTTCCGCGCCACCCGCTAACATCGCATCAACATCGCCGGCGGCAATCATACGGGCGGCGAAACCTATATTATGGGTGCCGGTCGTACAGGCCGTTGTGATAGCAATATTAGGTCCCTGAAGCCCAAACATAATTGAGAGATGACCCGCCACCATATTAATGATGCATGAAGGAACAAAAAAAGGAGAAACTCGGCCAGGACCACGATCTTTCAAGACATCATGACAGGTTTCAATCGTCACGATTCCACCAATGCCCGAGCCTACAGCGACTCCGATTCGATGGCGATTCTCGTCGGTCACCTCAAGCCCAGCGTCGTTCATTGCTTGAATGCCTGAAACGAGTCCAAACTGGATAAAACCATCCATACGGCGGGCTTCTTTTGGATTCAAGTATTCGGAAATATCAAATTCCGGCACAGCACCACCAAACCTTACGGGGAAGCCTTCTGTATCAAAACTGGTAATTGGGCCGATGCCGCTATTACCTGCCTTTATACCCTCCCAGGTTGAATCGACCGAAGCACCCAGCGGGGAAAGCATCCCCATACCAGTAATAACAACTCGACGATTATTCATTTGGTATCTCCAGTTATATTTCTCACGACCTATCTAACGACTCGAAAAAAGCAATCAATCGCCCCTCGCTAAACCAGG
>CAXRCG010000199.1:0-16306 GCA_964228885.1 Pseudomonadales bacterium | reverse complement strand
AATGTGCTCTCGCGTCTGTGGCATGGGGCCATCAGCCGCCGATACAACCAGAATCGCACCGTCCATCTGCGCCGCACCAGTAATCATGTTCTTCACATAGTCCGCGTGTCCCGGGCAGTCAACGTGGGCATAGTGACGAATAGGAGAATCGTACTCTACGTGCGATGTCGCAATCGTAATCCCGCGCTCACGCTCTTCAGGGGCATTATCGATTGCATCGAATGCCTGACATTCTCCACCCCATATTTCCGCGCAAACCTTGGTGATCGCCGCCGTTAGCGTCGTTTTGCCAGGGTCTACGTGGCCAATTGTGCCGACATTTAAATGCGGCTTTGTCCGCTCAAACTTCTCTTTGGACATACGTCACCTCGTCTTGTAATAAGTCATTAATAATCGTTATTACCGGATCAGCGATCCGGCGTTCTAATCTCTCGAAATTGAGTTGTTCCACTGAATTTGGGTTCAATTCTTACCAATGATAGCTTCGGCTACATTTGTCGGCACTTCCTTATAGCTTTCAAACTCCATGCTATAGGTTGCCCGACCCTGAGTTGCTGAACGCATGGCGGTAGCATAACCAAACATCTCTGAAAGCGGCACTTCCGCGCGAACAGCTTTGCCAGCGGGAACATCTTCCATACCAAGCACAATGCCTCTACGCCGATTCAGGTCACCAATAATATCCCCGTAGTGATCTTCTGGCGTCACAACTTCTACTTTCATTACCGGTTCGAGCAATGCTGGGTTTGCATCGAGCGCGCCCGCCCTTAGCGCCATTGAGCCTGCCACCTTGAAGGCAACTTCATTGGAATCCACATCATGATAGGACCCGTCATACAGCGTTGCTTTCACACCCTGTAAAGGAAAACCCGCCAGAACGCCATTGGCCATTTGGTCTTGAATACCCTTATTGACAGCACTAATGTACTCTCTGGGTACAACCCCACCAACTATCTCATCAACAAACTCGTAACCGCCTTCACCATCAAAAGGCTCGAGTTTGATCCAGACGTGCCCATACTGGCCTCGACCGCCGGTTTGTCGAACGAATTTCCCTTCGGCTTCAACTGTTTTGCGTATTGTTTCGCGGTAAGAAACCTGCGGCTTGCCAATATTTGCCTCAACCCCAAATTCCCGCTTCATCCGATCAACGATAATATCGAGATGAAGCTCTCCCATACCGCCAATAATGGTTTGCCCTGTGTCCTCGTCTGTTTTGACACTAAACGAGGGGTCTTCCGCTGCCAGTTTGCCCAATGCCACGCCCATTTTCTCCTGGTCGGGCTGAGACCTCGGCTCCACAGCAACATGGATAACAGGTTCAGGGAACTCCATTCTTTCTAGCGTGATGACATCGTTTCCATCACAGAGGGTGTCACCCGTTGTCGCCTGCTTCAGCCCTATAGCTGCTGCGATATCACCTGCACGAACTTCAGATATTTCTTGCCTGTCATTTGAGTGCATTTGCACCATTCGACCGATTCTTTCTTTCTTGCCTTTTACTGGGTTAAAAACTGAATCGCCGGTGTTAAGGACACCCGAATAAACTCTGAAAAACGTCAATGCGCCGACAAATGGATCCGTCGCTATTTTAAAAGCCAGCGCAGCAAATGGTGCATCATCTTCCGCCTGCCGAACCTCTTCCTTTTCTCCCGCGTCATCAACGAAACCGCGGATAGCTTTGACCTCATCTGGCGCTGGCAAATATTCAATTACCGCATCAAGCATTGTCTGGACGCCCTTGTTCTTAAACGCGGAGCCGCACAGTGCTGGCACAATTTCATTAGCCAGCGTTCGCGTTCGTATGCCTGACTTGATTTCCTCAACCGAAAGGTCATTTCCCTCGAGGTATTTCTCCATCAGAACATCATCAGCCTCAGCCGCCGCTTCAACCAGTTTCTCACGGTATTCGCCAGCAAGATCTTGTAACGCTTCAGGAATAGGCAGTTCTTCGAATGTCAGCCCTTTGTCTTCCTCATTCCAGTAAATCGCCTTCATCTTGATCAGGTCAATGACACCGGCAAAGTCATCTTCAGCGCCAATAGCAAGTTGAACCGGCACCGGCGTCGATCCCAATCGATCTTCAATTTGCGCGACAACGCGCAAAAAGTCAGCACCCGCGCGGTCCATCTTGTTGACGAACACAACTCTGGGCACTTCATACTTGTTCGCTTGGCGCCACACTGTCTCGGATTGAGGCTCTACTCCAGAGGTGCCGCAAAAAACCACAACCGCACCATCCAGCACTCTTAAGGATCTCTCAACTTCTATCGTAAAATCGACGTGTCCCGGCGTATCAATAATATTGACGCGGTGTTGTTCAAATTGGGCGCTGGAACCTTGCCAGAACGTCGTAGTTGCCGCCGAGGTAATCGTAATGCCTCGCTCCTGCTCCTGCTCCATCCAATCCATCACAGCAGCGCCATCGTGAACCTCACCTATTTTGTGAGAGATACCTGTGTAAAACAGGACACGTTCCGTCGTGGTGGTTTTGCCCGCATCAACATGCGCAACAATGCCAATATTTCGGTATCTTTTGATGGGTGTTGTTCTTGGCACAAGTGTATTCCGTCTGATGGACAACGATACAGCAGAAATGCAGGCGACCGGATTCAGGCGGGTATCGCTGGAGATTTCCTAAATCTTCCGGGCAACCGGAGTAATTGCTTCTACTCCGACTGATGCTGCCCTTCTTTTCGATTCTAGAATCGGTAGTGTGAGAACGCCTGATTGGCCTGCGCCATTCTGTGGGTATCTTCTTTCTTACGTGCTGCGGCACCACGACCCTCAGCCGCATCGAGCAACTCGCCGGCTAAACGCTGGGCCATTGATTTCTCACCGCGCTTTCGCGAAGAATCGACAAGCCATCGCATTGCAAGTGCGCCTCTTCTTGATGGTCGCACTTCAACAGGCACCTGATACGTAGCACCGCCAACCCGCCGTGATTTAACTTCCACCGAGGGGGCAACAGCTTCAAGCGCTGCCTCGAATGTCTCGAGAGGATCACCGCCAGTTCTTTCCTTGATACGATCTAACGCACCGTAAACGATTTTTTCTGCGACTGATTTCTTTCCGCTCACCATGACATGGTTCATAAACTTGGCAAGAGTTTGATTTGCGTATTTAGGATCGGGAAGAATTTCCCTTTTCTCCGGGACTCTACGTCTTGGCATTCTATTTCTCCTTCAGGTTACTCCGAGATATGGACTCGGCCTTACTGTTTTAAAATTTTTGGTTCTCGGAATAAGTTCCCGAGGTGTTTCTTAATCAGATCCGATTTAGAAGATCGCGATTAGGACTTGGGTCGCTTCGTACCATACTTCGAGCGACCCTGCATACGACTGGCTACGCCTGTTGTATCAAGTGTTCCTCGAACAGTGTGGTATCGCACACCTGGCAAGTCTTTTACACGACCGCCGCGGATCAAAACAACAGAGTGTTCTTGAAGATTATGACCTTCACCACCGATGTAAGAAGTCACTTCATAACCGTTGGTCAATCGCACACGGCAAACCTTACGGAGTGCAGAGTTCGGCTTCTTTGGTGTGGTGGTATAAACACGGGTGCAAACACCACGCCTTTGAGGACAGGCCTGCAATGCAGGTACGTCACTTTTTACGACCTTGCGTTTTCTAGGCTTACGAACCAATTGGTTGATTCTTGCCATAACTAATTAACTCCAACTATTTATTACAACTATTAAGTTCAAAACAAAGGGGTTATCTCCCTTCACGATAATCACGCGCAAGGGCTACCCTACAAAATCGAGGGCGGAATTCTAAAGATCATGCCCTCGCGAGTCAACACTCCCGATTCAATTACCATTTGGTGGTAATTTTACTGGAATTTAGGCGAGCCTTCTCAGACTCCCCCTTCTGACCTTCAACAACTATTCAGAGACAGTCTGATTGAGCTCTTCTCTCAACGCAGCTTCAACTTCCAACGCAGACACTGTGCTTCGTTCATCACTCGAGTCTTTCTTGCGACGTCTGTCTTCGTGGTACTTAAGACCTGTTCCCGCGGGAATCAACCTACCGACGATCACATTCTCTTTCAGACCTCGGAGATAATCACGTTTACCCGTAACCGCTGCTTCCGTCAGGACGCGCGTAGTTTCCTGGAACGATGCTGCGGAAACAAACGATTCCGTCGCAAGAGCGGCTTTGGTAATACCCAGCAAAACACGCTGGTACTTAACCTGCTGCTTGTTCTCTGCAGCGAGACGATCATTTTCTTCGAGCACGCGTACGTACTCCATTTGTTCGCCTTTGATCAGGTTAGACTCGCCAATATCAAGAATGTCCACCTTCCTAAGCATCTGACAAACGATCACTTCGATATGCTTGTCATTAATCATGACACCCTGAAGTCGATAAACGTCCTGAATTTCCTTGACGACGTAAGACATTAGCTCTTCAACACCTTTGAGTCTCAGAATGTCGTGTGGATTCTCTGGGCCATCAGATACAACTTCTCCCTTCTCAACGTTCTCACCCTCAAATACTGTCATGTGACGCCACTTGGGAATAAGTACTTCGTAGTGATCGGCGCCTTCCGGCAGATCGTTAGTTTCAGTGATCGGCGTGATCACCAAGCGACGCTTACCTTTGGTTTCCTTACCGAAACTCACTGTGCCACTGATTTCAGCCAATACAGCTGAGTCTTTAGGCTTTCTTGCTTCGAATAGGTCAGCAACACGAGGCAAACCACCGGTAATGTCACGAGTTTTTGAGCCTTCCTGTGGAATTCGCGCAATAACGTCACCAACTGCAATATGATCACCGTTCTCAAGGCTTAGAATCGCATTTGCCTCAAGGAAATAGTGCGCTGGCATATCGGTTCCAGCCAATAGAAGCGCCTCACCCTCGTCATCCACGAGGAGAACAGCTGGTCTCACATCCTTACCTGCGCTAGGGCGCTCTTTTGGATCAATCACCGAGATGCTAGAGAGACCGGTTAACTCATCCGTCAATCGTCGAATGGTTACACCTTCAACCATATTCTCGAAAACAACCTTACCTTCAACCTCAGTCACAATCGGGTGAGTGTGCGGATCCCAGTTCGCGACAATTTCACCGGCCTCAACAGCAGCTTCATGCCCTTTCTTCAGTACGGCACCATAAGGAATCTTGTACCGCTCCCTTTCTCGTCCTGATTCTTCGTCTGCCACGGCAACTTCACCGGACCGAGAGACTGCTACTAGGTCGCCGTTCTCTTTTTCGATAGTTTTCAGGTTGTGGAGACGAATATCTCCAGCATGCTTGACCTGAATATTATCTATCGCTGTCGCACGTGACGCAGCACCACCAATGTGGAAAGTACGCATGGTAAGCTGAGTACCGGGCTCACCAATTGACTGAGCAGCAATAACCCCAATCGCTTCACCAATGTTAACGAGATGTCCGCGACCGAGGTCTCGACCATAACAGTTAGCGCAAACACCATATCGCGTGTCACACGTGATTGTGCTCCGAACCTTAATTTCGTCAATGGTCATCGCATCAATCTTTGTGATCCATTGCTCGTCGATCATTGTACCCTTCGGAATCAGGACTTCATCGCCGGCGGCGTTGAAAACATCAACCGCGATCACACGTCCAAGTACCCGATTACCTAGGCCTTCAACAACGTCACCGCCTTCGATTACAGCCGTCATGGTTAAGCCATTCTCAGTGCCACAATCGACCTCCGTAACGACCAGATCCTGTGCAACATCAACTAGTCGCCTCGTGAGATAACCAGAGTTGGCTGTCTTCAATGCAGTATCCGCCAATCCTTTACGCGCACCGTGAGTCGAAATAAAGTACTGCATTACCGAGAGACCTTCACGAAAATTTGCGGTAATCGGCGTTTCAATGATTGACCCGTCCGGCTTGGTCATGAGACCACGCATCCCGGATAGCTGACGAATCTGAGCGGGGGAGCCTCGAGCACCCGAGTCAGAATACATCCAGACACTATTAAACGATGTCTGCTCTTCTTCATTACCTTCACGGTTGATCACCGTTTCCGTGCTCAGTGTATCCATCATCGCAGCGCCAACAAGTTCGTTCGCGCGAGTCCAGATATCAATCACCTTGTTGTACTTCTCGCCCTGAGTAACCAGGCCAGAGGCATATTGCGATTCAATCTCAGTGATTTCGGCTTCCGCCTCACCGATGATCTGTGCTTTCTCTGTTGGAATCACAAAGTCTTCTACGCCAATAGATGCGCCGGACCTCGTTGAGTATTCGTAACCCATATACATCAACTGGTCAGCAAATATGACCGTTTCTTTTAGCCCAACTGCTCGGTAGCAAACGTTAATCAGACCAGACATGTCCTTATTACCGAGGGGACGGTTGATGTGGTCATATGCCAACCCGTTAGGAACTATTTCATACAACAGCGCCCGACCAATCGTCGTGTCTTTTAATTCTGTCGACGTGACAAATTCGCCATCGTCGTTTTTGATTGTTTCGCGAACGCGGACTTTGACCTTGGCCTGAAGACCCACCTTTCCGGCTCTGTAGGCACGGTAGACTTCTTCAACATCCGCAAAAGCCATGCCTTCTCCGAGATCGTTGATCTTCTCTCGGGTCATGTAGTAGACACCAAGCACAACATCCTGCGAAGGCACAATAACAGGCTCACCAGAGGCAGGGAGCAGCACGTTATTTGTCGACATCATCAGTGCACGAGCTTCAAGTTGTGCTTCGATTGTCAGTGGAACATGGACTGCCATCTGGTCGCCATCAAAGTCAGCGTTGTAGGCAGTACAAACAAGCGGATGAAGCTGAATTGCTTTTCCTTCAATCAGCACTGGCTCGAACGCCTGAATTCCCAGCCTGTGGAGAGTAGGTGCCCGATTGAGCAGCACCGGGTGTTCACGAATGACCTCAGCCAGAATATCCCAGACTTCCGCTGTCTCGCGCTCGACCATCTTCTTTGCAGCCTTGATCGTTGTCGCCAGACCTCTTGCTTCAAGCTTGCCGAAAATAAATGGTTTGAATAGCTCGAGCGCCATTTTCTTTGGCAGACCGCACTGATGCAGTCGTAGGCTTGGCCCAACCACAATCACGGAACGACCGGAGTAGTCGACACGCTTACCCAATAGGTTCTGTCTGAATCGACCTTGCTTACCTTTAATCATATCTGCAAGAGACTTCAGCGGTCGCTTATTTGTGCCGGTAATCGCTCTACCTCGTCGACCATTATCCAATAAGGCATCAACAGCTTCCTGCAGCATACGTTTTTCGTTCCGCACGATGATATCCGGTGCAGAAAGGTCTAAAAGTCGTTTCAAACGATTGTTTCGATTAATGACCCGACGGTAAAGATCATTCAAATCTGAGGTTGCAAAACGTCCACCTTCCAGTGGCACCAGTGGCCGAAGATCTGGCGGAAGCACTGGTAGCACTGTAAAGATCATCCACTCAGGCTCATTACCAGAGTTATCAAACGCTTCCATCAACTTTAGTCTTTTGGTGAGTTTCTTAATCTTTGTGTCTGAGTTTGTCTGAGGCAACTCTTCCCGAATATTCGCAATCTCCTCACGAACATCCATATCTTTCATCAGGTCCTGAATCGCTTCGGCACCCATCTTGGCTTCAAACTCATCACCAAATTCTTCCAATGCTTCATAGTACTGTTCATCGGTTAGGAGTTGACGCTTCTCAAGGCTCGTGAGCCCCGGATCAACCACAACAAAAGACTCAAAATATAGCACTCGCTCGATATCGCGCAGCGTCATATCCATTAGCAGGCCAATTCGAGAAGGCAACGACTTCAAGAACCAGATATGAGCAACCGGGCTGGCAAGCTCGATATGGCCCATCCTTTCACGTCTTACTTTTGCCAACGCGACTTCTACACCGCACTTTTCACAAATGACGCCGCGATGCTTTAATCGCTTGTACTTACCACAAAGACACTCGTAGTCTTTGGTTGGACCAAAAATTTTGGCACAAAACAAACCGTCACGTTCCGGTTTAAATGTTCTGTAGTTAATGGTTTCAGGTTTTTTAACTTCGCCATATGACCAGGACCGAATCATTTCAGGAGACGCTAATCCGATTCTGAGCGAGTCAAATTCTTCTGTCTGACCTTGTGCTTTAAGTATGTTAAGAAGATCTTTCAAGACTTTCCTCCACCGGGTGTTTGCCCGACCTTAATTAATTTCTACTTCGTCTAATTCTAGAGAATCACTTTTCAATCGATGTTTCTAACTGAGCTTATCGCTCAGTCGTTTTCCAGCTCTATATCGATACCAAGTGAACGAATCTCCTTAACCAACACGTTAAAGGACTCCGGCATACCGGGTTCCATACGATGATCACCGTCAACGATGTTCTTGTACATCCTGGTTCGTCCATGGACGTCATCGGACTTAACAGTCAGCATTTCCTGCAACGTGTACGCAGCACCATATGCTTCCAGCGCCCAGACTTCCATTTCACCGAATCGCTGACCACCGAACTGTGCTTTACCGCCGAGCGGCTGCTGTGTTACCAAGCTATAAGAGCCGGTTGAACGCGCGTGCATCTTGTCATCAACCAAATGGTTCAGCTTCAGCATGTACATAAAACCGACAGTCACCGGGCGGTCAAACTGCTCGCCGGTGGTGCCATCAAACAGGGTTGTCTGACCATTGGTGGGTAAATCCGCTAGTTCAAGCATGTGTTTGATTTCTGACTCTGCAGCGCCGTCAAACACACTGGTTGCCATGGGGACACCGCCTCGCAGGTTACCCGCCATTTCAAGAATTTCAGCATCCGTAAAGGAATCCAAGTCTTCTTTTCGACCGCTTGTGTTGTAGACCTTACCTAGGAACTCTCGCACCTCTTCAACCGCACGCTGTGCATCGAGCATTTGACCAATCTTAAGGCCAAGCCCATCCGCAGCCCATCCGAGATGGGTCTCAAGGATCTGTCCTACGTTCATTCGCTTTGGAACACCCAGCGGGTTCAATACGATGTCGATTGGCTCACCGTTTTCGTCAAACGGCATGTCTTCAACAGGCTTAATAACCGAGATCACACCTTTATTACCATGACGACCCGCCATTTTGTCACCGGGCTGAATTCGTCGTTTGATTGCTAGGTACACCTTGACAATCTTGAGTACCCCGGGTGCCAGGTCATCGCCGCTTTCAAGCTTACGTTTACTCTCTGCGAAACGTTCATCCAGGTCTGCTCGGCGTTCTTTCAATCGCAGGTCAGCCTGTTCGATCTGAGCATTGAGGTCGTCGCCGTCCATGCGAATTTTGAACCAGTCATCAGCAGGCAACTCTTTAAGGAACTCATCAGTGATCTTGTCACCCTTTTTGAGTTCAGGGCCGGCGATTACAACCTGTCCGGTCAAAGAATCGGCAAGACGTTCAAACGTAGCCGTTTGAATAATTCTATACTCTTCTTCTATATTTCGACGTACTTCTTCCAAAGCGTGGCGCTCAATATCCAGCGCTCTTTGGTCCTTGTCGATACCATCGCGGGTGAAGACCTGAACATCAATAACAGTACCGTTGTAACTACTTGGTACTCTGAGGGACGTATCTTTTACGTCTGATGCTTTCTCACCAAAGATCGCTCTTAACAGTTTTTCCTCAGGCGTAAGCTGGGTTTCGCCTTTCGGCGTAACCTTACCAACGAGTATGTCACCGGCACCAACTTCTGCACCTATATAGACTATGCCCGATTCATCAAGCTTGGAAAGCGCACCTTCACCTACGTTCGGGATATCACAGGTAATTTCTTCGGAGCCCAGTTTTGTATCACGCGCAACGCAGGTCAATTCCTGAATGTGTATCGTGGTAAAACGATCTTCTTTGACGACACGCTCGGACACCAAAATGGAGTCCTCAAAGTTGTAACCATTCCAGGTCATAAATGCAATTCGACAGTTTTGACCAAGCGCCAGCTCTCCCATATCGATGGAAGGGCCATCAGCAAGAATGTCATTTGCTGAAATCTTGTCGCCTTCACTCACAAGCGGCTTCTGGTTAATACAAGTATTCTGGTTTGACCTGGTATACTTGGTCAGATTGTAAATATCCACACCCGCTTCACCAGAAGCCGTTTCTGCGTCGCTCACACGAATAACAATGCGAGCAGCATCAACGGTTTCAACAACCCCACCGCGCCTTGCAACAACACAGACACCCGAGTCGCGTGCCACGATACCTTCCATGCCGGTACCAACCAGCGGCTTTTCCGCTCTCAACGTTGGCACAGCCTGACGCTGCATATTTGAACCCATTAAAGCCCGGTTAGCGTCGTCATGTTCAAGGAAAGGTATCAATGATGCCGCCACAGATACAACCTGCTGGGGCGACACATCCATAAAATTAACGCTGGACTTAGATGATTTAGTGAATTCACCCTGATGCCTTACGTCAACCAAGTCATCAACAATGTTGCCATCGTCGTCGAGTGGCACACTGGCCTGGGCGATGATGTAATCGCTTTCCACAATAGCTGAAAGATATTCAATATCATCCGTTACTTTACCGTCTATAACTCTTCGGTAAGGACTCTCGAGGAACCCATAAGAATTTGTTCTAGCGTAGGAGGCCAGAGAATTGATAAGGCCGATGTTTGGTCCTTCAGGTGTCTCAATTGGGCATACTCGACCATAGTGCGTTGGGTGCACGTCTCGAACCTCAAAGCCGGCTCGCTCTCTCGTAAGACCACCTGGTCCTAACGCCGATACTCTTCGCTTGTGAGTCACTTCCGACAATGGATTGTTTTGGTCCATAAACTGTGAAAGCTGGGCTGAGCCAAAGTATTCTTTTACTGCAGCGGCCACGGGCTTAGCGTTGATCAGATCCTGAGGCATCAAACCTTCAGATTCCGCCAGACTCAATCGTTCCTTGACTGCTCTTTCAACACGGATAAGGCCAAGACGGAAAGCATTTTCGGCCATCTCTCCAACCGAACGCACTCGTCGATTACCGAGGTGGTCTATGTCATCAACTGTGTCTTTACCGTTTCGAATGTTGATCAGGCAACGTACAACATCAACGATATCATCATTGCTCAGGGTGCCCTCTCCCACTTCTTCTTCTCGACCCAAACGTCGATTAAACTTCATTCGGCCAACAGCGGTAAGATCATAACGTTCTGGCGCGAAAAACAAATTAGTGAACAGGTTTTCGGCGGCGTCCTTTGTAGGCGGCTCACCGGGGCGCATCATGCGGTAAATTTCAACGAGCGCTTCTAGGCGATTCGTACTTGGATCGACGTTGAGCGTATCGGAAATAAATGGACCGCAATCTAGGTCGTTTGTATAGATTGTATCGAACGATTCAAGGCCAAACTCCCTGATCTTCTCGAGCACTTCTTCCGTTACAAGCGTATTACAAGGCAACAAAATCTCACCGGTTTCGGCGTCTATCACGTCTTCCGCAGTCACATGTCCACAGACGTACTCAACTGGTACATTCAACGAGGTGAGTCCTGCCTTATCTATCTCGCGAATATGACGAGCTGTAATGCGTGTGCTTTCCTCGACGATGACATTGCCCTTACCGTCTTGAATCTCGAATTGGGCCGTTTCACCACGCAACCTGCTCGGGATGAGTTCTAGGCGGAAACCGTCTTCATCAACGTGGAAAGTATCGTTATCAAAAAACAACTCAAGAATTTCCTGGGCGCTATAGCCGAGGGCGCGCAACAATACCGTTGCCGGTAACTTTCGGCGTCGGTCAATCCGAACAAACACACAGTCTTTCGGATCAAATTCGAAGTCCAGCCATGAACCGCGCATTGGAATAACTCGTGCGGAATATAGCAATTTACCCGAAGAGTGTGTTTTACCCTTATCGTGATCGAAGAACACGCCGGGCGACCTATGTAGCTGAGAAACAACAACACGCTCGATCCCGTTTATCACGAAGGTGCCATTGTCGGTCATGAGCGGAATTTCGCCCATGTAAACTTCTTGCTCTTTGATATCTTTAATCGCCTTATTAGACGAATCTTTGTCGTAAATAATCAGCCGGACTTTTACACGCAGTGGAACGGAGTAAGTCACGCTACGCAGTTGACACTCTTTAACATCAAATGCTGGTTTACCCAGCCGATAACTGACGTATTCGAGCCCAGCACTACCTGAATAGCTAACAATAGGGAACACTGATTTAAACGCAGCGTGTAAGCCTTTTAGTATCTTGTCTTCGACGGGAATTTCTTCCTGCAAAAACTCATTATAAGACTCGACTTGAATCGCTAGCAGGTACGGTATGTCCATTACCCTTGGCAATTTGCCAAAATTCTTGCGAATACGTTTCTTCTCTGTGTATGAATAGGCCATCAATGCCTCCAGGCTAGATCATTTTTTCGCGACGATCGCTAACGGCAAAACCGATAGCGCAAATAAAATTGTCAAGCACGAAAGGGCCGAGCGATCGTAAAGATCGCCAGCCCTTCCTGCTAACTAATTCCAAGACCGAGGTCTCGGACTACTTCACTTCTACAGAAGCGCCTGCTTCTTCAAGCTGCTTTTTGATATCTTCAGCTTCGTCCTTGCTCGCGCCTTCCTTAACAGTAGATGGAGCATTGTCGACGAGTTCTTTCGCTTCTTTCAAGCCAAGACCTGTGATTCCGCGCACAACTTTAATGGCGTTAACTTTCTTTTCGCCAGCAGAAGTGATTAACACTTCAAATTCCGTCTGCTCTTCAGCGGCAGCGCCACCAGCGTCGCCCGCAGCGGCGGGTGCAGCAGCTACAGCAGCAGCCGCAGACACACCAAATTTTTCTTCCATCGCTGAGACGAGTTCTACAACGTCCATCACGCTCATTTCAGCAATTGCATTCAAAATATCATCTTTAGACAAAGACATGAGTCCTTTCTCCGTTTAATTTAGTTAAGAAGTTTCTTGTTGCTTTTGGTCCGCGACAGCCGACACGACTCGGGTAATTTGACCCGGGACGTCGTTGAATGTGCGTACCAATTTCGTTACTGGGGCTAGCATCACTGACATCAACATCGACAACGCTTGGTCGCGAGTTGGTAGTTTTGCAAGCGCGTCTATCTGCTCGGCTGGTAGAAGTTGACCACCAACACTTAAAGCACGAATCTCAAAGGCGCCATTCTCTTTAGCGAATTCCTTGAATACCCTGGCTCCAGCGCCCGGATCTTCAATCGAGAATGCAATGACATTCGGTCCTAACAGAGCATCGTTCAGGCACTCAAACTCAGTACCTTCAAACGCGCGTTTTGCCAGCGTATTACGAATGACACGAACTTCGACTCCAGCTTCTCTGGCTTCTTTTCGTAGAGTGGTCATATCAGAAACAGACACTCCATGATAATCAGCCATGACAGCAGAGAGTGCACTGCTCGCGGTTTCGTTCACTTCCGCAACAATCGCTTGTTTCTCTTTTAGCCCTATAGGCACAGTTACTTACTCCTGTGACTTGTTTAATTGCCCCGCACAAAATTCATGAGGGGTCCATCACGGCGCTAAGATTCAATTTCGAATCGGGTTCACCGTCTGCGTAGGCATTCACTCGAAAATTAACCAACTATTTTTTCATCTGTTTCACAAATATAAAAAATATCGGACCTACGGTCTTTGACGGGCCAAGTTACAATGAGCAAAAACATGTTTGTACTCGTCGTACCTCAGCCCCAAAGTTTCTAATGTTCTGGTTCTAAGCGTTAGTCGCCGAACTAAAACTCAAGGGATGCTTGATCAATAGGAATACCGGCTCCCATCGTGGTCGAAAGCACAACTTTTTTAACGTATGTACCTTTTGCAGAAGCAGGCTTCACTTTTTTAAGATCAATTAGCAATGCTTCAAGGTTTTCTCTAATGGCAGATGGTTCAAATCCGACTCGCCCGATACCGCCGTGAATAATGCCGTTCTTGTCAGTTCTGTAACGAACCTGACCTGCTTTCGCATTTTTCACTGCCTCCACCACGTCTGGCGTGACCGTGCCAAGTCTGGGGTTAGGCATCAGGCCTCTTGGTCCGAGTATTTGGCCGAGTTGACCGACAACGCGCATGGCATCTGGCGAAGCTATCACCACGTCAAAGTCAAGGTTCCCACCTTTGATAGAATCTGCCAGATCATCCATACCAACGACGTCTGCACCGGCAGTTTTTGCTTCATCAGCTTTTTCACCTTGGGTAAATACTGCTACTCGAACATCTTTGCCGGTGCCATTAGGAAGCACTGTTGCGCCTCTTACAACCTGGTCAGACTTACGAGGGTCAACGCCAAGGTTAATGCTGACGTCTAGGGATTCTTTAAACTTCACCTTCGACAACTCAGAAAGGATAGTTACCGCTTCTTCGAGAGGGTACGCTTTACCTTCCTCAATTCTTTCTTTGAAGGCTTTAACTCGCTTGCTTAGCTTGGCCATCTTAAACAACTCCCTCTGTTTCAATACCTGCGGCTCTTGCGCTACCAGCAATAGTTCTTACCGCAGCATCCATATCGTTGGCGGTCAAATCTGGCATCTTCATGGTCGCTATTTCTTCAAGCTGCGCGCGGGTTACCTTGCCAACTTTTTCAGTATGAGGTGTAGGACTGCCCTTTGGGATGCCAGCAGCCTTCTTTAGAAGGACAGATGCTGGCGGTGTTTTCTTGATAAAAGTAAAACTTTTATCACTATAAACAGTGATGACCACAGGCACAGGCATGCCGGACTCCATACCTTGGGTTTCGGCGTTAAACGCTTTACAAAACTCCATGATATTTACCCCGTGTTGACCCAGTGCGGGACCAACGGGAGGACTAGGGTTTGCTTGACCTGCAGGGACCTGCAGTTTTATGTATGCATCAATTTTCTTAGCCATGTAAACCTCCTGTGGGTGCTAGCCCTGATAGTCGATAGCGATGAAGATATCGCTTCAGGTCCCCTTTTGAGAAAACAACCCGGCTAAAGGTTGCTCTCAGATGAGTCAATTCGTTTCTTTCTAGCCCTTCTCAACTTGACCAAAATCAAGCTCGACGGGTGTGGATCTACCAAAAATTGTTACCGCAACATGCAAACGGTTCTTTTCATAATTAACTTCTTCGACCACGCCGTTGAAGTCGTTAAACGGTCCGTCAATAACTCTAACAAGCTCTCCGGGTTCAAATACGGTCTTAGGAGTCGCCTGCTCACTACCCGCCTGAACGCGCTGCAGAATTGTCGCCGCTTCTGCATCGGTGATCGGTGCGGGTTGATCAGCTTTACCACCGATGAATCCCAGCACTTTCGGCGTTTCCTTAACCAAGTGCCAGCTGATGTCATCAAGATCCATCTCAACTAGCACATACCCTGGAAAGAACTTGCGTTCACTTCGGCGCTTTTTGCCAGCGCGCATTTCAACTACTTCTTCCGCGGGTACAAGAATTTCTCCAAACTTGTCTTGCAGACCTGCTAACTCTATGCGCTCGTGCAATGCACGCATGACCTGCTTCTCGAAGCCGGAATAAGCGTGAACAACATACCATCTCATTGACAAAGCGTTCTCCTACTTAACCTATTACCGCTTGAACACCAAAGCTCAGCAGTGAATCCAAACCCCACAACAACAAACCAACAAGAAAAACCGCCACAACAACAATCAGCGTTGTTTGCGTTGTTTCTTGCTGAGTAGGCCAAACCACCTTCCGTATTTCTACCCGCCCTTCCTTCAGAAGATTCCAGGCTGACTTACCGGACGCTGTTTGCATCGCTATCGCAACCGCAACCGCAAAAATCCCCACACCAGCCAACGCCCTGATAATCAAGGTCACTGATGCGTAAATGGTATTCGCGTAAACGCCACCCAGCACGATTGCCGCAATGACTAACCAGAGCAATGGGTCAAGTTTGTTGGCTGTCGTTTCTGTCTTTGCATTCATATTTTCACATTCACGGCTTGACGATTACTTCTTGCTGCTGTCTTCTTCAGATCGCCTCTTTTAAGCGCTCTAGAAGGTCCGAAGCCTGCCTTTAATGGCAGGCCAGGAGGGAATCGAACCCCCAACCTGCGGTTTTGGAGACCGCTGCTCTGCCAATTGAGCTACTGGCCTTCAGGCAAACAGTATCAAAAGGTCAAAATAACAAAGTGCCAAGGTAGATACTACCTGGCACTTTACCAACCTCAGAAATCCGGTCTTACTCGTGGATCTTAACAACAACACCAGCGCCAACTGTGCGGCCGCCTTCTCGAATCGCAAATCGCTGACCATCTTCCATCGCAATTGGGGCAATCAGCTCAACGTTCATGTTTACGTTGTCACCAGGCATTACCATCTCAATTCCTTCTGGCAACTCACATGA
Organism: Pseudomonadales bacterium; assembly: GCA_964228885.1. Taxonomy (GTDB): domain Bacteria; phylum Pseudomonadota; class Gammaproteobacteria; order Pseudomonadales; family Azotimanducaceae; genus UBA4582. Next base: position 64 of record CAXRCG010000199.1, on the reverse strand, counting down.
ACCCGTCACATCAGTGGTCTCAAAGAAAAACTGAGGCTTGTATCCCTTGAAGAATGGCGTGTGT
>CAXRCG010000198.1:0-17897 GCA_964228885.1 Pseudomonadales bacterium | reverse complement strand
TACTGGGCGAGGAATGACGGTTGATGAAGCTGGCATGATCGAAGCGCTCAAAACTCGCGAAGACATTACCGCTTTGTTGGATGTTACACGACAGGAACCCGCCGCCGAAGACAGTCCCTTGTATCAGCTCAACAACGTCTGGTTGTCACCACACATTGCGGGTAGCATCGGTCGCGAAGTTGTGCGGATGGCAGATTTTGTGCTTGACGAATTTGAGCGAGAATTGAAAGGTGAGCCATTACTTTACGAGGTAACGCTTGAGCAACTGCCGACGATGGCATAGCTGGCGCTAACTCGTTCTAGGATACTTAAAAGTTGTAAGTGAGATTGAGATGAACAAGGAAAAGGGTGTTGTTGACTTGATTCGGCGGCGTCGAAAAATTGTGGGTATGTCAGCGGTCTTCCTCCCGTTTTTTGATGACGGCAGCATCGACTGGAGAGGGTTCTCTGCTCATCTTGAGCGAACTGTTGCTTCTGGTCTTGTGCCAGCCGTCAATATGGATACGGGGTCTGTTCAGTTTCTTGACGCCAAGGATAGAGCCACGGTGCTTGAGATTACCGGTGACATCTGTGATCGGTTTGTTGCTGGAGCGTGTGTCGTTGATACAGAGAATGACAGCCTCAATGTCGCTGCTTATCAGAAGAGAGTTGCTGAAGTTGCTAACGCCGGTGGGACGCCGGTCATTTTTCCGAGTTGGGGGCTCAACGGTCAGGACGGTGAAGGCTGGGTTGATGCTTTGAGAAATATCACCACTGGCATTGATTTTATAGGCTTCGAATTGGGGGCACAGTTTGTACCCTATGGACGCATTTATGATCTGGTGGCCTATCGTGAGCTTATGATGCTGTCTAATTGCCTTGGCGCAAAACATTCATCTCTTGATCGTATGCAGGAATGGGAAAGGATTCGCTTACGTAATGACGTTAGACCTGAATTTCAGGTTTTTACTGGCAATGACTTGGCCATTGATATGGTGATCTATGGTAGTGACTATTTGCTGGGCCTGTCATCGTTCGCCCCTGAAACTTTCGCGAAACGCGATGCCTATTGGTTGGCAGGCGACGATGCCTTCTATGGCTTGAATGACTTGCTGCAGTACCTGGGTCAATTTGTCTTTCGTGCGCCCGTGCCGTCTTATAAACATAGCGCAGCGCAGTTTTTAAGAATGTGTGGCACCCTAAATAGTGACCACTGCCCACCTGGCATCGTCCCAAGACCGGCGTCAGACCTGTTGATACTGGAAGACATCGGCCGCCGCCTGGAGTTGATCTCAGCATGAAGTTAAAAAAAATTCCCGCGATCAAAAGCGCACAGCAACTGCAGGAGATCTTTGCTCAATTTGGATACGATATTCCGGTGGCGCACGGGACCGGCGAAACAGCAACCGGTGCTAAAAAAACCTGTCTGGGTGAGTCCATTCAGTGGGGAAGCCGCACGATTGGTAACCGATATGCGATATTGCCAATGGAAGGTTGGGACGCTGAAATTGATGGTCAACCGTCTGACCTAGTTGCCCGTCGCTGGCTGAAATTTGCAGGCAGCGGCGCGAAATTATTGTGGGGATGCGAAGCGTCCGCAATTAATCATGCTTGCCGAGCGAACCCAAGGCAGTTGGTTCTAAATAACGATACGGTTGATAGTTTTACATCGTTGTATAAAGAGATGCGCGCTACTCACAAGCAGAAGTTTGACACAGACGAAGATCTGGTAATTGGACTGCAGTTGACGCATTCAGGGCGCTGGAGCCGCCCCACTGGGGTGATCGAGCCACAGATGGTTTACCGGCATCCGGAACTTGATTTACGCGTTAATGGTACCGACCGACATTTGATTACCGATGATGAAATTGACGCAGTTGTTGCCCTCTTTGTTGAGCGAGCAGAGCTTGCTGCGCAGGCAGGTTTTGATTTTGTCGATGTGAAACATTGTCACGGTTACTTCTCTCATGAGCTTCTTTCAGGGGTGTCTCGCGAAGGTCGTTATGGAGGCAGTTTTGAGAACCGCACTCGATTTCTGCGGGATGTGGTGCATGGCATAAGAATGCGCTGTCCTGATCTAGGCATCGGTGTGCGATTGTCCGCTTATGATCTGGCGCCGTTCAAGCCTGGATCTAATGGTGCTGGTGAACCGGTGATCGTTGCAGGGAGCTATCGGTTCGGCGGTGATGATAGTGGGCTAGAGGTCGATCTCACGGAGACTGTAAAGTTTCTGAGTCTGCTGGAGCAACTCGATATTCGGTTGGTCTGCATAACCGCGGGAAGCCCATACTATAATCCACACATTCAGCGTCCGGCGCGCTATCCGCCATCGGATGGATACCAGCCACCGGAAGATCCGCTAGTGGGTGTCGCCCGGATGATCAAAGCAACGGCGGAACTCAAAGCCCAATTTCCGAACCTGATCTTTGTGGGGTCTGGATACACTTATTTGCAGGAGTGGTTTGCTCATGTAACGCAGGGACTGGTTGAAAATCAGATGGTTGATTCTGTAGGTATAGGCAGAATGGTGCTCTCTTATCCCGAATTACCGGTTGACTTGTTAGCTGGCAGAGGCATGGTGCGAAAGAAAATTTGCAGAACGTTTAGTGATTGTACCACTGCGCCACGCAAGGGACTGATTTCCGGTTGCTACCCACTCGATCCCTTTTATAAGGATAAGTCTGAAGCAGATGAGCTCAAAGCGATCAAGCAGGTGCTGGCTGAGGAGGCACCTGAAAAATAAGACTGCTGCTTCTCGCACCAGCAAGCCCGGTTGAAGCGCTTCTTCTATCGTTGAACGTCGAGACGGAGATGTGTGATTGATTGTAATTAACGCGTGATCCTTAATCGTTCCGATACGATTACAAACAGAATTCCCAAGGCGGATAAAGACTTGCCTTTATGGCTTTCTGTTAGTAGGTTGCATTAGCATCTCGATTGGTTGAGTTGCCGAAAAATTGTGTCATAATGCGCGCCGTTTTATGCCTGCATCATTGATTAACTCGGTAACCAAAATTGCTCATTTCTTCCAACATCACTATCCAGTTTGGCGCTAAACCACTGTTTGAAAACGTTTCCATCAAATTTGGCGATGGCAACAGCTATGGCCTGATCGGCGCCAATGGGTGCGGTAAATCAACGTTCATGAAAATTCTCGGCGGTGATCTGGCCCCGACTTCAGGCAATGTATCTAAAGATCCTAATGAACGCATTGGTAAGCTGGGCCAAGATCAGTTTGCCTTTGAAGAGTACTCTGTTATCGATACAGTGATGATGGGGCATGAGGAGCTCTGGGCAGTTAAATCAGAAAAAGATGCAATTTACGCCAAGTCAGAGATGACCGAAGCCGACGGCATTCGCGCGGGAGATCTTGAGTCGGAGTTTGCGGAGATGGACGGTTATAGCGCTGAAGCCCGCGCTGGTGAGTTGCTGCTTGGTGTGGGCATCCCCCTCGAGCAACATTACGGGCCCATGAGTGAAGTTGCGCCGGGTTGGAAATTGCGTGTGCTGCTCACTCAGGTGTTGTTCTCGGAGCCAGATATCATGCTGTTGGACGAGCCCACCAATAATCTGGATATCAATACAATTCGCTGGCTTGAAGGCGTGTTGAACGAACGCAACTGCACTATGATTATCATTTCTCACGATAGGCACTTTCTGAATAGTGTCTGTACCCACATGGCTGATCTCGATTACGGCGAACTGCGCGTCTATCCTGGTTCTTATGATGAGTATATGGTTGCTTCGACACAGGCAAGAGAGCGTTTAGTGTCTGACAACGCGAAAAAGAAGGCGCAGATAGCCGAACTTAAGTCCTTCGTTAGTCGGTTTTCTGCGAATGCTTCAAAATCTAAACAGGCAACATCCCGAGCTCGACAGATTGATAAGATTGAGCTGGCCGAGGTAAAGCCATCGAGTAGACAAAACCCTTATATCCGCTTTGAGCAAAACAAAGAGTTATTTCGTAGAGCGGTAGAAGTCGAAAACTTGGGTAAAACATTCGAAGAAGAATTGTTCAAGGGTTTTAATCTGACGGTCGATGTTGGTGAACGGGTGGCGATTATTGGTCCTAACGGTGCCGGCAAAACGTCTTTGCTGCGCTGTCTACAGGGTGACCTTGAACCAACTGCGGGTAACGTTAAGTGGTCCGAAAACTCGGTTCGCGGGTACTATGCGCAGGATCATGCGGAGGATTTTGAAGAAGATAAAATCCTGCTCGACTGGATGGGTAAATGGGGTCAGGAAGGAGACGATGAGCAAGTTTATCGGGCGACGCTGGGCCGTTTGTTATTCTCCGGAGATGAAATCAAGAAATCTGTTCGAGTTATTTCCGGTGGAGAGCAAGGCCGAATGCTATTCGGCAAAATCATGCTGCAGCGACCGAACATCATGTTGATGGACGAACCTACGAATCACCTGGATATGGAGTCAATTGAATCGTTGAATTTGGCGCTTGAAAACTATCCGGGCACGCTATTTTTTGTCAGTCATGATCGAGAATTTGTTTCGTCTCTCGCCACGAGAATTCTTGAGTTCACACCGGAAGGTATTGTCGACTATCAAGGTACCTATGAAGACTATTTGCGGTCGCAAGGGCTGGAGTAACTGGGTGCCGATAACGGTTCCGGTTCGGTTCCGTCAACAGCGCTCGCGCGAGTCGGCTGCATTTTTAAAAATCGTCTGCGCAGGAAACTTTCGCATGTGGCGACGGAACGAAACAACCGCCAGTGTTTGTGCTGTTTGAAACATTCTCTACAAGTTGTGGCAAGGCAAAATGATTGGGTGAAACGCCGTTCGGTCTTAGTCTTGATTGGGGAAAACTTCTGGCTATTTGATCGGCAATTTCTTGGGGCATTGAATCCATTATTGTGATGACTTCCGATCCCGAATTATCAATTCTTGGTCTGTGTACTGCATCATCAACAGAAAGCTGATTGTCCACCATAAACGAAATGAGCTGGAAAACCGACGGAAATATTTTTCTCCCGCCGCATGCACCTACCGCAAATACCGAATGAGCTGAAGCATTGTTAGCGGGCTTTTTTACGATGACGGGGCACATATTGCAGAGAGGATGTCTGCCACCTTCGACAGAGTTTGGTGTGCCCGGGCTTGGGTCGAACCACATCATGCCATTATTCATCAGTATGCCGGTTTGAGGCAGCATGATTTTTGAACCGAACCCGGACATGATGGTTTGTGTCAGTGACACAACGTTACCTTCGTTATCGGTGACACAGACGTGTGTTGTGTTTTCTGATGTCTTTTTGTCGGGACCTGCGCCAAGATGTTTCAAACGAAAGTCGTAGGCTGAAAGCAATCCGTTTGCGAAGGCTTCGTATTGAGCAGGGTCAAGATCTGCGGATATGACACCGGGCGTATAATGATTTTCAAGGTGCTCAAGCGCGTGGATAAGGCTTGGCCCCGCGGTGAGATTGCCAGCAACAAAAACCTCAGAGTCTCGATAATTCGTTGACAGGGGTGCCGTGATTTTTGCTTGGTACTGTTCAAGGTCTGCTCGCGAGATGCGTGAACCTGCAGCATTCAAATCGGCGCAAATCATTTCAGCAAGGTCGCCTGTGTAATAACTGTCAGGTCCTTGAGTCTGTAGGTGCCGATAGGTCTTGTGAAGTTCACCCAGAGGTAAACCCCACATGTTACCCTCAATGTCAGTAACAGGTGGCAAGCCGTCCTCAAGGTAGATGCGGCGTGTCTCGTCGTACCGGTTCAGGTCTCGTGCGAAGGTGTTGATCTTTAAGGATGAAAACCAGTCAATTGGCAGTCCCCATTCAGCCAGTTGGCAAGCCGGCTCGATCACCTTGTCCCAGGATTGCGTGCCAAATTTTTCAAGGGCAAGCGCGACACCTTTAATATAGCCGGGCACTGCGATAGATAGCGGGCCGTGAATGTTGACGTCATCTTCGACTTTCGGCCAACCGAATGAATCAGATGAATTGATGCCCTCTGCAGCAAGAGGATAGTCCGAAGAAGACGCGTCGAATGGCGCGCGCATGCCAAATTCAACAACCTTTACCTCGTCGGTCTTGGCGAGGTAGACAGTCATATATCCACCGCCGCCAATGCCGCTCATCCAAGGTTCGACTGTTCCCAGAGCAAGACCGGTGGCGATGGCTGCATCGACGGCGTTGCCCCCGCTAGCTAATACCTCTGCGCCGACGTCTGATGCGAGATGATGTTGAGATGCCACTAAGGGACCATGGCTGGTCACCGCCGGCTTTCTTACCTGCCATTGTTCTATTACGCGGTTCTGCATGGTTGAATTCTCCTGTGAGAGTATAAACGTGAGCCCATGATGCAATAAGGATTTGGTAGATATCGTGCTTTGTGGGAGAATTTAATCGCAATGATCGCTGTTTCTCCAAAACCTGTTAAAAACGTTTCTGTGCTCCTGATTGTGAGCTTGCTTGCGGCGGTGTGCCTGTTCGAAAATAGTATCGCATTGGCGGCCAAGACGTTAGGGCCGGACCCACAAAATAGTTCTCATGAACAATTTGCCATTGATCTTGAACAGAAGGTCTTTGGCCCATTGATTAATACAACGCCGGGTGCAGCGCTTGTCGTTGTGGTAGACGGGCAGGTTTTACTGCAGAAAACCTGGGGAGTGCAAAAGGCAGGTGATGTTGATCCTGTGACCGAAAAAACGCTGTTCAGACTGGCTTCGATATCAAAGACTTTTGCCTCTGCGGCGGCGGCTATTTTAGTGAAAGAAGGCGCAGTGCGATGGCAATCGCCAATAAAAGATTCTCTCGCAGAACTGAATTTCAAGCGCGCAGACTACGGCAATGAAATTAGCTTGAAGCACCTCATGTCTCAGTCCAGCGGTCTGATGCCACATGCCTATACGAATCTGGTTGAGGACAATATGTCTTATGATCGAATCGTGAAACGACTGAACCGAGTCGATTTTATTTGTGCTCCCGGTGAGTGTTATGGGTATCAAAATGTTGTTTTTAGTCTGGTTGGCGACGTCGTAGCCGCCAATACAGGCATTGATTACGAGGGGTATGTCACCCGTAAAATATTTGAACCGTTGAACATGGCCCGTGCATCTTTTGGCCGTGAAGCATTCCTTGACGATCCAAATCATGCGAAGCCACATATCTGGACCGGGAGCCGCTGGCGCGAAACCCGTACCACTGACCATTATTATCGCATCCCGCCTGCGGCCGGCGTTAATGCGAGTATCGAAGATATGACCCAGTGGTTGCTCGCCCAACTCGGTCATGAGCCGATTGTCCTGTCGTCGGACATGTTGAGTGAGATGCACTCCCCGGTGATCAAGACAACCCTGAGGCAAGCACATTATAAGCGCCGTCGAGGGCTAGGAAATACTGCCTATGGATTAGGCTGGCGATTGTTCGACTACGGTGAGGACTCAGGGTTTGTCCACCACGGCGGCTATGTGAAAGGCATGCGGAGCGAAATGATGTTTAATCCACATCTTCAAACTGGCATGGTATTTCTTACCAACTCTGAACCTGGTCAGATGAGTAATCTGGTTTTTGAGTACCTTGATCTGTATCGAGAGTTCCGCCAATCAAGCGAGCAGGCGATCGTGTTAACTAATCGCCATCAAGAATCTGCTTCACCGCAGGTGATACCAGTCGGTCGCTGAGACTAGCGCCAAATGATTGCAGGTGCTCAATGAAAAATAAAATCGATTGTCTGCAGTGCGGCATGATACTTTCCAGAGAAATGAGTCATTGCCCGAAATGTGATGATTTACTCGATCAACAAACGGATGGTCACGTGGTCACGGTTGATATAGCTCATGACAGGGAGACAGTGCGGGTAGCGATCACAAAACTGAATAAGACGCTCGATAAAGTAAACAGGGATAGAGGGGCAGGTGCCAGATTTATTGTTGGTTCGGGACGGATTCGTGACGCTATTGGTGCTGAACTAGCGACTTATCTGTATCGAAAAGAAATTCTTAGTTTTGAATTTGAGGGCAATAATCAAGGCGCAATTTTAGTGATGTTAAGAAAACACTAATTGATTTCACCCGGTTATTTTTCGTGAGCACAATAAAAATTACTGATTTTTTGTCAACCCACTGAATATCAAGTGACTGATTCAGTCTGTCGAATGACACGGCCCGAGCGAAGCTAGCAGGCGCTCAATGAACGTAATCAGCCAGGGGGATAGTTAAATGCTGGACAAAACTCCAAGCTGACCTTGTCATAATCGAACGATACAGATTGTTTTTAGATTGGTTTGATGCTTTCTGAGCGCATGAGTGGGTATACGACGGCCTGTGCAATAAAAGAGGGCGTATGTGCCGAAACTATAATAGAATGGCTTCGCAAATTTGACCACACGGCCCCCGCTTGTGTCACCGCGGTGTTGATACGCGGGTCGTTTCGATGGTAGACAATCAGAAGATAATAAGAAGCATCGGGAGTAAGAAAGATATATGCGTTTGCAGGCAATTAAGCTCGCTGGTTTTAAGTCATTCGTAGACCCTACAACAGTTCCATTCCCCACCAATTTATGTGCAGTTGTTGGTCCCAATGGATGTGGCAAGTCGAATATCATTGATGCAGTCCGATGGGTCATGGGTGAGTCCTCCGCGAAAACATTGCGAGGCGAGTCGATGGCAGACGTCATTTTTAATGGTTCAACCACGCGAAAGCCCATCGGTCAGGCGAGCATTGAACTGATTTTTGACAACACCGAAGGCAGGTTGGTTGGGGAATATGCCGCCTATAACGAAATCTCTATCAAGCGCCAGGTTACCCGTGACGGGCAATCAAATTACTTCTTGAATGGCCAAAAGTGTCGAAGAAAAGATATCACTGATATCTTCCTTGGTACGGGACTCGGCCCCCGAAGCTACTCAATTATTGAACAGGGTATGATCAGTAACCTGATTGAAGCAAAACCTGAAGAGCTGCGCGTCTATATCGAAGAAGCTGCCGGTATCTCCAAATATAAAGAAAGAAGGCGTGAAACCGAGCGTCGAATATCCCATACAAAAGACAACCTAGACAGACTGCACGATCTCAGAGATGAACTGGAACGTCAGCTTCATCATCTTGAGCGACAGGCTAGGGCAGCAGAGAAATACACGGAATTTAAGAAAGACGAGCGGAAAGTTCGCGCGCAGCTGCACGGGTTGAAATGGCAGTCCATTACAACCAATGCCAAGGCGAAGGAAGACAATATCAATCGCCTGCAAATTGAACAAGAAGCAAGAATAGCGGATCAGCGCCGAGTTGATGCTGAGGTGGAACATAAGCGCCAAACAATGGTTCAACTAGGGGACGAGTCGAACGACGTGCAGAAACGGTACTACGATCTGGGTACTGAAATCGCGAGGGTTGAAGACAGTATTCAGTTTCAGAATGAACGTAATCAGGAGCTAAACAGGGATTTGGAGCAAGTGTCCGAGAACTGGTACAAAATTCGCTCAGATATCGACAATGACCAGCGCCGGTTGGGAGAACTGCGTCATGAGCTCAGTCAGACTGAACCACGTCAAGATGAGGTTCGATTGAGTGAAGAAACCTCTGGTGGTCAATTGATTGAAGCCGAACAAGCGATGCAGGCGTGGCAACAGAACTGGGAGGCGTTTAACATTCTGTCAGCTCAGTCTCAGAATCAGGGGCAGGTTCAGCAAGCCAGAATTGCCTCATTAGAACAGTCCATTGAGCGGCTAAACCAGCGTCTGATCGCGCTAAATAGCGACGTTGAACGTCTCGAAGGTCTAACCGTCGAGCAAGAAATATTCCCGCTTGAATCGATGCTCGAAACGCAGGAAGTGCAAATAGCCCGTATCGAAGAAGAATTACGCGAACTGGTAGATAAGATCGAGACCCAGCGAGTCGAAAATCAGAGTCTCAATAGCCAGTTGGATGAAAACCGCAGTCGTTTGCAGGGTGTACGCGGTCGATACGCTTCGCTGGAAGCTTTGCAGCAGTCTGCGCTTGGCCAACAGGACGATGCCGAAATGGAGTGGCTCCAAAAGCACAACATGAAAGACAGCACCCGCCTAGGCGAAAAGCTCAAAGTAGAAGATCGCTGGGCGGTGGCTGCTGAAACGGTGCTTGGTGATTATTTGCAGGCGGTATGTGTTGATGGTGTGGATGCGGTGAGCGCTATTCTTGGAGATTTCGAGAAAGGGTCCTTGAATTTTATGGACACGAACGGCGCTTCCACATCCGTGGTCGAGTCAGCCATGACGCCATTATTGTCGCAGCTGTCGTGCGATGTCGATTTGAGTCACTTGATGAGCGGCGTGATGATTGCCGAGACACTGGATGAAGCGCTTGTCATCCGCAGTAAGTTGCAGGCGGGGCAATCAGTCATCACCCCTGAAGGAATTTGGTTGGGTGTTAATTGGTTACGGGTGAGTAAAGATCAGGATGCTACCGCAGGTGTGATCAAGCGACAAGCAGAGTTAACCTTGCTCGAAGCGCAGATAGAAGAGCTGCAGGCGACAGTGGGGGATCTTACTGAAGGGCTTGAAGAAGGCGTCGCCGTATTGCAGGTGGCGGAGAAAGACCGTGATAACGAGCAAACCCGTCTGGCCGAACAGCAGCGGGCATTTAGTGAAACCAGAGCACAGCTTGGTGCCAAGAAACTGCAAGCCGAGCAGATTAAAACTGACCTTGGCCGGGCCAATGCTGAAATCGAATCTAATACTATCCATGTTGAAGAGGACCAAGAAAATCTAAAGCTGGCGCGAAACACGCTGCAGAATGCGATGGATGACATGGAGCAAAACAATCTCAAGCGTGAATCGATGCAGAATGATCGACACGAGAAACAACAGCAGCTTGAAGATGCCAGAACACGAGCCCGGGAACATCGTGATGCTTCTCACCAGCTTGCCTTAAAGATTCAATCGCTAAATTCTCAGGTTATGTCAACGGAGCAGGCAATGACCAGGCTCCAGGAGCAGCAGGCACTGCTGGCTGAGCGCAAGGCCGCACTCGAGGTTAGCATCAACGAGAGCGAAGAGCCTCAGGTGCAACTGAAACAGGAGCTTGCTGTTCAATTGGAGAAGCGGCTGTCAGTCGAAGTTGAATTAAAAAACGTGAGGCAGAAGTCGGAAGCGATTGAACATGAGATCCGAAATCTGGAACAGGAGCGCTCACGATTTGAAGAGCAGGTTGAACAAATCCGAACCAGTCTTGACCAGGTTCGTATGGATTGGCAAGCGCTCGAGGTTCGTCGCACGACAATCAAGGAACAGCTTGAAGAAGACGGCGAAGTGCTAGATGACGTATTGAGTGCCATGCCAGAAGATGCGGAGGAAAGTCGCTGGGAAGAAAATCTGACGCGTATAGGTAATCGCATCCAACGACTTGGTGCAATCAATCTAGCAGCAATTGACGAGTTCAAAGTGCAGTCTGAGCGGAAGGTCTACCTAGACGCTCAAAATGAAGATCTTGAAAAAGCGTTACAGACGCTCGAAAACGCGATCCGTCGGATCGATATCGAAACCAGAACACGATTCAAAGAGACCTTTGACAAGGTCAACAACAAGCTGCAGCAGTTGTTTCCGAAAATATTCGGTGGCGGTCATGCCTATCTTGAGATGACGGGTGAAGATTTGCTAGACACTGGCGTTGGTCTGATGGCACGACCCCCGGGTAAACGAAATTCTAGTATTCATCTGCTGTCTGGTGGAGAAAAAGCGTTAACTGCGATAGCTTTGGTGTTCTCAATATTTAGTTTGAATCCGGCGCCTTTTTGTATGCTAGATGAGGTTGACGCACCGTTAGACGACGCAAACGTGGGTCGTTACTCAAATCTAGTCAAAGAGATGTCTCGAACGGTACAATTTATTTTTATTACCCATAACAAGATTGCAATGGAGATGGCAGAGCAGCTTATGGGTGTTACGATGCATGAACCAGGGGTATCGAGAATGGTATCGGTTGATGTAGATGAAGCCGTAGCGCTGGCGGCGGTTTAGCTCGACGTGTAAATCAAGAAAGGCCCAGATGACGTGATGGAATCATTAATGGAGTTCGATGTACGAGATTGGCTACTCGTAATAGGTCCGGTTTTCATTGGCGGAGTGCTATTGCATGGCTACTGGCGAATGCGTTCTAATCGCAACACCTTGAAGATGGCGCTCGACAAAACATTCCTAACCCAGAACGGGGAGGTGGATGACGAGGACAAACACGATCTTTCCTATCTCAAAGCGGAGTTACCCAATGGCGGCGCGCGGTTAGTTTCAGATCCAGAACAAGTGGCTCTTGACCTAAATGAAGAGGTGCCGGTCTTGATGGACCCGGTCGAAATGGGTGATTTAAGCGATGCAGATAAACCGATAGCAGAAACAAACGTCCTGCGAAGAACGACCCAAGATTCGGTGGAAACGGCGGCCGAATCAGCGCAAACAATTGAAACGAGCGTTGACGAGGATGGTTCAGTTTCCGACCTTGAGTCGACAGCGAAGCAACGGCCTAGCGCTGATTGCCCTGAACGTTTTGTCATCTTGTATGTTGCGGCTATTAATGAGCCGTTTGCGGGGCAGCATTTGCTCGAATGTTTCCTTGATCAGGGCATGACATTCGGTGAGATGGATATCTTTCATCGCTGCTCAGACGCAGGGAAAATTCTTTTTAGTTCCGCCAATGCTATTGCGCCAGGTACATTCGTGGTCAGCGAAATGCATCAGATAAAAACCCCCGCTATTTCTTTGTTTATGCAGGCAAATCTATTGAATGACCCGCTCGCCGCCTACGACCAGATGGTTCAAGTCGCTCAAAGTCTTGCGCTTGATCTAGTCGGAGAAGTGAAAGACGAATCACGAAGCGTGCTGACACCGCAAACCATTGAGCATGGTCGACAATCGTTGGTCGAGTTCGTACACCGATATTACCGTTAGCGCTCGAAGATGAGTACATCCAGCAAATTGCTTCAAGAACTGGCTTCTCTTAGGGACCAGATCAATCATCACAACTATCTTTATCATTCGCTTGATTCCCCAGAAATTGTGGATGCAGAATTTGACCAGATGTTCCAGCGACTTAAGAATATTGAGTTGGAACATCCTGATTTGGTTAGCGATGACTCGCCTACCCAGAGAGTTGGTTCAGCGCCATTGGAAGGTTTTTCTCAGGTTACCCACGAACGTCCCATGCTCTCGCTGGACAACGCTTTTGGTGAAGAAGATCTGATTGATTTTGATCGCCGAATCAAATCAAGACTCAATAGAAGCCGTGATCTCGAGTACATCTGTGAACCGAAAATTGATGGTGTCGCGGTCAGTTTACTCTACGAGAATGGCATACTGGTGCGAGGGGCAACCCGGGGCGATGGCGCCACGGGCGAAAATGTTACGCAGAACGTACGAACCATTGAATCTATTCCATTAAAATTGTTGGGAGAAGGCTATCCTGAAAGACTTGAAGTCAGAGGGGAGGTTTATATCGCGCGATCAACCTTCGATAAACTCAATTTTGAAGCTGAACAACAGGGTGGAAAGCTTTTTGCTAACCCGCGTAATGCGACCGCCGGAAGTCTAAGGCAGCTTGATTCCAGCTTGACTGCGAAAAGAAAGCTCACCATGTTTTGCTATAGTGTTGGTCTGACCGAGGGTGGACAGTTACCTGATTCTCAGTCGGAAATACTGGCGCAATTGAAACGATGGGGGTTGCGAACTAACCCTCTCGTCAGAGTTATGCCAGACATCCGCGCTTGTGCCCTGTATTTTGCTGATATGCAAACCCGCAGGCGCGACCTTGACTATGATATCGATGGCGTTGTTATGAAGGTCAACGATATGGCACTGCAACAGACGCTTGGTATGTTAACGCGAACGCCACGTTGGGCGATCGCCCACAAGTTTCCTGCAGAGCAAGGCACCACCCGTTTGCTAGATGTCGAATTCCAGGTAGGTAGAACAGGCGCGATTACGCCTGTTGCAAGACTGGCACCCGTGAAAGTCGGCGGTGTAACGATCAGTAATGCGACGCTTCACAATATGGATGAAGTTAACCGACTAGCACTAATGATCGGAGACACGGTTGTTATTCAGCGTGCCGGAGATGTCATTCCGAAAATCACATCAGTGCAGAAGAATTTACGTCCCGCTGATGCGCGCCAGATTGTCATGCCAAGCGCGTGTCCTGCGTGCGGTGCTGTGATCAAAATCGCGGAAAGTGAAGTGATTGCAAAATGTAGCAATGGTATGTTTTGTATCGCGCAAAAAAAGGAAAGTATTCGTCACTTTGCCTCGCGCCTCGCGATGGATATCGAAGGGTTGGGAGATAAGCTAGTTGTGCAGTTAGTGGACGAAAAGCTGATCGCAACCACTGCCGATCTTTTTCGGTTAACCGAGAGCCAACTTGTCTCTCTCGAGCGAATGGCGCCGAAGTCTGCCAATAATCTGTTGGCTGCTTTAGAAAAGAGTAAACAGACGTCTTTGCCGCGTTTTATTTATTCTCTCGGTATCCAAGAGGTAGGAGAATCAACTGCGATGAATCTCGCAATGCACTTTGGTGATCTTGAATCAATTAAAGCGGCTGATCAGGAAACACTTGAAAATGTACCTGATGTTGGTCCTATCGTGGCAACAAAAATTCGCGCATTTTTTCAATCGGAAAAGAACTGTCAAGTGATTGATGAGCTACGCCAGGCTGGCATCAAGTGGCCAGCGATTGAAAAGTCGGCCAATGCAACTTCTCTGGAAGGGCAGACTTTTGTGCTCACGGGCACGTTGGGACAAATCACAAGAAATGAAGCCAAGGCACAATTGCAGAGTCTTGGTGCTAAGGTAGCGGGGTCGGTTTCAAAAAATACAAGCTACGTTGTTGCGGGGGATGCCGCAGGTTCGAAATTGACCAAAGCACAGGCTTTAGGGGTTTCTATTATGAGTGAAGATGACTTGATGGCTCTGTTTGCGGAGCACGGAGTGTTAAATTGATCAGATTAATGGCGATACTTCTCGCGGTGACAAGCGTCGCCGGGTGCACTTCTGCACCACCTCAGAGCCCAGATAATATCTGTGAAATATTCGAAGAAAAGCGTGGTTGGTACAAAGATGCCAGAAAGTCCTCCAGACGCTGGGGCTCGTCTATTCCTGTCATGATGTCCTTTATTTATCAGGAGTCAGCATTCAAGGCGCGAGCCAGGCCCCCCAGAACAAAAATACTTTGGGTATTTCCAGGACCCCGACCCGCCAGCGCATTTGGTTATGCTCAGGCGACAGATGAAACCTGGTCCGGATACAAGAAGTCGACGGGAAGTTGGGGCGC
Source organism: Pseudomonadales bacterium (assembly GCA_964228885.1). Classification (GTDB taxonomy): domain Bacteria; phylum Pseudomonadota; class Gammaproteobacteria; order Pseudomonadales; family Azotimanducaceae; genus UBA4582. The sequence goes on along the minus strand of CAXRCG010000198.1, from coordinate 2,676 downwards.
TGATAGAAGCGACTTCGATGATGCAATAGATTTTGTCGGTTGGTATAACAATCAAAGTCATCGGCGAAACAAAATATCAAAAAACGACGCCTACCATTTGTACCTGGCTTATCATGAAGGGCAGGGTGGTTTTGCGAAGAAGACGTTCACTAAAAAGAAATGGTTGAAAGACGTTGCCCGTAAAGTGTCGGACAGATCGAATAGCTATGCTGAACAACTCAACGGTTGTGAAAAGAAATTAGACCGAGGGTGGTTTCTTCGCATATTTAGCTAACAAGCAAAGTTCGCCCAGTGACTAGCTGTCCCCGTTTTTTACACTAATTTGAGTGCCTCTCTTTGGTAGGGTGCGCCACCCATTGCTGCCACGTTTCTCTGGCGAGAACTTTCTTGTTCTATCTTCAGTCTGTAACAGTCAGTTTTCCAAATAGTCGTCTTCCGTCGGTTTACCTTCCGCTGCAGTAGAATAGTATTACGTTTCATAGATACTATTATGATACTGGGCTGCTTGTGCTGTGATGACAGATTTCTGATAGTGGTATGTTAGGCAGGGGCCTGAGTAAAAAGCAGAAATTATCCGTGAGTTGATTTCTTCAGGCGAAGTTTTATCATAAATGGAAAGCGCTCTTGGTAGAAAATACATGAATGACACAAAGGTTGTGGGTGATGCAGAAGTTGCATTGATCGTTGGCGGAGGACCAGGTATCAGCGCTAGCTGTGCTCGCCTGTTTGCCGGGGAAGGAATGAAAGTTGCCGTCGCGGCGAGAAATATCGAAAAAGATGTTTTGAAAGCACTAGAGCAGCATCATGAGGTGATGCTGATTTCCTGCGACGCCGCCGACGCTGATTCTGTTGCGTCTATGTTTGAATGTGTCACAAGTGAATTGGGTGCGCCCCGTCTGGTTGTCCATAATATTGATGGCCGCGTGCGTGAGGTTTTTCGCAAGCCCATCACCGAGGTAGAACCGAATGATGTACTCGCTACAATCAAGAACTCAACTTTTAGTGCTTTTCTGGTGGGGCAGCAAGCCGCGAAATTGATGCTGGCTAGTCATGGGCGTGATGGCCATCGGGGTACAATACTTTACACAAACGCGAGTGCAGCAATGAAAGGCTTTCCGCTTAGTGGTGCGTTTGCTGCAGCCTCGCAAGGCAAGTCGGGTCTCGCTCAGAGTATGGCTCGAGAACTCATGCCCAAGGGCATTCATGTGGCCCAAATACCGATTGATGCAGCGATCGGTTGGGTTCAACCAAATGGTAATCGAGCGCATTGGCTGGCGGGTGAAACGGTTGAAGATAACATGGCGCACCCGGATTATATCGCCGAGCTTTATTTGCAGCTCCATCGTCAACACAAGTCAACTTGGACTTTTGAGGTGGTACTTAGACCCTGGACAGAAAACTGGTAATTCCTAAATACAGACACCAAATTTATCACGACGGGAAACTAGCATGTCAGAAAATAAAATAGTTATCTATGGACATCAGGCGAGTCGCGCCAGCAGGCCCTATTGGTTGTTGCGGGAATATGGCAAAGCGATAAACGAGGACTTTCTCGAGGTCGATACCGGGGGTCCCGTCACCGGGTTTAATGAGGTGCGGGATAGTGATCAGTTTCTGAAACTAAATCCCTACAAGCTGATTCCTGTGATGCAGCACGGTGATTTGGTGCTGTATGAGAGCCAGGCGATTTGCCAGTATATTGCTGAATATCTGGGTGGACCCATGAGTGGTAGTGATATTGGTGAGAGAGCTCGAATTAATATGTATGGCCTCTCTTCTGTAACAAACTTCGAACCCAGTTTCTTGCCGATGCTATTCGGTAGCGGGGGAGCTGAAGGCAGGGCTAAATTTGAGGCGAATCTTCAGCAGCCCCTAAACGCGCTAAATGTCGAATTACAAGACCGTGACTATCTTGTCGGCCCTGAAAGGGGGCGATTCACCGTAGCGGATATCATGATGGCTTCAACGATTGGTCAATATGGTCGTGCGGTGAAGTTTGATTTCTCGCCTTGGCCAAATGTAAGAGACTGGGTTGAGCTTACGACGAAACGACCAGCTTTCTACCCGCCAAGGGGCATGAAGGTGAAACCTCAAAACTAGAAATTCAACCTTATGGTGAGACGTAACTTAACCGGTAGATAACACCGGCTTTGTCGTCGGATATCAGTACGGAGCCGTCACTGAGTTCTAGTATGTCGGCGGGTCGTCCCCAGGCTTTGTTATTTTGCAACCAGCCGTCTACCAGTGTTTCGTAGACTAGGTCCCCGTCGCTGTCCTTGCGAGCGACAGTAATCCTATGACCAGTATGCCCGGCCTCTTTCGAACGGTTCCAGGATCCATGTTCCGCCATAAGTATCTGTTCGCGATATTTTTTTGGAAACATGTTGCCGAGATAAAATTTTATGCCAAGTGCAGCAACATGTGGATCGAGATTAAGTGCCGGGTACACGTAATCGCCTGATTGTTTACCTTTGCCGAACTTAGGGTCGGGAATGCTGCCGGCGTGAAAAAACGGGTAGCCAAAATGCTGCCCCTGCTTTGATATTTTGTTTAGCTCTCCTGGTGGTAGATCGTCTCCCATCATGTCTCTTCCATTGTCCGTGAACCAAAGTTCTCCTGTGGTCGGATGCCAGTCGAATCCGACAGAGTTTCGGATACCTGAGGCAAAACTTTCCA
>CAXRCG010000197.1:0-8017 GCA_964228885.1 Pseudomonadales bacterium | reverse complement strand
TCGCGGCACGATCTTTGCCACTAATCGAGAAAGAGCGACCATCAAAAAGCGCTTTTATCCGTTGCCCGAGCGTGGGTTCCGTTAGCATCCAGGGGGACCGCCCTTCATCGCCTCCGAGGACAAAATGTTCAGGCGCATCGTCTTCTACGCAGTATCTAAGCTCCCACGCTTCTGTGTCGATATAGTAATTTCCGGGGATTCCCGCTTTACTAGGATTGACTCCGGTCATCATCACAGCGTGTCCCGGACAGGTATTCGTCAATCCATGATCCAGACTGGCATCGGTATACCTTTTGCCTTCACGCGCCAACTTGCCAAGGCCTCCCGGCAAGGATGTATCAATCCGATCGTTTCGAAACTGATCAATGGCGATGAGCAAAACAAGCGCAGGGATGCTGTCGATTGTTGACTCCAGTTGACGCTTCTGTGACTGCACACTAGGGTCAGTCTGATCATCCCTATACACAACTGGACTATCTATCTCGTCAAACGGTATTTTCTCCATACCTTTAATCGTTATCGGCAACACTGGCACATCGTAAAACTCACCTTCGTCTTTAGTCTCCACCAATTCAATGTAGCGCACGACATCCATACCGCGAACTACTCGCCCGAAAACGGTATAACCAAAGCTTTTACAAGTAACCGGGCGAACCAACCCACGCTCTGCTGCAGCCTCAGTCGTTTTTTCATCCTCTCTGGTACAACTTTCGTCCGAATGGTCCAAACGCGTATTATCATTTGTATTGATAAAAAATTGCCGCGAAGCGCTATCAATAATATTGGTCCGCGCCATGGCAATGGTGCCCGTTAAATTGGACAAACCATTGTCAGCCTCGTTGGTTATCTCTTTTTTCCCCTCAAGCTCAGTCATATTCTCGAGATACCCACCTGCCTGAATCATGAAATCAGGAATTACCCGATGAAAGACCGTATCGGTGTAACTATCATCACTCACGTAGCTTAAGAAGTTTGTGACGGTGATAGGGGCTTTATCGGGGTATAGCTCCAACACAATATCTCCCGCTGTAGTCGACATTCTGACCAGCGGATTATTTGATAATATCTTTTCAGCCTGGGCACCGTGGAACCAGCCTAAACTCAGCAGCAAAATTAACCGTAGACTAAGAGAACGCTTCACAACTAATCCCTGTAATTGGCGGGTACAACCAAACCAGCAATTTCCCGGGAAACCTGGTCTGCAAATTCAATCGTAAAAAGATCTCCCATTTCCCTGCCCACAATCTGAATACCGATGGGCAATCCCTGACCGTCGAGTCCAGTAGGTATCACTGTTGAGGGCAAGTAACTGGCTCCTGTCAAGCCGGCCCAAAACACCTGCTCAAAATAGTTACGGGGTTCATTATTCACGGAAATCATGCGCTCGGAGTTCTTAGGGTTGTGGTCGTGGCAAAACGCCGAGGTAAAGCACATTGGTGTTAGCAGAACGTCAAAATTCTTGAAATACTCATGCCAGGCCCAACGCATGTGCGTTCGCTTTTCATTTAGATCATACCAATCTCTAAAATGCATCGTGGAAGCCCTCGTGATATCCGCCAACGAACTCCGATCATCGTCCGCGAGCGTTTCCTTTCTTTTCAGATTAGCTTCAAAGGCTTCTTCTGGCTGACGAGCAGACATGGCTGCGTGCAGCAAAAATTGATATTGATGCAAGCAGTCGGCAACATCGAAATCGGGACGTGCTTGATAATCGACTGTTCCACCGGCATCTTCCACCAGTTTTGCAACCTTAATGACCCGCTCGTAAACGCTGTGATCAACCGGCGCGATCTCATCATCGGCCCAAACCGCCACCTTAAAATCTTTCAGGCTTTTCTGCGGTGCTTCTGGCAAAGCCAGTTGCCAACCTGGCAAATGTATCTCATCTGCCCCTCCAACGATGTCCATAACAAGTCGCAAATCTCGGGCACTTCGCGCGAGGGGGCCTATCACGGAAATGTCGGAGGGCGTGAGAGAGCCTGGCATCCCATGGCCTCGCATAGGCAACACGCCCCAAGTTGGTTTGTGACCATAAACGCCACAATAGTGAGCCGGATTTCGTATCGAGCCGCCAATATCAGAGCCCATTTCTAGACCTGTCAAACCTGCGGCTAGTGCGGCCGCTGAACCCCCGGAAGAACCGCCCGGTGTGCGACCCAAATCATGTGGATTACCTGTCGTACCATAGACTTCGTTATAACTTTGAAAATCAGCTAGGAAAATCGGCACATTAGTTTTGCCGAATATCACCGCACCGGCATTCTGTAAACGCGTGCATGCAACTGCATCCGAGCTTGCAATATTGTCCTTAAACAAAGGGTTGCCCCTCGTCGTTGGCAGGCCTTCAATATCGTAGGATTCTTTCACCGTCATTGGCAGGCCATGTAGTGGCCCCCAGTCCTCACCCCGAGCTAAAGCATCATCCGCTTGCCTGGCTCTCTCTCGAGCCTTTTCTAGCTGAGTCACAATGATCGCGTTGATCTCTGGGTTGTATTTCTCCATCCTGGCAATAAAATGTTCAAGGAGTTCCGCACTACTGATTTGCTTAGACTTTATTTTTTGCACTAGTGCCGTCGCATCTGAATATGCTAATTCATCCATTTTCATCCTCACCTTTGATCAGTTCGTCATGTATGTGTTATCGCAAAATCGCTCAGGGTAAGGCAGTTAACGACTCGCTGCAACTCGATTGGGACAGTTCTGCACGCGCGCTTGAAGCGACCTGCTGCTTAACACGCCTGAGCTGTTAGAACCCGAGCCTGCTTATCCGGAGCAGCGTGACTCTAGTCGGCGGCGAGCAGCTGGTCACTGAGCTTATCTCGCCATGCGCCTACTCTTTTGAAGTCTTGCCAAAGAGCAACATGCTGATGAGACAGCACAATCCGTTTATGACAGGTCCCAAGTCAGACCGTAAAGCCACTTAAGCTTGCTTGAACTGTTTAGAAAAAGTGGCAAACAACCTGTCCCAGATGATGAGCACATCAGCATGGTGGCAGTCAAACTAGCGGACATTCGAGGCGTGATGAACCCGATGGTGCGAGGGTGCGTTAAAAACCAACGCTATATAACGCGGGCATCATTCGATTTGATCAGCGGGTACCAAAAACCGGTAGAAAGGGTTTACTGAAATAACAGTACGAGCGGCGCCCAGCATTGACGATGTTTTTTAAACGGCGAAGTTCGCGTAACCCGAAAAACAAAACGCGGTAAATTTGGGCAAAACGCTACACTTGCAGATAACACCAACATACACAACCTCGCGCCAGTATCGCGAAGATTGTACAAGTTAAGCTGATTCCTGTGTGATATCACATCCTCAAGTATCATAACTGCCATGAAAACTGGCGCGCCAATCTCACCCAGCGTGGCACGCTCACGATCCAGTCCCCCCTGCAACATCATTGTCTAGTCAACCGTGACAATTTACGCAGCAACTGGCGTATCAGTGTCTCTCCCCGAGAAAAAATTTAGAAACTTACGCCACAAATTACGAAAGGCGTGGGGCGCCATCAGCATCGCCGGTGTCATTATCAACGTCAATAGCGTTGCAAATGATAGTCCTGAAACGATTGCTGACGCCAACTGTAACCAGAATGAAGCAACGGGTCCGCCTATCTCTATTTGCCGACCAATCAAGTCTATCGAAACACCACTGGCCATTGGTAACAAACCAAACCCTGTGGTGAACGTCGTCAAAAAAACGGGTCGGAGTCGTTGACAACCGGTTTGTATAATAACTCTCGATATTTCCCAGTCCGGATATTTGTGTCTCAAATAATTGAAGGTATCGATCAGCACAATATTGTTATTAACAATAATGCCCGCAAGCGCAACGATGCCTACCCCAGTCATAATCGAACTGAAAGGCTGTTCAAGTAATATCAAACCTAATAAAACACCCACAGTCGACATGATCACGGAAGACAGAATCAAAAAGGCCTGATAGAAGCTGTTAAATTGCGTGACTAAAAGTATCGCCATCAACGCTAAAGCGAGAGAAAAAGCCGTCGCAAGAAACGCCTGCGACTTATCCTGCTCCTCATTTGCACCCCTGAAGACAATATCCAGAGAGGCGTCAAGGTTGGCTGTCGCCATCCATTGTTCAATCTCTGCAACCTTTTCTGTCGCAAGAACGCCAGCGGCAGTGTCCGCTCGCACGAACATATTTCGTTTGCCATTCTGGCGAAATATTGTGCTCACCTTGGGTTTGGCATCTCGACTGACAAAACTGCTTATTGGCACCTGACCTTCATTAGTGGAAACCCGCAGTTGATCTAACTGCATAATTGATCGACTGCTTTCGGGATACCGCACCCGGATATCGACCTCATCATCAACATCATCGGGCCGGTACTTACTTACCAGCACGCCGTTTGTTACCAGTTGAATAGCAGCGCCAACACTCGACACGTCGGCGCCCAACATGGCGGCCTTTGCTCGATCGACATTAACTTCCCATTCAATACCCGGGACCGGTGCCGTATCGTCAATACTGACTAGCCCATCCATGGTTTCCAGAAAAGCTCTGATTCTCTTAGTTTCTCTTGCGATGATATCGAGGTCGACTCCCGTCACCTGTATCTGAATCGCTTTACCGACAGGTGGACCGTTCTCCATTTTTTGAATTTCAGCAGTGACACCGGGGATGCCCTCAATAGCGGATCGGTAGAGTTCTTCAACTTCCCAACCCGTGATGTCCCGTTCGTGTCGATCAGCTATTTCAATAAACATTCCCCCGACGCGATCACCGGTGGTTCCCCCACCACCAAAACTGATCCCGCCAGCACCTGAACGGGTGTATATCGTATGGTAATTGCCTTGGCCCATCACTCGCTGTTCTACATCCGAGACAATCTCACGCAGTTCTAGGGCAGAAAAATTTCCCTTGGTGGACACATTAACACCGGTGAACGTGGGATCGACATCTGTGAAAAATTGCGATCCATGTCCAGCTTCACCGTACCATCTGACTATGCCGAACAAAGAAATCAAGCAAATAGCTATCACAATAAGCGGATGCTTCGTGGTGAAACCAAGCAACGTCGCGTAGTAGCGCAAAATTCCGGTTACCTCGTTAAACCGGCCAGCATCGACAAGCTGGCTATTCGTTAACTTTTCGGGCTGCCGCCGGGCCTTGCTAATTAAAGCACCCAGTACTGGCGCGAATAACAATGCGTAGGCCACTGAACCAAGTAGCACTGCGAAAACCGTGACGGGTAGATAGCGCATAAATCCGCCCGGGACGCCTGGCCAAAACATTAATGGCAAAAAGGCGGCGAGCGTTGTGCCCGTAGAGGCTATGACTGGCCAAAACATTCTTTTTATCGCATAAATATAAGCATCTCTTGGGGACATGCCATCACCCATTGCCCGATCTGCCATTTCGACGATTACGATTGCACCGTCAATTAACATGCCTAAACCGAGCAACATGCCGAACATCACCATAAAGTTGTAAGTGAACCCGATCAGATTGACGATGATGAAGGCAAACAAAAACGAGAAGGGGATGCCAAGCGCGACGAGAACACCTGACCGGAGCCCAACCGCTGCAACCACAACAGTGAGGACCAGAAACATCGCCGTGGAGATATTTCCCTGCAGCGTATTAATTTGCTCAATAGTTGACGGTGCTTGGTCCGCCATGTATCCCACTTCCACTGTCGGGGGATAATCTTTCTTTAGCGTTTCAACGACAGCTTTTGCTCTATTAATAGCATCAACAAGACTGATGCCCTTGCGCTTGGACAATTCAACTGCAACTGCATGAGCGCCGTTAGCTTTGGTATAGCTTTGCGCATCTTTAAAAGTACGCCTTAATTCCGTCACGTCTCCCAATGTCACAACGCCGCTACTGGTGGCAATTAATGGCACTGCCATTAGGTCTTGCGTGCTTTCGATAACGCTCGGAATTTTCACTGAAAAACTGCCTTTGCCTGTATCTACAGCGCCGGCAGCAATCAGACGGTTGTTTCTGGCAACAGCCTGAATCAATTGCTCGTTGCTCACCCCGTAAGCTTCTAGTTGAGCTGGGTTGACTACGGCCTCAAGTAATTCTTCCCGATCTCCGTTGATATTCGCTTCAAGAATCTCTGGCAACCCTTCTAGCTCTTCTTTTAGCTCTCTTGCTAATCGATACAGGGTTCGATCGGGGACCTTGTCTCCGCCTAAGGTAATAGTAATGATAGGGAAATCAGATACTGTCACTTCGCGGATGATTGGCTCTTCTGCTGTGGTTGGAATCTTGGCCTTGGCGGTGTCCACCGCTTCTCGAACATCGATAACAGCCTGATCAGCGTCAAAACTATAGTCGAACTCAATGACGATCGTCGCCGATCCCTCGCCTGAGTATGAACTCAGTTCTTCAATACCTTCAATCGTCTTTAACTCGAGTTCCATCGGTCTCGCAAGAAGGCGTTCTGCGTCCTCGGGAGATATACCCTCATGTGGAATCGTTACGACGATCACTGGCACAGTAACATCTGGTTCAGATTCTATCGGAATCGCGATGTATGAGGCGACACCTGTCAGCATGATGACGATCAGTAGTGAAATGATTGTTCGCGAACGACCAATACAAGTAGCAATATAACTCGACATGATGTTTTTCCTGATTCAGATAGAAGTTCTGAGTAGCTTCATACCTGTAAGAAGCGGCAGTGACGGCGACAATAGAAGACTGGCGTCTATCTATTTAACCCAACGAGTGAGGTGATTGGCGACAAACTGATTCTAACCATCTGACCCTCAAACACATCTTCTTGTCCTACCGTGATGATCTGTGCTCGCTCTGGTGCACCACCTACCCATACACCACCCGGATCTTCACCAACGATATTTACCGGCACGAAGCGAACAAAACTGTTTTCAACAATCCTAATCCCAACCATGCCCTCATCATTTAAAACCAGTGACGCGGGGCTGATTAGATGCGCGAACTCCGAACCTGTGGGCACGCGCATTTGAGCGGTCATTCCCGCGCGTATCTTTTGATCAGGGTCGGCAACCGTCACCTCCACCGGATATGCCCTCGTGGTAGAATCAGGCGCTCGAGCAATGAAGCTCACCTCTCCTTCATACGAGTCACCGGTGATCAACTCAACCTCGACACGGTCGCCTAACGCAAGGCTATTAATATTTTTTTCCGCTACCTGGCCTACCGCTAGCATCGGATCGATTTCAATCAACGTCACGCAGACTTGCCCAGTCGCCAAAAAATCACCTATTTCTACTTGTTGCATTTCGACAACCCCAGCGAAGGGCGCACGAATCTCCGTCTTGCTAAGTGCAAGCTCCGCCCGTTTCGTTCGGGACTTATTCGCCTCAAGCTTTGCTTTAGCCTGTGATACATTGATTGCTGACTGCAGACCGCGCTTATTGAGATCAACGATACCCTTGTACTCGAGTTGCATGCTGCCTAGCGAAGCCCGAGCTTCGTCCAGTTCACTCTGTCGCGTGTCTACCGCGATTTTGCAGAGCAAGTCACCCTGCTTAACGTGAGTACCTTTAAGACCGGGGAGCGCTTCGACGATGCCCGAAACCTCCGACCTAACCTGCACCATTCGGTTAGCTTCAGTTTGCGCGCGGACTTCCAGGTAGAGGTTTCTCGTGGTCGCCACACTCTCAACGCCGCGCACAAATGGAGTTTGTTCGCTTGCCGGTAGTATTTCATTTTCTTCCGCGGCGATAGCGAGGTTTGACCCGATATCACCAGAAAATAGCCATACGCCCATGGCGATCGCAATGAAGATAGCAACGAAGTTTTTGGTGCTCATGATGTACTCCTATAAACCATTGGCAATATCATGCCGAGAAGATAGTGATAAACTGTCAATAAGTGTTTTGTTGTTTTCTTCTCACGCGAGTCGGACGTCTCGCTTAAACAATTGAGGGGCTTCTCTCAATCTAGCTCTCGTGATGATTTATTGGTCGTATTTTTCGGTTGCAGACGATATTGATAATACGAAACCTTTTCAAGGTTAGATCAGGCCGCACATCTGATTATTTGCTCATCTTG
>CAXRCG010000196.1:0-13412 GCA_964228885.1 Pseudomonadales bacterium | reverse complement strand
GGGTCATTCACTGGGTGTCGCGATGCCGGTATTTGAAAAAGGTCTGGCAGATAAAATGCGCGCAAGAGATAAACTCTCCAAGCTGTTTCGCTTGCACAGAGAACAACCGGTATTCAATCAGTTCTGCTGTGCTGACATGTTGAAGCCCTACCTTGAGGCGTTGCTTGGCAAAAACTACGACTGCTTTTTGTCCCAGTTTATCTTCAAGTATCCCGGTGCCTTGGGTCAACCCTGGCATCAAGATAAATTCTATTTCAACTTTGACAGGTCGCCCCAAATCGGTCTCTGGCTTGCGGTCACCGAAGCGACGCGAAACAATGGTCCGTTATGGATATTGCCGGGGTCGCACAAGGAGCCAGTTCACGAGGTAGTACCAGATAATCGTAAGCATGCGAATCCGTTTTATGTCGAGATTGTTGACCATGACATGAGTGACGCAATTTGTGTCACTATGGCGCCGGGCGACTTGTTGTTTTTTCATAGCCATCTTATGCATAAATCTACTGACAACCTTTCGGATGCTAAACGCGCTGCGATGGTTTATCACTATGCGGATTCAGCGACAGTCGATTTAAACCTAAGAGACCGAGGGCAAAGTGCACCGAATATGGACTGGTTAGCAGTGGGTAGAAACACAATCGACTAACCCGTGTTAGGATCTTTTTTAATTTAAATAATTGAGCGAACGATGGCATTTAGCGGTTCAGATCATCTGGTAATATTGGTTCGGGATATAGATCAGGCGATACACACATGGCAGCAGCAAATTGGTCTGCCGCTCAGCCACAGAGCTGATCTGCCGGAAGTGGGTATTCGTCAGGCGTTCTTTTTGCTTGAAGACGATACGTTTATCGAATTGATAGCGCCGATGGATGATAGCTCACCAATAACAAAGACGCTTGAGTCTCGCGGTGAAGGTGTTCATACAGTAGCGCTTAAAATTGACGATATGGAAGCGACAATTGAACGTTTAGAATCTCAGGGGGTGCGGCTGATCGGGGTCGGTACGCCGCAAGTGTTTGTTCACCCGAAGTCTGCAAATGGTGTGCGTATACAATTATGGCCGAAGACTCAGGCGCATCGCTGGAAAGAGCAACCGAGCAATAGAGGTGGCGAGTGAATGAGTGAATCGTATTTCCAGGTTGTGGATCAAGAGTGGCGCAATGGTAGTTTGGCAGCCGATAAACTCGATAAGATTCAAGAAAGTTTTAAAACCATAGGTTTTGCTGTTGTCGCCGGGCTCGTCCCTTCAGAGATCTGTGAGCAGCTCATGGCGGCTTTCCTTGAGGACGTTGAACTGGTTCGCGAGAAAGCAGGGTTAACTCCACATGAAAAGCATACAGCGAAAGGGCATTTGCAATTAGGCCCGCGCCGCTGCGCGCCCTATGTTCACAAGGAGATGGTGGCGAACCCAATAATTGAAAGTGTTATTGCTAAATTGTTAGGGCCAGAAGCCTGGTTGGGCTTTTTCAATGGCAACGTAAACTGTCCCGGCAGTGGTTACCAGCCATTACATTTTGATAGACCCTATGCTTGGATGACTGAACAGGCAGCCAAGGCAGCTGGTCAGTCTTGGCCTCCGTCTAGCACGACGGTTTCCTGCTCGTTGGCGCTATCAGAGATTACCGAGGCAGCTGGTGCAACAGAAATATATCCCGGTAGTCAGCGCGAAACCGATGTCACTACTTGGGGTAAAGGCGAGCAACCAGTGCATCATCCAGAGGTCGTTGCAAAATGGCATCCGCCGGCGTCAATGACAATACCTGCCGGAGGTATATGTTTTCGCGACCCTCGTATGTGGCATAGAGGCGTTAGAAACCCATCCGATACGCCAAGACCAATGGTTGCATTAACATATCATTCCGCAATGTCGAAACATCAACGAGGCACTTTAGTTAACCTTTCTAAAGAAGATGCACATGCTTGCGCACAGGATCATTCGCTTAAGATGCTGGATGGCGGCGTTTTGGGAGATGCTCGTTTAGTTTTTGATGCGGATGCGCAGTCAGCTTTCGAAGCACCAAATTTCCATGGCGTGTATCGCAATGCACGGTTCATCGAAGCGCCGCTAGTGGTCAATCATTTTCTTGATGCACACTTATTGGGCGGCGCTCGGGTCGTGGAAAATCAAACCGTGCACCCTTATCCCAACCATGACTAAAGTCCTATATATCGGCGGTAGCGGCGAGATCTCTGCGGCTTGCGTCGCACATTCTGTCTCTCTTGGTCATGATGTTTCTGTTTTTAATCGCGGCAATCAGCCGATCGATGGCGTTCAGAATTTTAAAGGTGATGTTTATGAACCAAATGCATACGCGGTGCTAGCCGACAAATCATTTGATGTCGTTTGCCAGTTTCTTGCCTTTGACTCCAAAACAGTCGAAAAGGATGTAGACTTTTTTTCCTCCCGTTGTCAGCAATATGTTTTCATATCTTCAGCGTCAGCCTATGAAAAACCCTGTCAACATCACGTCATTACCGAGGAGACGCCTCTCTCGAATCCGTTTTGGGAATATGCCAGAAAAAAAATAGCTTGTGAAAGATTGTTAGTAGAACAATCTTTAGTGCCTTTCACAATCGTCCGGCCAAGTCACACTTATCGTCGTCGGTTACCCGGTGCTGTCATCGACGGTAATCACCAGACCTGGCGACTGCTAAATAATAAACCCATTGTTGTACATGGCGATGGTCAGTCGATTTGGACTTTAACCCACGCTGCGGATTTTGCGCGGGCTTTTTGCTGCTTGTTTCTTAACAACAAAGCATTTGGATGCGCATTCCACATCACAGACGACCAAGCGCATACGTGGGATAAATTGATTTTGTCCAGCGCAAAAATACTTGGCTTAGAGGCGCGATTGGTGCATGTATCAAGTGAGCGGTTAATTCAACACGAGCCCATGTGGCAAGGTCCGCTGCTTGGTGACAAATCGAACTCGATGAAGTTTGATAATCGTCGTCTTAAACAGGTGATTGGCGACTGGCAGTGCAAAGTGGGGCTAGAGCGCGGATTGCAGCAAGCCGGTCAAGTCGTACTTGATCATTTGTCGATGGGTTATGAACCGGATAAAAAACTTGATGAGTTGATCGATCGAATTGTTGAAGAAAACAGGTTCTAGCCTACGTGCGCTTAGGTGTTGGCGGAAGGGTCGTCAAGACCGGATGGAGATGGGGATGGATTAATACCGTGTTCATATCCAGCGACCTTATCAATCTTCGCAAGCACATCTTCACCTTCGGCTGCAAAAATATGGTTTCTCAGGTTTGCGTAGGTAAACGGTTTTAGTAGTTGGCGCTGGTGTGTAAAGTAAACTAGTACCCCCCAGGCATTCAGCACAATACAAAGCCCAATAATTTCAGGTCGAATCAGGCTCGCGTAAAAGCTATACATCACAATTTGCAGCCAGACTTCTGGCTTGCTCACAATCGTCACTACAGCCAGTCGACCGGGTGGTAATAAACCCCAGATAACGCCTGTGATCAGTGCCAAGCTAACAAACAGCAATTCTAGTTCAAATCGACTTATTTGCCCCTCAATCACACCGTTTAATGCCACAAATCCGAGCAGGAAACAGACTGCGGCATGCATCTTATGACCTACTTTATTTTGAGTCTCAATCCAGATATTTAGCTGGCCGTTGACATGGCTCCAGTTCTTGGCTTTAGCATGAAAGTCGTCTACTAATTCATAAATGCCGATGCCCATATACACAATCACTTCAATCCATAGAACAACAGCAAGCGTGGTGTCTACAGGCATAAACTCGGTTGCATTCAACATAAAAACTCCCTGCAAAGATAGCCGTCGCGCGTCGGATTCTAAATGTCATTTACTCACAAACGAATACCGGTATTTTTCTATCAGTACGATCTTGGTAGGCCTGATACGGTGGGTAATATTGGCAACAAGTTTCCCATATCTCTGTTTTCTCTTGGTCAAAGACCTCACGTACCTTCATCTCTTTGGTTTGCCCTGCATAAGTAATGCGAACATCCGGTTTCGCGACGAGATTATGATACCAAACAGGGTGGCGAGGGGCACCTCCCTGAGAGGCTACCAAAGCAAAGCCTTCACCATTTGGTACGTACATTAATGGAATCGTTCGTGTGCGACCGGACTTTACGCCTGTCATCTCCACGAGCAAAATAGGCATGCCGGACAGTTGATTCATCAGTCGCCCGGCAGATAGCTTGTAGACAACAACGTTAATTTTTGTGAACAATTTAAGCAGCCACCTAGGTGGTAGCCGAGCGGTCGCTGAAGGCGCTGATGAAGATAATTCTTCGCTCATCGTTATGCCGCACTATTGGGTTGATTACGTAGTACGCGACCTGAACGCTGGCCCGTTAACTCACCATTTTCTACAACGATGTTTCCATTGCAGATTGTGGCAAGATAGCCCTTTGCTTTCTGAGATAAACGCGGCGTATCGTTTGGAAAATCACGTATGAGTGTTGGTTGTCTTTCAGTGACCTGATCGACATCGATGATATTGATATCTGCCCGCATGCCAACGGCGAGCGAACCACGATCTTTAAAACCCAATATGCGTGCCTGAGCACTGGTCAGCAGGCGAATGGTTTCTTCCAGCGTAAAGGTGCCTTTTTCTCGATGCCAATGAGAGAGCATGAAGGTTGACCAGCCTGCGTCAATAATCTGAGTGAGGTGTGCTCCCGTGTCGCCGAGGCTTGGTAAAATCCAATCGTTTTGAAGAAAGTCCTCCATCGCTTCATAGTCATGATTGCCAAACCGAACGTGAAATAGGGCTTCACCGTTGGTTTCAAGCATTATCCGTAGCCACGTTTCTGCAGGATGTTCGCCGGATGCAGCAGCAATAGCTGGCAGACTTTCGTCCGCGCCCTTTGTGTATTCGGGTGACTCGCTATCACCGAGATAGTAAAAATTGCTAACCCACATGTCTAGGGGAGGGGTGCCGTCTTCGCCCATTTCGCTTGCCTCCCTGATAAGGTTGGCTCGGGTATCTGCATCCTGAATGGCGGTCAGGCGGGCAGAAAAGTCGAGACTTATTAGCGCACGCCATGCGGGAGACATGAACATGATGTTAGTCTTGAGGCCAGATAAAAACCCAAAGGAGCGAGGCAAAGCGAGACCTGTGATGTCGATGCCTTCAGCACGCATGGAGTCGATAATATCTTGGTAAGCATTCGCTTTGCCAGGGCCTCCGGGTATATGCGGAGCCGTAAATATCACGCGAGTTTGGGCAGCCAAAGCCTGTTCTCTTAAAAGCGCCATCTCGGAGTCTAATCGAGAATATTCCAAGACGTTTTGAACGAGACCATTGTTCTCTCCAACTGCTTTGGCGATGGCAATCATCTCAGGCGTTTTGGCAAATGTACCCGGTATGCTGCGGCCATCAGGCATCTTGTGCGCAACTAATCGGCTGGTAGAAAATCCGATGGCACCTTCAGCGACAGACTTGCCAGCCAGAGCTGCCATTTGCGCGATTTCATCCGCTGTCGGTTCTTCATCGACTCCGCGTTTGCCCATGACATAAGTCCGTATTGCACAATGACCGACCATCCCCACAAGGTTGATTGCAGGGGTCAGTTTGTCCAGAGAGTCCAGATATTCGCCGTAACTATTCCAATCCCATGGTAGCCCATTGAGAATAACTGAGCTTGGGATGTCTTCCACCGATTCCATCATCCCAGCTAAGTATTCGCGATCCTCGGGTTTACAAGGAGCGAAAGTCACCCCGCAATTGCCGATGAGCGCAGTCGTCACGCCGTGCCAGACAATGGGGGTCAAATCCGGATCCCAGCCTGCCTGAGCATCAAGATGGGTGTGCAGATCAACAAAACCAGGTGTGACAGCGTGCCCTTTGGCGTCGAGTTCTCTTGCACCACTGCCTTCGACATTGCCGATTGCGACAATAGTGTCGCCGTCAATTGCGATGTCTCCAGGATAGGGCTGCGAACCCGTGCCATCGACAATTAGTCCGCCACGGATGATGAGATCATGAGACATGATGTAGTTCTCTCTAGTTCATTTGTGTCATATAGATCAAGAGTACACCAAATAATCACAGTGCGGTCATTGTTTCTCTATTGTTGCTTTTGACGCGATTTGAATTCATCCGAAGTTGATCGTTTACTTTCAGACGGCGATTTTGCCCTTTGGGTGACGGCGAAAGGGGCTGGTGCGGGAAGAAGCTGGCGGAGGGGCCATTGCGGCTTATCATGTCTAACACTCGTCACCGATCAGTGACCGCTCGGATAGCTGCCAGCGAGGTATCATACTGTTCCTAAGTAAAGCGACAGCATCAGCAGCCTGAACGTCATGCCGACCTCGAGTCTTTTGCAAAAAACCCGAGTAATAGAAGACACTGACGATGAACGTCTTCTAGGCTTTGTATACCGTGCGTTGGCCTCGGAAACGGGCAACGCGTTTGCGCCAAGCGCTATAGCTGGCGGGTCTCAGCCATTGTTTCATGTAGATTTTCAATCGGGGCTCAGTGATGCCAAATCTATGTTCAATCGCTGAAAAGGGGATGTCGTCGGCTAGCGCCATCTCGATAACTTCGCTGCGCTGAGGTTCCTGTATCGCGTGCATGTTAATATATACCTAAGTGAAGAAAGGAAGGTACGGTGGCCAAGTAAAATTGGATCTCCAATGGCTGTAAGTCGTGCCCGAGATACTATATTACCGCAGGAATCGTGTTTCTGTAGGCGCTGTGAATGGCAGGGCACCCCGCAGTCCTGTCGTTAATCTTTTACTGCCAACACCACATTTATTTGCAAAACTCGAGGCGCAGCGAAAGAGAACGGGGCGCGAGGTATCTACAACCGTTAATCGTAACTGGAACCGAAAAATGCGAGTTTTGCGAGCGCTAAACCATCATGATTTTCAAGGGGTGGTTTTATCATGTGGATCGTTGCTTGCTATGACGATAGCGATTCAAAGCCTTGTATCCGGTATGAATTCACGTTAAAGCTGACCCCAGCCAAAGGTTTGTGCGTAAAACACGTTATGGCAAAGCAAAGCGAAACAAAAATAGATACGCATCAGGCATTGCTCGCTGTGAATGCTGTGCTGACAAATGGTCATAGCTCAGAGGCGGGCACGAGCTGGCGCGGCCTGACCGTAACGTCAGACATTGATGGCTACACTGTGACCCTGAGCGATGATCAAGTGGAGCTGCGGCTGCTCTTCCATAATAAGTTCCAACTTAAGTGTCCAAATCGATATGCACAGATAGCGTTTATCGAAAAATTGACTAAGGTAGTCAGAGCCAATAAAAATACGAGGAACTAATCGCCAAAAATATTCGTCGTATCAATCGCATGACGACAGGTTCTGCTTGTCTCGGAACCGTGCAAGGACAACAAGTTTGCTGTATTCTCCAAATTGCTCCTCGATACTCACACTGGAGGTGTGCTTTTGAAATATTTTGTCTTCGCGTTTGCGCTATTTGCGCATGCTGGCGTCTCGCAGGCCAGTGAGTTGCAAGATGACGAGAGAGGCTGGAGAGTGGTAAATTACTGGTCCAAGTTCTGCGCGCCCTGTCGCGTTGAAATACCCGAATTCAATTATCTCAGCGCCGCACTTGAACCTTTAGGCGTGTCTGTTCTCGGCGTCAACTTTGATGCTGACAATCGCCAGCGCACCTTGCAGATTGCAGAGAGTCTGGACATCACCTTTCCTACCTTGACTGCTAGCAACGTCGATAAGCTGAATTTGACACCACCCGCTGTCTTGCCAACGACTTATATATTGGCGCCCGACAATACAGTGAGAGCTAAACTTATAGGTGCGCAGGATCGAACCATGGTCATGGCAAAGTTATTAGAACTGGGTGTCGGCAAATGAAACCTCGTCAGTTCTTGTCTTTAGTACTAGCCGCCCTGCCTGTGCAAGATGCCATCGCCGCGGATGTGGAATTTTTGCACCCTCCGGCGGGTGAGCAGACGAGCCTGTCTCGCGTGACAACCGATGTAGGGGGTAAATTGTATTTATCCTGGGTCAGCTCAACCGGTACGCGCAGTGCGCTGTTTTATGCCAGCCTAACGAATAGTGAATGGAGTGATGCCACCCTGATTGGAGAGGGAAAGGAATGGTTCGTAAATTGGGCAGACTTTCCATTCTTATCGGTTAACGATACTGGTATGGCGGCTAATTGGTTGCAAAAAAGTATTGGTGGAACCTACGATTACGATGTGGTCGCTACTTTTTATAGCTCAGCGTCAGCACGATGGAGCGAGCCTGAAATCATCCATAGTGATGGTGTTAGTGCCGAGCACGGCTTCGTTAGTATGTTGCCGATGGGCAATGGTCGGACATTTATTTCTTGGCTCGATGGTCGCTATTCCCGCCAGGAAAGCACGCACTCGGATACTCACGCCTCAGGTGCTCACGACTCGGGTGGCATGACCTTGAGAGCTGGCATTTTTAGCGGTGAAGGTGAAAAGACAGCGGTCTGGGAACTCGACGATCTTGTTTGCGATTGTTGCCAGACCAGCTCAGCGATGACCGGGTCAGGACCAGTGGTGGTTTATCGAAACCGCACCACCAAGGAGGTCCGGGACACATATATTACTCGTCTGGTTGATGGACAATGGTCAGCACCGAGTGCCGTTCATCACGATAACTGGCAGATAGACGGCTGCCCGGTGAACGGACCTTCCGTGTCTTCAGGAGGCGGTTTGACCGTCGTCGCATGGTTCACAGCGAAAAACGATTACCCTAAGGTGAATTTTGCTTTATCACAGAATGATGGCGAAACATTTGGCGCCCCCGTGATCGTGGCGGAAGAAACAACCAGCGGCAGGATCTCTTTGGCAGTGCTAGACTCAGGTGGTTTTGCAATTAGCTGGCTTGAAACCCATGGTGCTAGAGGAACCTTAAAGCTCGCTCGATACGATCAACGGGGTAGCTTGATAGAAAGTTTGGGCATCGCAGAGACAAAATCATCGCGTCGTAGCGGATTTCCGGTAATCACCAGTCACAACAATGATGTTTACGTGACTTGGACAGACGTTCAGGGAAAGCCTCAAGTAAGGGTCGCTAAGGTCCGCTTTTGATACTTCTTTTATCAATCTGCAGCCGATTCGATTCAGCCATTGAGTGAAGGACGTTGTAACCTAAAGGGTGTTGGATTCTGATTGTCTGGGGTTGTCCTCTTCCGGTTCCTATTTCAACTTTCCGCTACTTTTCAAATAGCTAGCGATCAGTTTCAAATCAGATGCAGGAACGTTTTAGAAACAAAAAAAGCCGATAAACTGCCTATGACAAAGGGGTAATAATGGTGTGTACCGTCGCATAAGAAAGTTAAGTTTGCCGAAGAATGAGGTAAGTGCCTTAAAGATGTTGTGATGTGATTGCTTATCGTTCCTTGGCAAGAATCGAATCAGCCCGGAGAGGACATTGCCAAGCGTGTATACCGAAACTATCGAGATCACTTTGTAACTTGCATTCAGAGGCGAGGTCAGTATTGCCAGCACTGGCGCAAGCAGAAAGTAATTCAATGACGGCCATGAGCTTTTTTGTGCTCACGGGTTTTTGGAGATAGAAACAAGCTCTTGTTTTATTGTTTGCACCCTTGTGCGGTGTGCCAGTCAACACGACAACCTTTTGCTTAGGGTTTATTTTTCTAATTTCATCAATTAATTCGTAGCCAGATTTTCCCGGCATGCAAACATCAGTGATAAGCGCAATATTGGGTGGCGTGTATTCGTTTGAGTTTGTATAAGAAATATAATCTTCTGCGTCAGCAAAACAATTAACATCAAACCCAGAACTTTTAATAACTGTTTTATAAAGTTCTCTTAATATCGGTTCATCATCTACGAGATCGATTTTCATTTCCCGCCTCTCTTCACGTCCTCTGCGGGCCGTTTTTTTGTTGTTCATATTGGTTTGTGAGCGGAGACAATAGCATAGGTTGGTTACTTTTGTGATCACCCAATGATGTTGTTTTAACGAAAATTTAAGCCTCTCACCAGTGTGACGCTGAAAGACAGCGAAAATAGGGTTTTGGGCTGAAACGGAAAAGATAAAAACCGTCACGTTTTCTCCCTAGGCACTTCGCTCGAACCACCGCAGGGAGGTATTATGATGTGGTTTATCCGATGGGCGGTTCATAGCTAGATCGCTGTGCACCATGAGAAAGAGAGTTATCAAACCGCAGGTCGGGGCAAAAGCCCGCATGATCTGGCTAGTGAAAGTTGTGGAAGATTAAACCGTTCGCGAGCGGAATAATTAGCGCTTCTCTAGTTTATCGTGTTTACCTGAGACTTTTCATCGGCAGCCAATTCGCATAGTGCAAGTCCAAGTCCAAATATCGCATCGCAAATCGAGACTTTAACGAGAATTATCCGCTCGCCGGTTTACTCCAAGGATCTCGCAATGGTGGCTATAGCGCGTAACTTAAGTTTCTCCGAGTTACATATTTTGTGGCGTGAATATTGCCAGTGATCCTTTTCGCCAAAAATACTGAAGTCAAAGAGCAATCTGTGCTTAACAAAAAAATTGAAGAGATGTTATTTGCTATAGCTATGGCTGTAATAGTAGCTATGGGCGCGGCTAAAGCTGCTGTTGTGGATGGCATCGTGAGCCAAGGTGAATATGCAGGGCGTGATGCAGAAACGCTATTGCTAGGCTTCGCCTCAGATGAAGAGGGAGCTAATGCTGAGATTCACGGGTCCTTCAGTTACAAAATAGAGGGCGAACTCATTTATGCGGCTTTGTCCTCACCTACTCATTTCACGAACAATGTGTATGGCGTGCCCTCCGAGGAGGTTGGTTCCGGTTGGGATAGTAGCGACAAGAAAGACGAGGCAGGTAGGCCTTTTGATAAATTGCTAGCTAGTGAACGGCTTCTCTTTGGATTAGATACGGACAATGATGGTAAAAACGACGTCAGTGTGGTCATTGACCTGCTGGCTAAGAATACCGATAGTGGTTACGACATGCTTGATTTAGAAGGAAGCGACAGGGGCCCTGACGGCGGTGATATCAACAATAAAATATACACACGTGGGCTAGAAGACTCGACCCAAAATATGTATCGAGCGGTGTTTGGTGAGCATGATGGTGCGGTGTTGCAAGATGTTGCGAGTTCCCTCGAATACAATTTGAGTAAACGCTGCGGTGACATCACGAATTCTCCCGACTTCACCAGTCTCTCGCTAGGTGTCGGTTGTAGCGAAGTTCTAACGTTTGAGTGGAGCATGGCAGCCAACCAATTTTCTGATTTCAGCGCACGAAGTATTCTGGCGCCTATCATGCATGTATCTCCGTCGAAAGTTCACATGCCCAAAAATTTTAAGCCGGGGTGTTTTGCGAACGATAGTTGCGTTTTTATTGATCGAGGCGTTCCACCTACCGCGGTACCGGAGCCTGGAAATTTTGTCTTGATGCTCGCAGGGTTGGCTGGAATAGGTTGGTTGCTTCGACGTAAAAATAAAGCATCAAAAGGGAAGTCATGAAAATTATAGATTGTGCCTAAGCCAGTTCTTTATAAGCCTGTGCAAGGGTCGATGGGCAGATTAGCGGACATTTTACCTGCGCTCTGGTGTGTGCGGGGGTTCGGTTATAGGGCCATTATTCACCGCAAAAGTCCGACGAAAAAATTAGCAATCGTGCTGATGGCAATTGGTACGCCAAGACCAGAATAACAATCGTGAATGATTAGATTATTTGCAAGCAAAGCCGTGAACACATAGGCTTCACCCTATGAATAAAACAAATCCTAAAACATCTCCGGGCAACTACGATGTTGTTGTTGTTGGTGCCGGGTTTTCCGGTATGTATCTGGTCAAAAAACTGAGGGATCTCGGTTTGAATTTTGTCATCCTCGAACAGGGAAGTGACGTTGGTGGTACTTGGTACTGGAACCGTTACCCCGGTGCCCGGTGTGACATTCCTACGGTTGAATATTCCTATAGTTTCGACAAGGAGCTTGAGCAAAGATGGGACTGGCAAGAGCTGATGGCGGCGCAGCCTGAAATCCTGACCTACGCTAATCAAGTGGCAGACAGCTACGACTTACGTGACGATATGCGTTTCGACACGCGGGTGGCCAGCGCCGACTTTGATGAAAACGAGAATAGCTGGACTGTGGTCACCGAGAAGGGTGATGAATACCTTGCTCGTTATTTCATTATGGCAACCGGATGTCTGTCTGTGCCTAACTGGCCAGACATCGTAGGGCGTGAAGACTACGCCGGACGCACAATTCACACGGGTCTATGGCCACATAAGAAAGTTGACTTTACCGGGTTGCGGGTTGGCATTATTGGTACCGGGTCTTCAGCGGTGCAATCGATTCCGGAGATAGCCAAAACGGCTAAAGAGTTGAAGGTATTCCAACGCACGCCTGTTTACACGTTTCCCGCCGGTAACCATCCTTTGGATGATGATTTTCGGGCAGATATCAAGGCACGTTACGAAGATATTCGTGAAACCCAACGTGAGTCCCTCGGCGGCATGGCAATGTTTGGTGTGATGGGGCGTTTGCAGGAAGTCGGCACTGAAAAAATTGCTGATTGTTCAGAGGAAGAGCGCAAAAAACGTCTCGCTGAGGAAGGCCTCCCCTCATTGCGAAGATATGCGGACGTTGGTCTTGATCTTGAAGCCAACGAAATTGCCTGCGATCTGTATCGCCGTCATATTGCAGATATTATCGATGATCCAGAAACAGCAGAGGGATTAATGCCGCGTGGTTATCCTATGGGTTGTAAGCGGCAGGTTGTCGATATTGGCTATTACGAAGCGTTCAATAGAGAGAATGTCCACCTGATCGATCTGCGCCAGGACCCAATTGAGCGCATCAATGAAACGGGTATCTGTACAGTAGGCGGACAACACGATGTTGATGTGCTGATATACGCAACCGGGTTTGACGCAATGACTGGGGCGATTAATAACGTTAGTATCCGCGGCCGGTCCGGCATGAAATTGAAGGACAAATGGGAAAATGGGCCTCGTAGTTACCTCGGATTGCAGATTGCCGGTTTTCCTAATTTATTCACGGTGACAGGACCAGGTAGTCCATCTGTTTTGTCCAACATGATGGTTTCCATTGAGCAACACTGTGATTGGATTATAGATTGTATTCATCATTTGAACAGTAATGGATTGAATACCATCGAGGCAGAGCAGCAAGCTGAAGATCAGTGGGTTAAACACGTGTTTGAAGTGGCTGATGGCACAATGCTAACAGCGTCTAGCTGCAGTTCTTGGTACCTTGGCGTCAACATTCCGGGCAAACCAAGGGTCTTTATGCCTTATGTCGGTGGCGTTGGAAATTACCGCGCTAAATGTAGCAGTGTCGCTGCAAATGGTTACGAAGGCTTCAAGTTAGGTTGAAGCGCTATCATCAACGAAGTGCTCGAAATCGGCTGTACGACTAGCCTTTGGTCATTAACGCTTGTCTATAATGCTGTGTTCT
>CAXRCG010000195.1:0-3088 GCA_964228885.1 Pseudomonadales bacterium | reverse complement strand
CTGCGCTTCAGCCATCGAAACGAGCGCGCGCACATCTTTTGGGAAACATGAACCTCCATAACCGGCGCCAGGATAGATGAATGAATAACCTATTCGCGTATCTGAGCCAATGCCCCTGCGCACATTTTCGACATCGACGTCATACTTCTCGCACATCAACGCCATTTCGTTCATAAATGATATTTTTGTTGCAAGCATGGCGTTCGCTGCATATTTAGTCATCTCAGCATCGCGCACGCCCATGGTCTGAATTTTATCGCGATTACGGGAAAAAGAAGCATAAAGTTCAGACATGACACCGACACTACTTTTCTTGGCGGCACCGATTACAATACGATCCGGAGACATAAAGTCAGCAATTGCGGCGCCTTCTTTTAAAAACTCAGGGTTGCTTACAACATCGAAATCAATCTTTTCCCCGCGCTGATTGAGTCGCTCAGTAATCATTTCGCGAACTTTGTCAGCCGTACCCACTGGCACGGTTGATTTATCAACAACAATGATGGGAGACGTTAGTTTATCGCCAATCTGCCTCGCGACCGAGAGCACATGGGAAAGATCAGCGCTACCGTCCTCATTTGGTGGCGTGCCAACCGCAATAAAAACAACCCGAGATTGATTTAAGGAGTCGTCTATTCTCGATGTAAAATCTAATGTGCCGGCTGCGGCGTTTTTTTCGACAAGCTGCGCAAGACCCGGTTCATGGATCGGCACCACACCTTGTCGGAGCTTCGTGAGTTTTTGCTCATCTATATCAACGCAGGTGACGTGGTTACCCATCTCGGAAAAGCAGGCACCCGTCACAAGCCCCACATAGCCCGTTCCTATTATCGTTATCCTCAAACCTGTCCGTCCGGGTAGTTTCCGCCTTGCGAGTAATAATTCTCATAAACATAGTTTGTCGCTTGAACGAAACCGTCTATTCGACCGCAATCAAAACGATTACCTTTAAACTTATATGCTAGGACCTTTCCGGTTTTTGCTTGAGTTGCTATCGCATCGGTGATTTGAACCTCTCCGCCACGACCCGGAGGGGTATCCCTGATAATTTGGAAGATGTCGGGCGTCAAAATATATCGACCAATAATCGCTAGATTGGACGGCGCGTCTTCAGACTTCGGCTTTTCAACCATCGTCTCGATCTGATAAACGCCCTCATCAATCTCGTGGCCGGCAACCACACCATAGTTTTCAGTCTGATCTCTGGGTATTTCTTCGATCGCAACGATCGAGCACTGATGCCGAGCATAAAGATCTATCATCTGCTTAAGCACACCATCGCCTGCATCATGCACACAGAAGTCATCTGCCAACAACACGGCAAAAGGTTCATCTCCAATCAAATTCTCTCCCGTCAATATGGCGTGACCGAGACCATTCATTTCGATTTGCCTAGTGTAGGAAAAAACACACTGGTCAATCACATTTCGAATCTGAGAAAGAAGCGCTTCTTTTGGCGTACCTAGAATTTGGTGCTCGAGTTCGTAGGAAACATCGAAATGGTCTTCGATCGCTCGCTTACCGCGGCCTGAAATAAACCCCATATATCGAAGCCCGGCGTCAATCGCTTCCTCTACGCCGTACTGAATGAGGGGTTTATTGACAATGGGCAGCATTTCTTTCGGCATTGCTTTTGTAGCAGGCAAGAATCGCGTGCCGTAACCAGCAGCAGGAAAAAGGCATTTCTTGATCATTAGGAAACTATCTCAAATCGCGTGCAAGGGCCTGAGTATATCACGAGCAACTCACCTCTCAGGTGCGCTTGTCGGGCTTTCTACCTACTTTATCCTTAGCAATGGTTCCAAAAATCAAATTCTGTCACTACCAGTCCTCATCCCATTCGCTTGCCTTCTATCTAACTCCACGAAGTCGCATAGTAAAGCTCGTGCAATTCAATGACTTCTTAGTCATTTTCAAAATCTTGTTTGACACCTATTCGCAAATATTAAACGCAGTTTTTGAGTATAGAGGTATGCGCTAAGGCATAGAGCTTGAGATTAGCTAAGAAGTTCACTGTATAACAATGTGATAGCGGGTGTGTCCTGGTTTCTTACCAGACAAACTCCTAGCTTCTAGGTTAATATACTTACCTGCGGATCTCGATTTTCTGATTTTCAGAAGCAACATGATTGAGGCTTTCTGAAATAAGGGCCATTCGCTATCAAAGTTATACTCACCAAAATTTGGGGAATTTATTCACACATGACCTGGGAAATATTTATCGCGGGGCTGACCATCACCTGCTTAGCTGCCTTGCTGCTCAGTAGCACGGCTAGTCGGTGGGGGCTAATCGATCAGCCCAACGGGAGAAAACAACATGAGTCGGCTACCCCAATGGTCGGCGGAATTGCTGTCTTTGCTGGACTTCTAAGTATTGCATTCACCAACCTTCCCGTGTTTACAGAGTTTGCATTAGTTATCAGCCTTGCGCTGCTGATGTTGGTACTTGGTATTCTTGATGATGCACACAGTCTTTCCAGCGGATATCGTCTGTTCGTTCAGCTCTTAGCAGGGCTAGCCGTCTATATCTTTGGTGACTTACAGTTCAACCAACTTGGCCGCATCTGGTTTCTTGACACACCACTGGAAACAGGCATTTTCGCACTTCCTCTGACCCTTATTGCTATCGTTGGCGGGATCAACGCAATCAACTGGATGGACGGACTTGACGGTTTAGTCGGAGGGATGATCACTTCTACCCTCATTTTTATCGCTACCCTAGCATGGCTTTCAAACTCGATGATGACTTACAATTTCAGCCTTGTCGTCATTGCAGCGCTAATTGGGTTTCTCCTATTCAACTATAGATTCCCATGGAATAAGAAAGCGAGAATTTTTATGGGAGACGCTGGCGCTTATCCACTGGCGTTTATCGTCGTCGCGCTTTTTCTGAAGACAAGCCAACCGCCCGAGACAATTTTACCCCCAGTTCTAGCCCTATGGATAATAGCGATACCGCTTTTTGACATGACCCGCGTAATTTGGTTACGCCTGAGACTAGGAAAATTGCCGCTGTCAGATGACCGATTACACATCCATCACCTACTTGTTGATGTTGGTAGACCTCATCATCACGTGGTCAATATAC
>CAXRCG010000194.1:0-3531 GCA_964228885.1 Pseudomonadales bacterium | reverse complement strand
AGGAATGCCAACTTCAACTTGATCGTCAGTTAAATTTCGTCCATACGCTACGATAGAGAAATTATCTGTTTGATAACCAATCGAGGCAGTGAGGTTCTCTGAGGAGTCTCTGCGTCCGAAATCGGTGTTGAGCAGATTTTCGCTCTCATCAACCATTGAATGTTTAGCATAAAGCTCGACTTGTCCACTACCCAGTTCAACGATATAGCTTGCGCCGAAACCGAGTGTAAATTCAGGCGTATCTCTGGGCCTTAGGCTCGTTGCGTCAGATGTACTAAAGTCATCATCCGTCAAGTCTAGATCGGTCTCAAACTTACCGTATTTAGCATCGAGAAAACCGTAGTTCAGGAAAAGT
This sequence comes from Pseudomonadales bacterium, assembly GCA_964228885.1. Classification (GTDB taxonomy): domain Bacteria; phylum Pseudomonadota; class Gammaproteobacteria; order Pseudomonadales; family Azotimanducaceae; genus UBA4582. Next base: position 3,176 of record CAXRCG010000194.1, on the reverse strand, counting down.
CTCAGGCGCTCTGTCGCTTGAAATTCGGTCTCTAGCTCAATTCCCTTATAAGTTGCATCTGATACATTGTTGAAAATGGTAGCCACCGTGTTGGTGGAAGCGTCGAACGATATTGAAGATTCTTGCTTGTCTGTGAAGTCGTTGAAGAAACCCACGATATTCAGTCTCAGGCGTCCATCCATCATCATACTTTTGTAACCCAATTCGTAGGAGTTGGCGTATTCTGGCTGATACTGGTCTCGCACAAAGTCTGCGATATTTTGGTTGGTGCCAAAGAATCCGCCTGAGTGGAACCCCTCTGAGTAGGTGCCAAAAACGATCGCATTATCATTGAGTTGGTAAGTGAGGCCCAACTTAGGAGAGAGCTCCGTCCATGTGTTGTCAAGATCTGCAAAAGCAGGGTAGGCGAAAGCATCTTGTCTTGCTGCGGTGGTCAAGTAAGCTTGCCCAGCAATAAAGTCTTTCTCTTCGCGAGTCCAGCGCACGCCCAAGGTTAATGTCCAGTCTTCAGCGAATTGCCAATCGCCCTGAGCGAAGGCAGCTATCGAAGTGGTTTCTTGGGCTTCATAGAGTACCTGAACCAGATCGGAGCCTAGTCCAGGGTAATCTGGCACGCCTGTGTCGCAGAAAAGACCGATAGCACCAGTCTGACAGAGTCCCCAATTAGAGAGCCCCGGCACAATCGGTGGTGCAAATGCAAACAAGCCTGCTAGCCTGTTTTGCCAGAATGACCCGCCTGTGCGCCAATCGCGATCGAACTCGCTGTTAAAGTAATAAACGCCAGCGGTAAAGCTGATGTCATCGTAGCTGCCGTCCAATCTCAGCTCCTGACTCAGTTGATCAAAATCATTGAATTTTTCAATTGTGATAAAAGGCGCTGCTGAACCATCAAAGTCGAAGATGCCGTATTCAGTCAGGTCGCGGTAGCCAGTGGTAGAGACAAGTGACAGATTATCGTTGAGATCCAGTCGCATGGACAGGGTATACGCTGTCGTATCAAGTTCAGCTGCATTTCTTGTGTCGTTTTCAGATACATTTGATGGCGCTAACGTTGTTCTGCAAGCAGCAGGGAAACTAAACAGTTGCGTGGCGTCACACATCTGAAATCCACCACTAAAATCGGGATCCCGAAGTCCTGTGGGTGGCGCAGCGACGCCAGCTACCAAGTTGTAATTCGTGTTATACGCGCTCAGATCGCTTTGATCCAAAAATTTCTCGATGGTGAACAGTGCTTCGAAGTCATCGTTCGGTGTAAAGAGGAATGTAGCACCATAACTCTTGTAATCGGTTGCGCCATTCTTTCCGCCGATTGTGATGTTTTCAGTAAATCCATCGTCCTGAATGTAGGAGCCAAATAGTTTAAGCGCCAGCTTCTCTTCAACAAGAGAGGTATTAAACACACCTCTGAACTCTCGTTGGCCATCTTGTCCAAGGGTCGCTTTAACACGGGCGCCAAATTCCCCCGTGGGCCGACTTCGAATGACGTGAATGACGCCGCCAACCGTGTTTTTGCCAAACAACGTGCCCTGAGGTCCTCGTAAGATCTCAACACGTTCTAGATCAAAGTTTTCAAGCACCTGACCAGCGAGCGAACCCAGATAGATACCGTCGATCATCACGCCGATGGGAGCATCGAGTGAGTTGTCATCGGTGCGGCTAGGGCTAATGCCCCGCATAGCGATGACGGCACCGCCACCGCCTCGTGCGCCGTCTTCGCCAATCTGCACGTTCGGAGCAAAACCATTAAGGTCTGTGATGTCGCGGATTGTTGGATTTGTCAATTCTTTGGTGAGGGCAGTGATAGCTATCGGCACCGTTTGCGCTGATTCTTCTATTTTTCGCGCTGTAACGGTGACCTCTTCAAGAGCGATACTCTCCGATTCGGCCGCCCATGTTGGTGAGGTTGCTATGGTGGATAATAGTGCAGTGATTAAAGTGTGCGTCAGGTTCTTACTTAATGACTTGATCATTCTGTTTCCCCAGTTTGCTTTTATTTTTATTAAGATTATTTCGTAATGTTGTTCTTATCCCTGCTGTACTTTATGTTTTATCTATTAGATGAAATCAGGTCCCGATTAGAAAAAATCAGGATTGACTGTTTTTTTATAGAATATGCGACCTAACTAGTCAAGTAACCAAGCAGCAAATACCTGTTTGATGCTTTCTTTAGCAAGAATTGCCGTTATTTGGACTGAATGAAGAGGCTTTTGGACGATTCGAAGCGAAACGAACAGCCAAAGACCCCGGCTCACTGCCCGACGAGCCGGGCAGTGAGCTGGGGTTGATTGTGTTTCTATCGATTAAGTTTCTTCTGCATCTAGAATTTCGTAGATTCTTTTTTGGAAATACCAACGACCGTTTTTTTGAATGTAGTCATCATTGTATTTGCCTGTAATTTTCCGTTTAGAACCATCTTTCCCATGCAGGAATTCCTGTTGGTACCAAGTGCCCGTCGCGGAATCACCATCAATGATGATGGGTCCGGCAGACGCGAAGAAACCGACAAAGGAGAATCCAGCCATTGTCTGCTCCCATATCGGAAAAAAATTGTCGAGACCTTGAATTTCTCCCGCGCCGGGCAGGCTCCAGATTGCGTCTTCGAGCCAGTTTGATCGCCAGGCATCACCATCGAAACGCATCACCGCATCATTATACGATTCTATCAACTCGCGAATTGCCAACCTGTCTTCGAGTGGTCCCTGGCTGATCATTTTTGATACCTCTTGTTTTGTCGATTTGGATTTGTCAAAAGTAATAGTATAGTTTGTTTGCTTCCAGAAACAGACGAATCTTGCTGAAAATTATAAAATACGAAAGCGAAAACGCTTGGTCAGTTTGAGATCAGTCCGGCAAACTATGCAGAGCAACGCTCGTTCGACTATCCAATTACCGTCTGGGGGTCTTCAATTTCATTTTAGGAACCGGCATATTGTTGTTCGTGTTCCACAAATATCGAGGAAAAAAGTATGGCAGGTAGACTAGCGGGCAAGATCGTCGCAATCACCGGAGCAGCAAGTGGTTTTGGCGAAGCAGCAGCAATTCGGTTTGTTGCCGAAGGTGCGAAGGTAGTGCTCGGGGATATTCAGGAAGATGCGGGCAAAAAAGTTGCTAATGGACTGGGCGACGCTGCGCGCTTTGTCTCTTGTAATGTGACCAGAGAAGAGGATGTTGCAAAC
>CAXRCG010000193.1:0-12598 GCA_964228885.1 Pseudomonadales bacterium | reverse complement strand
CTTCTTGAGCTAGTTCGTATTGATACCCTTGCCTTCCTAATACTTCCAGTTGGAATGGTCGCGATTTCATGGGCGTTGCTGGGCTTACCCAAAACCTTGAGTTTCCTACCTTACGTCGTTTTACTAAGCCTTTCTTTGCCTTTCTGGGCAGATATTGTACCGCTACTGGTCTCTCTTGCCAGTGTTGTGGTTGGTGAATGGGTACGCTGGTTTGGCATAACCGCCCTAATAGAAGGGAACAGCATCACCCTGCCCTACGGTCGCTTGATTATCGCCGATGGCTGTTCAGGTATCCGATACTTCGCCATATCCATCTTGTTAGCCATGATGACTTCGATCCTCAATGATTTCCGATGGAAAAGCTGGCTGGTCACGGTAATGACAGCGATGTTGATCGGTTTGCTTGCCAATTGGGTGCGAATAACAATTTTGGTTTTCGTTGCTCACGAAACCAACATGGAAAGCGACCTACTTACCGATCACGAAACTTTGGGTTGGATTGTATTTTCCGCTTTCATTCTTCCGGCTCTCTACTTCTCGCCTGTGCGCAAAAGAAACCATACCAGCAACGCGTCAATTACGCGTGAGTCGAATACCAGCAAAGCCGGCGTCTTGGCGATCGTCGTCGCAATAATCATTGGCCCGATTGCCCTTACGCTTGCCCAACTCAACTATGATCAAAACGCGCCCTGGGATTTGAAACTCGAAAATTTTCAGGCACATGAGTCAGGCGCTCAACTTCCGATGCCCATAAGCCTCCCCTCGCTGCTCGATCAGAAGATCTGGAACTCGGGGCAAGCCTGGATATCTCTGGCTCAAAGCCAGAGATCTGAACCTAACAAAAAACTCGTGCCGTATTTAACAGATATTTACGAAAATTCTACTTGGCAGCTTGAAGAGCATCTTGCTCCAGGCGCTTTGGTTTACCGCAACATCCTCACTCGAGACGTTGTGCTTATGGCCCAGTGGTACCAAGTTGGAAACAGAAGTAGTCTGAAGTACCGAGAGGCCAAGCTGCTCCAGATCCCGGCCACGCTATCTGGAGAAAGCAGGTTCGCACTCGTGACCATTCAAGTGCGCTGTGGGAAAAGGCATTGCGACAACGAGCTATCTCTACTTCAGCGCACCAAAGCGCTGGTGGAGACGCAGCTTTGAAGCATACGATCGAGAGGAGACGTTTGGTCTAATGCCCATGCAAATAGCTAGAGCTCCGGTTCGAATTCTACATATAACTTTTAACATGGGTTTCGGCGGCACCGAACAAGTCATCCGGCAATTGGTTACAAACCTGGACAAATCACGGTTCCACAACGAAATTGCCTGCATAGATGGGGACGTTGGCGCTATTGGCAAAGCTATTGAAGCCAACCACGGCATAAGACACCACGCTTGGCAACGAGCCTCCGGCTTCGACTTGCAGACAATTTTATGGCTCAGGAAACTGATCAAATCCGGCAGGTTCGACTTCGTTCATTGCCACCAATACTCACCCTACACATATGGCTGGTTTGCGCATTGGGGCACAGAAGCAAAGGTAGTGTTCACAGAGCATGGACGCTTTCATCCGGACCAATATCGGAAAAAAGCCCGGTTCATTAACCCCCTCATCGCTCGGACCTCTCACAAGCTAGTCGCCATCTCCTCCGCGACTCGAGATGCATTAGTTGAATACGAATACCTCCCACGAAAAAGAATCAGCGTGATCTACAACGGCATCTCGCCACTGACGGTTTGCCAAGAAAAACGTTCGTTGTTAAGAGAACAGCTCGGCGTCGCGCCCGGTGAAACCGTAGTCGGGACCGTTGCAAGGATGGACCCGGTGAAAAACCAAGCCCTGATGCTTAAAGCCACAAGAGCTTTGCTTGATCAGGGTTTCCGTGTGAAGCTGATTCTAGTTGGTGACGGTCCAGAACGGCAAAGCCTCGAAAGGTTGGTAACCGAGCTTCAGCTCGAAGCGGCAGTAATTTTCACAGGCTTCCAATCGCAACCCGCCGATTACCTCAGCCTGATGGACATTTTCCTACTTCCCTCGTTTACCGAAGGCACCTCAATGACTCTGCTTGAGGCCATGAGCCTGGGAATTCCTGCCGTTGCCACTCGAGTAGGAGGAACACCAGAAATTGTCACTGAAGGCGAAACGGGGCTTCTAATTGAAAGCAACGACCTTACCGGTTTTACCAGCGCAATACAGTTATTACTGGAAAATCCAGACAGGCGTTCGGCGATGGCTCAACAATCAAAAAGGTCCTTCGAAAAACGATTCTCCGCCCAAAAAATGGTCGAACAATATGAGTACTGCTACCGATAATTTCCGGGGGACACCTACAATTGTTTCCGTCGGTGAACCTTCTTAGAACTCTCTCGAGCACTATTATAAGCAGTCATGGAATGGAAATCGGCGATCTATTATGAAAATACTTCTACTGGCTCCGCATCCTTTTTACCAGGAAAGAGGCACACCTATCGCAGTAGATTTATTGCTACAAAGCCTTTCAAGCGCGGGACATCAGATAGACCTAATAACTTTCCATGAAGGACATGACAGAAATTACGAGGGTTTAAAGACCCATAGAATAAAACCCCTTGGGAACGTTGCGGATATCCGACCAGGGTTTTCAGCCAAGAAAATCTATTTGGATTTTTTCATTTTCTTGAAATTCTTGATGTTGTTGATTCGCAACCGCTATGACGTCGTTCATGCCGTAGAAGAAAGCGCTTTTATGGCTATGCTGGTTTGCCCCATTTTCCGGACGCCCTTCATTTACGACATGGATTCCTCTATGGCCACTCAAGTCATAGATAAATTTCCATCTTTAAGAAAGGCCGAGGCGTTCCTTCGTGCCCTAGAATCTTTGCCCGCAAGGACTGCAAAGGTAGTCGTACCTTGTTGCGACGCATTAGAGCGCGATATTTCCGTTTTTCGTGATCCCAAGAAAAAACCAATAGTAGTATTAAAAGACATCTCTTTACTGGATAAACGCTCATCAATTCCCTCAAGCAGTATTAACATAAGATCGCTTACCAGAGAATCTTCATCTTCAGAGGCTTGCAATAAGGTTCTAATGTACATAGGAAACCTAGAAAGCTACCAAGGTATCGATTTACTGCTCGAGGGCTTTGCAGATGCCAATCAAAATTCTGAAAAGCTTTCCTTGGTTATAGTAGGTGGTGAAATTGAAGATATTGAAAAATACCAAAATAAATGCATTCACCTAGGCATCAAAAACAAGGTTTACTTTTTAGGAAAGCAACCCGTTTCTGATCTTTATGCACTTATGATACAGGCCGATATCCTCGTGTCTCCACGCACTCAGGGAATAAACACTCCAATGAAGGTCTACAGCTATTTGGATTCAAACATTCCTGTACTCGCGACACGCTTACCCACGCATACTCAGGTAATGACGGACGAACACGCCTATCTAGTCGAACCTTCGCGCACAGAGATCGCAGCAGGAATTGACATTCTGATTAAACATCCTGAACTGGGTCAAAAATTAGCAAGGAATGCTCAAAACCTCATCGAGGTCGAACACAGCTTTTGCGCCTTTCATGACCAGGTTCAGAAGATCTACACACTTATCTAGAAATGATTTTGCGATCCCATGGCCAGCAATGGTGCAATCGCTCTAGTTTTCAATTTTAGCCCCTGTTTCTTTTTTCCTGCCGAAAGCGGCCGCCAACATCATCAACATCAACCCGGGTACGACCATCAGTACCTGCGCGCCATAAAACAGGAGTCCAGCACTGATACTCTGCTCCAGCGACACACCCAGCGCGCCGTAAAGCAAAAAGATCGCCCCTTCCCTGACACCGATACCGCCAACCGAAATTGGAATGAGCATGACAATAAACACAATGGGCGTAAAAGCAAAAACGTAAATCAAATCGAGTTCAATGCCCAGGGCCAGAAAAATAAACGCGAAGATGCCGGCACGCAGAAGCTGCATGATCAAGGATAAAGCGAGCAATTTAGACAGAATTTCCTTACCCAAATCCCGTGCATCAAACAAGGTCAGCAGTTTGCTGATTTTTTTACCAAAAAATCCGTTACCCGAAATCCGCGTCCGAATGTGTTGCTCAAACCCGTAAAGACACAATGCCCCAAGTGCCATTCCCGCCAGAGCCAAAGCAGATAACCAGAACGCTCTGAAAACAATCTGGCTCGTCTGATCCCTCCCCAAAACAAGAATCAAACTACTCAACAATGCGACGAACAGCATTGAGAAAACACCCACCAACCGGTCGAAAACAATCGCGGAAGTGACTGGCATCAATTCTTTGTTTTTTTGATAGGCATGATGGCCACGCATCAAGTCGGCGCCGATGCCGCCGGGCAAAAGAAAACCCACGGAATGACTGATAAAATTAATATGGATGGATTCGGCAAGGGAAATGGAGATTGAGCGGCTATCTAACAGCACTTTCCATCGGACTGACATCAGCATGCGCACGCAAACAACGAGCAAACAAGCGCCTCCGAAAAACGCCAGGTCGACATTCAAAAAAGCTCGGAGCAAGGCCTGGAAGTCGACAAGAAAATAAAAGGCGACCAGAAAACCGATCGCCACAAGATATTTTAAATAAGTGAAGAAAGAAATCCCAGGGCGCTTTACCATTGTTTTCCCTGTGAAAGTATCACAAGCAAATCCATACCCGATGTGTCAAGTTCTATGGCACCTCCCGATGGCATGGAACGCCATTCCGGAACCCCACCTTTATCCGGTTCAAGCACCGCATAGAACTGATACTTTTCTGAATCTGCGGGCTGAACTGTCCAAGTCTTACTCCGCGCGGTATTGCCATCCTTCAGAAGGTAATAGATCTCAAACCCATCCATTCGGGTACCGTAATGCTGGTAGCCTGGTCTATCCGACAACCCTGAATCAAAGCGCTCGCGAGAATTGATGTTTGCCGGCAAATTCTGAACGAATGCCGCCATTTTTGCATGATCATCCATCACAGCCAAAACCGCCTCGTTCAACGGCTCACCGATGTTCAGCCAGGTCGCTTCAAAACTACCTGCTGTGCCGGTTGCAAAATTACGCCAGAAGGTGCGACGAAACGCAAGGCGGTTTTCCGGATTTCGGATTACGTCATCCCGCCAAAGAGGTGGCGTGTCGTCCGAGAACACCGGTTCGTTCATTACCATCGGCCGCGGATCATCGGGCATCACAATGAAATCACGCTCACGCGTCTGATGCAGAAAGCCCACGTCAACATCCGTCTTCAACCAAACGCTCTCTGACAGACCAACAAGATGATCATAGGGGTCGAAGCTTCTAATCCACGGCAGATAATATTCATTCGCATAGTAAGCAAAACAATCACCGCAATTTGGACTATGCTCCATTTCATTACCCAGCTCCCACATAATATTGGGGAAAGCAGAAAAACGCGCCATCAGTGTTTGCAGATAATTCTTGATTCGCGCCAAATCCTCGTCCGTGGGCTGCCAGGCATTCATGACTTGCTGTTCGGCATCTGTATTGTTGAGCACCTTGTAACGGTGGTCGCGACTCCAGGTATCCAGAAGGTTGATCTGAACATATAGTCCCCGAGAGAGTGCTTCCCTTACCACCCATTCAGCTCGGTTTATCCATAACAGATCCCAAGTGTAGCCATCTGACTGTAATGGAAATTGCGCGATTTTGAGTAAGAATCCGTTATGATCTGTTTCGACCAGCAGATCCATATACTCTGTGAATTCCTCATCAGTCAGTGGCCGATGGCGAACCTTGCCGAAATTATTTTGATCTATCGCGCAAGGTGAATAATTCGAGGCCGCGACCCATTTTCCACCCACCCAGTGGAAAGGCTTATCCGCCGCCGTCAACTTATCCGGAAATCGTCTATCGACACTGAGCTGCCCCACAGCTGGCTGCTCGTTTGATACTATTTCAAAACCGCCGTTTTTAACCGATATGCCATCTTGACCCGAAACCTGGTATGTCCATGTTCCCGGACGCAAGGCCCTGAGCCTGAATTTGACCAACACTGTTTCACCGTCGTACGAATCCACAAAACCGGAATGTTCAATCTTCTGTCCGCTGATTACATGCTCAGCTTTGACTGTATATGCCATTTGGTCATAATCAAAAAGCGCTCCAACGTCTTCAAGGGATTCGGGCCGGTCTACATTCAGTTGAATCTCCACAATCTGGCCCGTCGGCACTTTTCCTTCGCTCGCTCGGGATTGATAAGCGGCCTTCTGTGCCACAAGCTCATTCGCATCGAAATCACATAGTTCCGAAAACAGAGGCGTTGGCAGCATTACCTCCGGGCTTTCATCGGATAAAAAAATGTAGCCACCGAAAGCTACTGCCAGAAATACCAGTATCAGAATCAACTTCCCGTATCTGTACATTTTCCATATCCTCTGACGTATATTTCTAACACCGCTCATCTGATCTGGCTTCCGGGTTCACTGCCTAATCATTTTTTCATTTATGCAAACGGGGGGGCACCCAAGTTTAATACTATTTTCTGTCCAGTCATTGCATTTGACCAACTACTTGCCAGATAAAGAATCGCCTGTGCGACCTCAATCGGCTGAATGTGTCTCTTGGTAACCCTTTCAGCGGCTAATTTTTCACGAAACAAGGTAGGCATCACTGAAATAAGATCAGTTTCCGTCATGTTTGGAACGACGAGGTTAACCTGAACGTTGTGTGCTGCCAGCTCAACTGCGAGGCTTTTTGTATAACCTTCAACAGCACTTTTTGAGGTAATATACCGGCTTTGTCCAGATACCGGGGTGGCTACAGCGATAGTCGACAGATTTATAATTTTACCATGCCCGTTTTTTTTAAACGCTGGTATTACTGCTTTGCAACATTCATGCATTCCTTTCACGGCAACCTCCATATCTCGCAGGAAATCAGCCCATTCCAGCTCAAGAATATCCCTGGGAGCAAAATCCCTTACCGCATTGTTGACCAGAATATCTATTTCACCGAAGCGCTCGTTAATTCCGCTCATCATCGCTGCAACCTGGGTTTCATCAGTCAGGTCGCATGGCAGCGCGATCGCGACACCCCCTGCAGAAACAATCTCATTCACTATACGGTCGGCATCTGTTTTTCCACGATGATAATTGACCACTGTTCTAACGCCATGCATCGCCAGAAACTTGGCTGTGGTCTCACCAATGCCTCGGCTGGAACCGGTAACCAGTGCAATCTTTCCTTGCAAACCAAAATCCATAAAAGAGTTACTGATTTCGGCACAACTCGGCATCGTCCTCGGCGGAGGATTTACAATAACTTCATAGCTGCCGCTAGCAACACTCTCACCAGCTGACATGATTGTGACATTGGCCTTTATATGTTCAGCGGCCACCGAGACGCTGGTTGCGAAAGATTCAAGCACATAGGGCCGATCAAGCTTCAGGTTGCTCTCATATGAAATTTTGAAGCGTGTGAAGGTTGCATACCTTCCAGGTAAACGCATGCCAACCATCGTGGAAAACATGAGAAGACCTAAAAGGTTCGGGCAGAGCTCGACGTCGACTCTTTCATCTTGGCCTTGATCCAAAATACTTGCGACATAATCACGAATTAGCGCTTCTGTTATTTCGAAGGCCAGCGATTCTTTCTGATCATCAATTTCTTCAATCAGATAACTGTTTTCACTAGTAGCATCCAATAGCAAGCAGTCACGAGTCGTTTCCTTCCTGTGTGTCCTTGTCCTGTTGCTGGTAAGGCCCGATTTTTCTTCCAGGGTAAACTGCCCCTTTGCCAACATAATCAGCTCGTTACTGTTCTTCCTGCGCCAGTTCCCAGAAATTTTGTACGATGACTTACTATCTACAACGATTTCAATCTCCAGCAATATTTCATCGTCGACAAAAGCAGGCTTATTGAAATGGCCGGATAATGCTTTGAATATCACTAACTGATCAGCGAATTCACGTTGAACAAGAGCCAGGAAACTTAACGGTAACATGCCATGCACGATGGTTCGCCTGAATCTGGATTTTCGTGCTACTTCAATATTGGTATGCATGGAGTTGTAATCACCAGTCATGCGTGAAAACGCATCCACCATATCCTGGTTAATTCGAAATTCATGAACCAATTTTTGGGGTATTTCATTATTCATGATTGACAGATGAAGCCAGAAGTTGAAAGCGTTGAATAATTATGTCAAGAGAACCAACTGACACTGGGAAATTTAGTTGTTTATAATTTCATTTGATGATTTGAATAATGGGTTATAATCGATTTATCTTCGAGTAAATATTACTTTTGCAGGATTGCCTTGCACTATAGAATTCTCCGGAATCTTTCCCGCCACCACCGTATTGGGTGTAATAATTGCGCCCCTGCCAATCAAAGCACCATCTAGTATCATGCAACCAGAACCGATCCAGACATTTTCACCGATCCTTATCCCTTTCGAGGTTTTCGGCTGCAGACAGATTGGAGTCTCAAGATCGCCATACTCATAGTTATTGCCAATAATACAGGCATTGGAGCCCACCATGCAGTACTCACCGATTGTCACCCCGCCTTCGTCTGCGGATATGAAGCAGCCCGTTCCAATCGATACATTCGCACCAATATGAAGCGGTCCATTAGCTTTTATCTTGGTAAAGGAACTGACAACAGTTCCAGACCCGATTGTCAGGTCGTCATTTAACTCAACCTCTGATCGCGGGCTGATCTTACATTTGTACTTGACGAGATAGATGAGCGTTACAACAGCTGATGGGATCAGGAATCGACGGAGTACGTTAATAATGTTCATTGCAGTCTACGGGCCTCTTCGACGAGTTTATTGAGCCTGTCAATACTTGAAATAGACTCAATATCCCGCATCGAAAGCTTTATCCCGAACTCGTTTTCCACTGCAGTTACCAGCCTGAGATGATTAAGCGAATCCCACGTTTCAACATCATCTGGTGTCAACGTGAGTGTAACTTCTTCTTCATCCAGGAAAAAAATTTCAGATACGATATCCAGTAGTTTTCTATTCACTTTAATCCCCGCTGGCATCTGCCCGAATTGCCGGGCAATCAATTAATATTGCGTCCATTTTTCTGACCTCATAGAACTCTTCAGCTTCTAACTGACCAGTTTTGGTGAACCCCTGTTCATTGTAAAAATTAGCAGCTGGCATATTCTTGGCCGTCGGTATGAAACTGGCAGTCACATACTCAAATCCTCTTTCAAACAAGTATTCTTCCTTGATCTGATTCATAATGAAGGTTTCAAGTCCCCGCCCAAGTACCCTACAGCTAAGGACAAAGCTATCTATATGGGCTCGACCATCACCTTCATGCACAAGGTATAACCCAACGATACCCAGATCCCCAAAATTATCATTAACCTGAAACAACTTCAGTTGATAAGAGCTGTCCTGGAGGAAGGATTCGACATCAGCGGCTGTATAGCGCCTCGTCGTCAGATTGAACTGATTGGTTTTTGTAAACAGTTGATGCGCCCGTGGAACGTCGTGTTCGTTGGCTACTCTTATGCTGATCGTTGTTCCCAAACTCTTAAGGTAGTCTTCTATATTCTTAAAACTTCTCTTTTTAGTTTCTCGTTCAGCATTTTGTCTGTATTGAATATATTTCGTCTTATCTTCCTGAGTTAAAATCAGCTTCTCGAATTTATTAAGGTTATGCAAAATATCCTTGAATCCCGAAGGATCCCCCGATAGGTGAACTGTCGTCACTTCCGGTAGCGCCTCCTTTACTAATTCGCACTCGGCCGGATTATCATCAATGAAGACCAGGCTATCGATACCGATATTTAACTCGTCTGCAATTTCCTGAATGTTGAGATACTTTGGATTCCAGTTGACCCTAGTAACGGAAAAATCATCCCTTTTCAAAATCATATCTGCCCGATTCTGAAATACTTCATCAACATCTGCAGCATTATTCTTACTGCAGATGGCAAGAACAATGCCACGGTCAAGCAGCGAACGAATTGCATGCTGAAACTCTGAATATGCCTCGGACTCGGCATCACCCTGCCCAACTCTTATGCCATGCAAACCATCTTCACCCACGACTCCGCCCCAAAGGGTATTGTCCAGGTCCACCACCAGGCATTTTTTGGCAGGACAGCTAAGCGCATGCACATAGCGCCACAGCTCGCTGGCCAATCGCATGTTTGCGCGTTCAGACCAGGCTATTTTGGCCAGATGATACATTTTTACATCCATTGCCTCGGCCTTGCCGTTGCACGCCAAAACATGATCAGTATCAAAAACAAAAACTCTCTGATCGTTTCGGAAAGCGCTTACCATTTCAAGGTTCAAACGAGCGTAAAACTCCGCTTCACCCATAGACAGTTGTAAATCAGCAAGTCCACTTTGAGATTGCGCAGGACGTGAAAAATTTGAGATCAAGATCGTCGCATCGGTCCTTTCTCTAGCGACTTCGGCCCATTCGCATAACTGGCGAATAATATGATCGATTTCCTGCTCCTTATCGACAAGATCAAGCGACGAAAAACGGTTGGCGATTTGCGGTGCGATTTTACTAACCAGTAGGCTCAGGAAAATAATATCCGGATTCTTTTGATGCAAACCACTGCTCGGATCAAGAATCTCTTGGAAATATTGGTCGTATTCCCCGACATAGGTAGACACATATTGTCCCTGCACAGCGCAAAACACCTTGGTGTAGCGCGCCATAGGATCAATAGTGTGATTCGCTAAAAACGCGATGCTGGTTTCAGCAGCCGGATTGATTTTGCCCATAACATGGTTCAACAACTCGACTTCCTTGGGTAACAAGTCTCCAGTTGTAACCTCTCTCAGCAATTTTGACAGAGAACCTTCCGAATCGCAGTTTCGCAATTTCTTTTTCAATTCAGCGTCCATGGCGCATCCAGCTCAGTGTTGAAATCTGTTTATTGATAAGGGTAAATCCATTTATTGCCTCAATTGTAGTTCCTGATGTCTAGTTTGTATTTTCGACACTCTGAATCAACATCTAAAGTCGCCTCTACCATTTAATTTTCAAGAGGTTGCTACAGTCTATTGAACTTTCTTTTGAGCTTGATCCCTTTAATACTCAAAAACTCCTTGTGCCCCTGTACGTCTTTGGCCCGCGACACAAATCGAATAGCAGGTGATTTGAGATACTTCAGATAGTTCAATTTGGTTGATGGGAGCGAGCCCAGCTTGTTGGCCGTTGCGTACCCGAAACGATTCAGAACATCTCCGGCAACAGTTTCGAATTCCTGCAGATCTTCAACACTCAACTTGTTCCGCCACTTTTCCTGGTTATCCGCAATCAAGGGCTTTCGGAGATTTTCTAGATTTGTTTTATCTGTTTGATAATTGGTATCTTTTTCGAAAAAATTGAGCATTGAGTCCGAGTAAGTGACACTCAGGAGATCACAGATTTTCTGCAGATTTTCTTGTGGGTTGGTTAATAGAGATTCGTAGCGAACCTCAATAAACTGATCAGCATTGCATTCCTGCTTGATCTTCTCAATTTGAGCCAGATAATTCCGCCACATCCTGGCCGCAGCGTGATATGTTTTCGGGCCCATTCGGGCATTGATAATGGAAGAAGCAACATCTCGCCCATCCCGGACAATATGGATCGCCTTCGCTTCCGGGAATTCACGCTTGATCTCGTTCCAGTAAAAAACATGACCTGGTGATTTCTCCCCCCAGGCCCTCAGGTCTTTGTCTGTCGCTGTGGAACAAATCAGGGCCTCAATCACGCCGGCAAAGCCGGGGCGTTTAATCAGGCCCGAAACAGTCTCAAAATCAGGTTTCGGCTGCCAGTAACCAATCACGCGTGTTGCCAGTATGTCCTGGAGCAACACTCTCTGGTTATCCAACTGGGACAAATCACCATAACAATCGATGAAGGAGGAAAACATTTTGAAGATCAGTGACTCATTGGGCACCACCAAATGCTCATGGCTATCGACCATACGGCTCAGCAAAGAGGTGCCTGAGCGTGGACTACCAAAGATAAAGAAAGGTGTCAGTGCGCTTCCTTGAGACATGTTTCGTTCCTGTGATTCGCTCATTCCGGTTCAATGAGTTAATGGTTTTGTCTTCAGATAGAAATTCTGCAGTTTTTCCTTCTGCAACATCAGATCTACGTCGGTCAGTTCCTGACCTAGAAATTGATATGATTCCTGGGCGCAGTAGCTGATCGTGTCATTTTTGGGGCATCGCGCATTTCCAAAGGGCATTCGCCTGATGATCAAATCTTCCAGCGAGCGAACGGCCTCAAATTCAACGGCATATCTGACCAGCCCGCGAATACAATCCGCTTCTCCGGGAACGGTCTCAAGCAAATGAGGATTCTGTTGGCAAAGCGCCAGAATCCGTTCTCCAGCTTGAAAGAAATACCGCTTGATATAGGCCAACTGGGTTTCGGACAAACCAAGCTTTTGCAGCCCCGCCAGGGCATCGATCTGACATATTTTCGCTCGCATGTTCCCAAAGGTTTTCGGGCCAACCGATAGATCATGATCTTTTGCCAAGCGATCTACAAAAACAGAGGCCTCAAATCGCGCCAACGTCCACTTAGTGCCAACAATACGATAGGCGCCACTCAATTTGGGATCATGGGCATTCATAGCCTCAATCCGAGCATGCTTCAAAAGCGACG
>CAXRCG010000192.1:0-28687 GCA_964228885.1 Pseudomonadales bacterium | reverse complement strand
AACCGATAATCGACCTCTAGAGAGAAATATAGCGGGTGACTTGCATAATATCTAGCCCCTTGTATAGTATTTACTATATCTACTTTAGAGATGTGCGATGTCTGACTCGAAACTTGCTCCAGTCGCAAGTCATCACGTTATAGCCAAGCAAATGATTGGAGGTGTAGGCTCACTAGTAGTCCCTGCTCTGTACATTAACGTGGAAGACCAGCCTATCTTAGTAACCAATCTAATTAGGTACTTCACAGCATACCCACTTAAAAGTTACGACTGGCGCAGGAAGAGAGCGAGGGCTGTTGGCCTCTTCTACGATTTCTCCAAGTCGCACATCGAAGCGCACGGTAACAGAGCGAGCCACCGCGACATGGTTAGGGCGTTCGCTCTGGCATACCTAAACGGCACAATCACCCCGGGCTCTAGTGAAGACGCTCTCGGACTCTACTGGCCACCGTCGTCGATCAAAACGGTCAAAAATGCGATCAGTGCACTTCAGGCATTTACCAAATGGTGCGCGGGCGAAGGAATCACAAGTAGCGAGGCAGTCAGCGGCAACGGGGTTTTTCCTTCGGAGCACAGTTTCATTCGATACCTCTCTACGGCGATGAAGATCAAGGACATGAGCTTCCTTGGTTATTCATCTAAAACTGAGGATGTAGCCAAAACGCTATCAGAAAAAGCGGCGAATAAGATAGTTGATCTTGGGACGTCCACAGATGTGACGGTGCGGGCGCCAAAGAGTTTTCCTTCCTGGTTGGTTCCTGATCTGCTCTCTGAAGGCTTTATCGTAAGGCCTGGAGCTGAGGCCCTTCATGAACGAGAAGACCTAGCGGCTAAGATGATCACGATACTGATGTTGTTTGGCGGCTTGCGAGTATCGGAGCCGTTTCACCTGTGGTTCAACGATGTGATTCCGCAAGTTGATGGCAGCTGCAAGATATTACTTCAACATCCGTCAGACGCTGTAACCAACTTGCCTTACGAAGCAAACAAGATAAGGCGGGCGTATCTTGCAGAACTTGGACTACAGCCTCGAAACACACCAGGACTGCCAAAAGCGGTGCATGCGGGTTGGAAGAACCTGGCTGTTGATGACCGCTTACAGGCTCCGGTTCGCTTTATCCACAAATCGGCAGAAACTGTCTTCAGAGGTATGTATCTCTATTACCTAAGATATAGAGAACATTTGATGCAAAAATATCAGGAAAGAACGAACGTAAATCATCCTTGGCTCTTCGTATCAAAGCATGATGACTTCACCGGTGACCCCTACTCAATTGATAGCTATGAAAAAGCACTTGAAAGAGCCTATAGACGATTAGAGCGGCGCAAAGGCTACGTCATCCGGCGCGGACAATACGCTGGGACGCACCCACACGGAATGCGTCATTTTACCGGTCAAAGCCTCAGCGACGCAGGGGTCGACAAAAAAGTCGTCCAGAAGCTGCTGCATCAAAGAAGCATTTTCTCTCAAGAGGTATACACCGAGCCTTCGGAGCAACGAATAAGCGATGAGCTAGAGAAGGCGCAGCGTAAGCTAAATCAAGAAGGCTCCTTCACGCTGACGAACGAAATCGTTGAGGCACTTGAAGCCTGATGCAAAAGTCTACAGCCAAAGACTTTTTCGACAACATGTCCAGGAAGCATCATGGGATCGAGCCATGCAGTGAAGGTTTGCTTCATCTGCTCAATTTTTATCAGCACAACTTGTCCAACACTGAGAAGGCAAGACTTAATGAGTCCCTGGCGGGGCTGCCGCTTTATCGTGATATGTTGAACAGCGCTGCAGATCACTTTCCGAGAAGTCCGCAGCAAAAGAACGGGCTTATGCAACTCGTTGGGGTGGTTGGAAAACTATACGGCTGGAGTCGATCTAGCGATCTAAGGCTAGAACGATGGGAGGAGCTGAAGTCTTCTTTGATAGTGAACGGAATTTTTAGTTCTGAAATCTCGGCAAAGCACTGCAACTCACTGAGACACCTCGGAAAGATTCTTGGTGAAACTAACCAGGACAACAGATACAAGCTTGTCGGGATTTCAGACCCACGCAGGTTGGGTCCCGATGGGAAGAAGAAGACTCGAAATCCCACAGGCATTCGTCGGTTTATTTCCCTGAATCCTGGGTATGTAGCGTGGTCGAACACATGGGATGAGTACAAGGAACATAGGCACCTTAAAAGTTTCAAGAATCAGGACGCTGCTTTCCACAGATTTGTGCAATTTAATAAAGAAGTGGTTGGAATTAACGACCCAATCGTGTTCTTTGCAGACAGAAGGCCAGACTTCTACGACTGGCTAAAAAACAATGTGGAAGGGCCAATAGTAACTTTTGCAAAAGAGATGCAGAATTTTTCCAACTGGTTCATTGATCAGTATCTAGTTGATTACGATGAAGAGGAGAGTGAACGGGTAATCATTGGCCATCCCCTATTTACCGAGCAGCGGCTCAGCAATATTACACAGGAGAAGAATCCGTCAGTCTTGAGGAATAGTGAGTCCCCCAAGCTCCCTATGCCAACCAAGTATGTTTCCTTGTGCAAACAAATATTGACTGAAGACGATTACGCATTTCCGAAATCGCTCGACGAAGAATGTTTCGAGAGAGATGGAAAAAGGATTTGGTGTCCCTGTAATACAATAAGCTTCTTGATTTTGCTTGAACTCCCTGCGCGCAGAGGCCAGATAAAGCTTATTGACTCTGGTGAGGGGGATGAACTCTATTTTGATCATCTTATTGGAAAATGGGTGGATAATCCGAGTGTTCATGCTGGCTATTGGAAGAAGATAGGCGCCAAGGTGACTGCCAGAGGCATACTGAATCCATCGAAAACAGTACCGGAAAAGGTCGATCTTTACCTTACTACAAATAAGACGGGAGACATTGCAAAGGGCTTTGGCGAAGAGTCTGGGCAGTGGATTCCATGGCATAACGAAACGATTATCTCGCTTTGTAACGAGATGCGTGCGTGGCAGGAGAAGCACAACCCAGTTGCTAACCCCAAAAAGGCTATATCCTGCCCGTCAAACACTTGGCCCAGTAGACCTTCTAGGTCTGTGCTAGAAGCAACGCCAGACAGGTTCTATCTTTTCAGGTCCCCGCTCAATACAGCCGACCCCGAAGCACCGCCACCGGACTATAAGCAATTGAGGTTTTGGCATCGACTGATGCTTGAGCTTCAGGAACGTCTGAATGCAATAGGCGAGGACATTCAGATAGTGACCAGCTACAACAAGTATAAGGAAAGCGATGAGCCTAACGGCTCCATATTTGTCCCACACGGACTGCGAGTCACTGGCCTCACGGCACTGATGGAGGCAGGAGTTCCCATTGAAGTACTGAGTAAAATTGTTGCCGGACATGCTTCGATACTTATGACTCTTCACTACATCAAGTTTAACAATACGCACATAACCGATGTTCTCAATAAAGCGCAGGTTGAGATAGAAGCTTCAGAGCAGCAAAACTACAAACAGTGGCTAAGGGAGGCTTCCTGGAGGGATGCGAGGAAGTACAGTGTTTTCAATTCCGAGGACACTTATTCCAATAGCTGGGGAACTAGCAAGAACGACTCGTCATTATTTGAGAATCGACAAATAGGCATATGTCCGAATAGTGGGACCTTGTGCGAAACGGGTGGACAGGCGATCAGGAAGGATAGGGGAAGTACGATTCACGGGCCGGTACCAGGTGGGCCAGGTAATTGTCATATGTGCCGCTATTTGATCACTGGGAAGCCTTGGCTGATTCCGCTCTGGCTAAAGACCAACGAGACACTCCTCAACGCGAAAGATCTATCAGAAAAAGCCGAGAGCCATAGAGTCAATCTGGAGCGTCTCGTGAAGGAGAGGTACCAGATCGCTAAGGAGAGAGGTGTATCAGAGGTTCCATCATCCCTACAGGCTGAAATCAGCCAAGCTGAAGCGTCTCTGGACAGGGTAAGCGCCCGGCTTGACCGCATGCTTCTTGAAGCCCACCGGGCATTCACACTAACCGAAGCTGTTCGTAACGTTGGCCAAGGCGATAATCCAAGTCTGCCAATTGCTTTAGAAGACGAGGGGGACTCTGGATTTGTATTTGAGGAGACTTCCGCATTTAAACAGCAAGACTTTTTGGTTCAGGCGTCAAGACTCTATCCGCTGCTTGAAGCGGACGATGCAGAGAAAGATAGAGCGCACTTCATTGACACTGTTCTGTTTAATTCGGGAATTGCGCCAATAGGCTTAAGTCGCTTAACAGACGCTGAGAAGCGAGATGCGGCAGATGCTGCAGCAAAGTACCTCATAACACATTTAACCGACCAGGAACTGACAATGTTAGAAGACAACACCGTCACCTTGACTGAGTTGGGCTATACACCACAGATAAGAGCCAGCCTTGATGAGTATCTGGATACTGATTCACGAGCAGGGCTTATCCCACTAGTCGAAGTGGAGCAGGGCGAAGATGAAGAAAAAAGAGATTGAACAAAAAGTTCAGAGATTGATTGATAAAGCGAGCCGCGAAAGCCAAAGGAACCGAATCAGGGAGTGGAACTCTGTGTGTGAGATGATCATAGAGAATAACGCTGAACTGACAGTGTCTAATTGTGTAAAGCACATGATAAATCGTGGGCAAAAGATATCGGCTCAGACTGTCTATAACAAAGGTGATAATCCCTATAGTCAAGTTTTCAAGGCATGGGAGGATCATCGTCGGTCTAAGGGAAAGAGTATCGCAGCTAACCTCAGCCAGAAAGGTGATGATGTATATGTCGATGATGCAGATCTGGAGAAGATCGCTGATCCGGTTCTCAAGTATAGGGTTGCGCTTTTGGTCGGTCAGATGAAGGCATACAAAAAGCAACTGGACATGATGCGAGACGTACGGCAAATGCAGACTATTTACATGGTCGATGGCCCTGAAAGTGCGCGCTTAGAGGACTCTTCATCCATCGTGTTGACTGAGTTCGAGGTTCAGATTCTCAACGATTTGCTCTCTAGTACGAGTGTCGAATTTGATGATAACGGCAAGATGCTTGCTAAGCGGAATATGCGCGCCGGGACAGGGTTGACCTCTGAAGGTTTTCAGCAGGCGATCGAGAAGATTCTGCTTAGCTATAAGGCGATGTGACTAGAAGAGTGGGCTAAAAAGGAGTCCCTATGGCCAATGGGCAGGAGAAAGGTAAAGAAAATGTAGTCGCGTTGGAGATGTGGGCTGCCACTCAGTCGGACGAGGACTTTACCCAGATTGTCTACCAGGGAAAGCTCAACCGCTCTGAGGTCGCCAAGGGCGCAGGCATTGGCAAGTCATCATTGAAGCAAAACCCTGCCGTTCGCAATGCATTGAAGAGCATCGAGGATGGCTTGCGTCAAAGGGGTGTGCTGCCGCCGTTGACCGAAAAGGCGCAAGCGCAATCGACGAGCGCCAAAGCGCATGATCAGGGTGCGCAGCGCAGAATGCTCGACAGCAAACGTGCTTCGTTGCTGGAGCAGGAAAACATCGAGCTCAAAGCACGTGTGCAGCACCTAGAGTCGCAGCTTGCTCGTTACTGCGAACTGTCCGAAGTGCTATCTGAAGTAGGAATGGTGCCACGCTAGATGACACCAGTGGAGACAGAGTGGTTCCAGCTAGACCTCTTCCGTCAGGTCCCGACAAAAGCTGATCTCGAGCGCAGCGCCAGAAGTACTGTTGTACCTGCTCCGACTCGCGCTTCGAATGACGACACGTGGTGAAATATGACTGATGGTGATGGCCCAAAAACAAAAGACTGGCATACGGATGCTGAGCGGCTGGCCTTCGCCATTCACCGAGCTCTAGTTCACATGGGCGGCTATCAGGAGGGCTATTTAGATGACCTCTTAGGCTCAGATTGGACGTCTGGAATAGAACCTGATTCACCATCAGGTTACAACGCAGCATTGCTCCTGCGAGCATACAAAGCGCTGTACGGATTAACTGGTGGGGATACGGAGAACATGCAGCACTGGATGCAGACGTTAAATGGAGAGACTGGTGGCACGCCTGCAAGTCAGGTCCAATCGACGATTGGCTTGGAGGTTGTCGTTAATTACTTGGAGGCAGTGCCGGAAAGATGAGCAAACAAAGCGCATTGCACGGTGACTACCTGCGCGTAACGAGTATCCCATACGCTGCTGCAGACTATGTGATCTTCAGTGGTGTCCCCATAAAGAAAAACTCCTATCGCAGGAACAGTGGCAAGTACTTCATCACCATTAAGCACAAGGCATCCGCACTGCCGGTGGCCCCCGCTGTCGGCCAGCACTGGGAGGTCGCCGGCGAGCGCAAGATCGATACCGTCGAGACCGGCGACTACCTCATGCAGCAGCATACCTACGAAGGCCCGGCCAGCGTGCGGTGCTCTCTGCCCGAAAACGGCGAACAGCTTATCCGCTTCATTGCTAATGAGAAAGACTTTAAGGGTATCGGTGAGAAAAAAGCCAGGGAGCTCTGGGAGCGGCTTGGGAGCGAATTGCATGCCACGTTGAGGCATGACACACCCAGCGGCAGAGAGGCGCTTAGGGCGCTTCTAAGTGAGCCCTCTGTTGATGCCTTGTATGCCGGCTATGCCAAGTACCGCAACCTCTCCGCGTGCAACTGGATGTCATCACTGAAAATACCTGCGCGTATCCAGCAGCGCCTGATCAAGCATCACGACGAATGCTCTGTTCAAGCCATCAAAGACAATCCGTACCGGTTGCTGGGGTTCGGTATGTCCTTCAGCGATGTGGATGCGCTTGCAGCTCAGCACATGACCATCGCCCACGATGACGATAGGCGTCTCTCCGCTGCTGTCGAGATGGCGATAAGCAAGGAGATTGATAAAGGTCACACCTACACCACGCAGAGTGACGTCCGCGGTACCGTGCGCAAACTGCTGGGATGCAACGAATTGGCAGCCCAAGCCTTCAAGGCAGGCTACGATAACGCACAATTTGCCCTGAACTGGGAGACGGGAACTTATCACCCGGCCGCGCAACTGTTGATGGAGTCGGTCGTTGCGAAGCGTTTGCTGAAGCTGGCCTCCCGGCGCAATTTATTTAACGCAGATGCCGACCGTGCGTTTAAGGACAGTGCGCGCGAACTGCCTTATGCGCTGACTAAGCAGCAGTCGTTGGCTGTCGGCAACTCATTAGATAACGCGGTGAGCTGCATTACGGGCGGCGCCGGCACAGGAAAGACTACCGTGCTTCGCGCCACGCTAAACGCCTATGCCGCGCTAGGGTTTGAAATCCACGCTGTGGCCCTCTCAGGCCGCGCCTCGATGCGTTTGCACGAGTCAGTCGGGTTCAGAACGCTAACGATCGCAGCGTTCCTGAAGCAGGACCCTGTAAGACCGACAGACTCGAGTGATAAGCACTTACTGGTTGTGGACGAGGCAAGCATGATTGACCTGCCAACCATGTACCGACTGATAACCCATATCGACCCCTCTGTGCGAATTATATTGACCGGTGATCCCCACCAACTCCCGCCGATTGGTTGCGGCAAGGTGCTGTCTGACATCGTGGAGTCAGAAGTGATCGTCAACACAACGCTGGACATTGTTAAGCGCCAGGAGGGATCGACAGGCATCCCTGAGTACTCCCAGCAAGTTAACCGCGGAATAGTCCCTGGGCTCCTTACGACCGGAGGTATCACCTTCTACGAAACCGAAAGAGAGCATGTCGCGCAGCGTTGTACAGAGTTGTTCTTACAGTCACCAGGCGATAGCAAAATCATTGGCGCGACCAAAGCCATGGTCTCAGAGGTAAACCAGCTCACTCAACGATTGGCAAACCCTGATGGCCAGCGTCTTGAGTTCATGCATCATGGTGAGCGCACCTACATCGACATACGAGAAGGTGACGACATCCTGTTCACACAGAACAACTACGACAAGGGCGTTCAAAACGGCTCTCTTGGGACGCTGACGTCAGTCGATAGGGATGGCGAAGAATATGGCCAAGCGGAGCTAGATACGGGAGACGTTATCAAGCTCAGCCAGGCTCTGATCGACAGTATGCAGCTTGGCTACGGCATTACACTCCATAAGGCCCAAGGGTCCCAGTTCCCGCGAGTGATAGTTGCGCTGCAGCGTGGGCGTATTGTGGATCGGGCATGGCTCTACACGGCAATCACACGCGCCGAGGCGGAGGTTCATATAGTTGGATCGGCGAAGGACTTTGAGGCTGTTACCGGATCACCAAGTAATGCTCACCGGCGTAACAGTCATCTACTGAACTTATTGCGGTCCCAGGGTTAATGCTGGTTATCGCACTGATTAGAATCAAGCCGATAGGCAGCCGCTCCGATTCTATTGGAAGTGTACGAATATAGCCGAAAAGCAATAGCATCAGGATTATCTCGATATGTGCTCAAATTGAGAATATAGCTGCAGATTGGAATGTCCGCTTTCACCTCAACTGGGATTATTTGGGGTGCTAAATCTACCTCTCTCGAGGTCCGCTTTGGGGCCAATTGAGGTCGTAGCTTCAGATCAAAAATCAGATGGTGGATGGAAAATATCTGAGTTCGCTATCGCCGTTTGCAGGGGCAGCCGTCTGTACGTGTAGGCAGCAGTTCTGGATGATCCCATCATGGGCTCTAGCATTGACTTTCTCAGCCAGACTAACTAGATTATTTAACGAACGTTTAGCAAGGTGATTGTATGGAGCAAACCCGGGAGCGCCTTCTCAATATGGCTGCGGAAATATTCTCGACACAGGGCTACGCCGGTGTGTCGATGCGCGATATCGCCAGAGCAGTGGACATTACCCAGGCTGCTATCTATCACCACTTTGCCAATAAAGACGCATTGTATGTTGCGGCTATCGCATATCTGTTTGAACAACACACACTGGGAATCAGTGAACAATTGTCAGCAATCGAAGAACCCGCCCAGCGGCTGGAGTTGCTGATTGGCACCATGCTGGAAGTTATGGAGCAGGACCCTCGGTTCAGGCGTATCTATATGCGTGAGCTACTTGAGGGCGACGAGCAGAAGCTGGCGGCAATCGCGGAGAATGCTTTTACCGCATTCTATGAACCACTTTATGATTTGATGGGTGAATTGGCGCCAGACGGTGACCAACAACTCCTCATTTTTTCATTGGCCGGAATGATATTCCACCATCTCGAAGCGCGTAAGCTCGCTCCGCATCTGCCACATTCAGGCAAGGAAAATACTGAAATATCGTCGCTAGCAAGACATATCAGCAGCCTGTTTTTGTACGGGGTGAATCCCCCATGAAACGGATTGCGGCGAGTGTTCTTGTTCTGGCCCTATTTGGATGCACTAAATCTGTGGATACTGATATTGGTGTCACAGAAACCGTTACCGGCACGCGGGTTGTTGTTACCACGCCGCGACAACAGTCCATCGACTATGTATTGACTGCACTTGGCACCGTTGAAAGCATTCATCACCCGACAATCTCCGCGGAAACCTCCGGACAAATTATTGATATCGAAGTAAACGAGGGCGATACGGTCGAGGTTCGGCAACTGCTGGCGACTATCGACAATACCTTGCATCGGATCGAGTCGGAAAAAGCCTCGGCGGAGCTCCAGCGCCAGGAAGTGCTGCTCGACAACCAGCGCAGAGAAGTAAACCGCCTGTTACACCTGGCCAAGTCGCAGTCGGTCTCCAAGGATAGGCTGGAGGATGAACAGGCCCAATTGCAGATGCTGACAGCACTGCGCGACATCGCGAAAAAGCAAAAGCAGCAGGCCCTGTATCTTGATTCCAAGACTCGAGTGCAGGCGCCACAGGACGGACTGATCGCCCGGCGTCATGTATCCCTGGGGGACTACGTCACTCCGGGGCAACCCCTGTTTAGCCTGGTTTCAATCAAGAGACTACGGGCACGCCTTGCCTTTCCGGAACACCATGCCGCCGGAATTTCTGTGGGCAAACAGGTCAGATTGCAGACTCCGGCAGCGCAGGCAAGCGTGGCCGGCGGCATGGTGGCCAGTGTTAATCCCCAGATCAACCCTCGCAGTAGAGCGATAGAAGTCATCGTTGAGTTCGACAACCCCGGTGACTGGTACCCTGGAGCCAGTGTTGATGCAACGCTCACCGTTGGGCAATCGCAGAACGCCTTGACGGTACCATCACTCAGCGTGGTGCGGCGTGGCGGTAACGATGTGATCTTCGTCGTGGACGGCGACGTTGCCAGTCAACGGACGGTCACGCTTGGCTGGCGGGAAGATGACTGGGTGGAGATCACGGAGGGAGTAATAGCGGAGGATCAGGTGGTAACCGAAGGCTCTGCGCTGATCACGGATGGCAGTCCATTGGTTATCAGCGGGGAAAAAGCCGTACCATGAACTTTGTCGGTATTTTTGTCCGTCACCGCGTCCTGGCCTATATGCTTAGCCTGGCTATTATCCTTTTCGGGCTGATTGGACTCAGGGATATCGGGCTTGATCGTATGCCCAACGTCAGTCCACCTGTGGTGACCATTACCACGGTCAACCCGGGTGCCAGCCCGGAAGTCATGGACAGCAGCATTACGAGCATCGTTGAATCCGCGGTGAATTCAATTTCAGCTATCGATTACATACGCTCGCGATCCGTGCCAAGCGTGTCGCAAGTGCGGGTATCGTTCGAGCTAAGCAAGGACGCCAATGTGGCCTTTAATGAGGTTCAGGCCAAGGTCAACCAGATCATCAATGACCTGCCTGATGAAGCTGAAATACCCATCGTGGCCAAAATTGATCCCAATGCTATTCCTGTCATGTGGCTGGTGTTGAAAGGGGATCGCCCACTGAGCGAACTCAACAGGATAGCCGAACAACAGATAAAAAAGCCGCTGGAAAACATCAGCGGTGTGGGTGAGGTACTGGTCGGCGGCGGACGTGAACGCAAGATTCGCGTGGATCTGGATCTGGCCAGGATGTCGGGGCTGGGCGTAACCACACAAGATGTTATAGCGGCGTTTGGTCGTGAGCATATCCAGATCCCCGGGGGCTACCTGGTCAGTGGGGACCTGGAAAAGTTACTGCACCTGGACCTCGAGTATCACAATATTCGAGATTTGGGGAATCTGGTTGTGATGTGGCGTGATCAAATCCCTGTAAAACTCGGCGAAATCGCTACCATCAGTGACGGTCTTTCTGATAAACGCAGTCTGGCCCGCTTCAATGGGCGCGAGGGTGTCGCAATTGGCATCCAGAAGGTCCAGAACGCCAATACGGTCGCTATTGTCCGTGAAGTGTCTGAGCGACTTGACGCACTGGTCCGACCTGCATTACCCGAAGGCGTGGAACTGATAGTCGCCACCGATGAATCCGATATCATCAAAGGCACTGTGTCCGCCCTGCAGAATCATGTCTTCGAGGGGACGATTCTGGCAGCTCTGGTGGTATTGTTCTTTCTGCTGAACCTGCCGGCAACCCTGATCATTGCCACGGCAATTCCTGTTTCCCTGGCCGGTGCTGTGATCGTCATGTATTTTGCCGACTTTACCTTCAACATCATGACCCTGTCGGCCTTACTCCTGCTCATCGGAGTGGTGGTCGACGACGCTATTGTGGTGCTTGAGAACATCCACCGCCAACATGCGGCGGGACATGTTAATGCTGAACAGGCAGCCAGCACGGGGACCCGCGAGGTATTGTTTCCGGTTATCGCGGCATCGCTGACACTTGTTTGCATGTTCGCTACCGTTGTTTACATGCCGGGTATGATCGGAGTATTCATGCGCTCGTTTGCCGTGGTTGTTGTGGTCGGGGTGATTGCTTCCCTATTCGTCTCCCTGACACTGACCCCGGCCCTCTGTGCCCGATTTCTCCAGCCTCCTGGCAGCGAGAGCAAGGGACTTACTGCAGTAGTGCATGAATTGCACACGTGGACTGAGCGGGCTTATATGCACGTGCTGGAAGGTTGCCTTCGATTCCGCTGGACAGTGGTGGTAGTGAGTGCACTGGTGGTGGTCAGCAGTGGTTACTTCGTCGGAAGGTTGGGGGCCGAATTTTTTCCAGAGGACGATGAATCCCGATTTCTGGTCAATTTGAAAACGCCCATGGGTTCGTCAGTGGATTACATGGTCTCCAAGCTTGACCAGGTCGAGTCGATTATCGCGGAGCATGAAGAAGTGAGCCATATATTCTCCACCATCGGCTCCGCGCGCTCCCAGGACGTCAATGAGGCCACCGTCAACGTTTTGCTCAAACCGAAGTCTGAGCGCGAGGCCTCCCAACGAACGTTGAGAAATCAGGTCCGCGGTGAACTGCTGGCCGTGCCCGGTGTGCAGTCCTATGCGGCGAATTTTCCTTTTATCTCCGGTATGAGCGACGCGCCGCTGCAGGTCTTTGTGACCGGGCCCGATCTATATAAGTTAGAGGGATATTCCCAGTTGGTACTTGAACAACTGGAGGGGGCCGCGGGCATGGGTGACATCCGTATGGACTTGCACCTGGATCGCCCGATGTTGCGGTTTGATATTGACCGTAACCGCGCCAAAGCCCTGGGCATCAGTACCAGCACCATTGGGGATTCCCTGCGAGTGCTGGCAGGAGGCGCCGATATCGCCAAGTACAGCGAAATCCC
Organism: Pseudomonadales bacterium; assembly: GCA_964228885.1. Taxonomy (GTDB): domain Bacteria; phylum Pseudomonadota; class Gammaproteobacteria; order Pseudomonadales; family Azotimanducaceae; genus UBA4582. The sequence goes on along the minus strand of CAXRCG010000192.1, from coordinate 16,157 downwards.
GGGGGACGGCGACCGCTATGATATTCGCCTGGCGGCGCAGCGTGAAATCATGCGCGATACCAGCGACCTGGAAAACATTTACTTGCGTGGTCCCGATGGTGATCTGGTGCGTCTTGATTCGGTAGTGAATATTATTGAAGACTATGGCCCGGCGGCGGTAAGTCGCATGAATCTCAATTATGCTGCAACCTATCTCAGTACGCCGGACGTATCACTGGCCGAAGCCGTGGTGATGTTTCGCACAGTCACCGATGAGGCATTACCCCCGGGATATCGGCTTGAACTGGGAGGCCAGTCCGAGGAGCTGGAAAAATCCAAGGGCTCCTTGCTGTTCGTGTTTGGAACCGGCCTCCTGCTAATCTATATGGTGCTCGCCAGTCAGTTCAACTCCTTCCTGCAGCCGGCACTGGTGATGCTGGCGCAGCCCCTGGCCATGGTCGGCGGCATTTTTGCGTTGTGGCTAGCGGGGTACACCCTGAGCATCTATTCGATGATGGGCTTGATCCTGCTGATTGGGCTGGTGACCAAGAATTCGATATTGCTCGTCGATCTGATCAATCGCTACCGAAGGCAAGGGATGGATACCCCATCGGCCATTCGCGGTGCCTGCCCGCGACGCATGCGCCCGGTGCTGATGACCTCCCTGACGGTTATCCTGGCCATGCTGCCGGCGGCGCTTGGGGTGGGCGTAGGTGCAGGACAATATGGCCCGTTGGCGGTGGCGGTGATCGGTGGAGTGATCAGCTCAACACTTCTGACCCTGGTAGTGATACCAGTCGCCTATTCCCTGATTGAACGGTGGCTAGAAATCTCTGCCAATGTAAACGAAGGACGGCTTGACTCTTAGAATGAGCAACACAAAATAGACCGGCTAGAGTGTTATTCTCGCCCTTAACCCCGGCGTTGACTAAAGCGCACAAATAGGAGACAGAGGAAGTATTGAGGAGAGATTGTGAGCGTCTGCTCTGCTCGAGAGCGGACATTCACCTTATCATAGCCTAAACTTCCCAGAATAGGCGAAAGCGGACATTTCTGGGCCGGGTCGGTGATGTCCGCTTAGGGCGACGAAAGCGGATGCTCGAGAATCCGCACTGACCCAGATATGCAGTCCATCGCTGCCTCGGTCCAGGCTGGTGGCATCCAAGCGCATAAGGCACTGCCGGGCGCCGGAGTAGTTACCTTTGAGCCTGGTCCGCAATAGGCGCAACGGATAGCTGTTAGATGGTGGGCCGTGCAGGACTCGAACCTGCGACCTGCCGATTATGAGTCGGTTACTCTAACCAACTGAGTTAACGGCCCGAAACTGTTCTTTATAGTAACACAAGATCCACAAATAGTAGATTTACCTCCGCAAAGGCCCTGTATTCACTCACTCACCCGTCTTATAGTAAATAAAAGGGGGTTATTCCTGCTCTAACCAACTGAGCTACAGGCCCTAACAAAGAATCGCTTTGGGGATATGTGCTTGAGTTTTAGGAAGTTTCGTCAAGAAAACTCTTCAAGTGATCCGAGCGAGTGGGATGCCGTAGCTTTCGGAGCGCTTTGGCTTCAATCTGACGAATACGCTCTCTGGTGACATCGAACTGCTTACCGACTTCCTCCAAGGTATGATCAGTATTCATATCAATACCAAATCGCATTCTGAGCACCTTCGCTTCTCGTGCGGTAAGTCCGGAGAGTATACCTCGAGTTGCTTCCTTAAGACCCTCGTCAGTTGCAGTGTCCACAGGTGATCCTACCGCTGCACCTTCACCGAGATTGTTGTTTGAATCTAGGAAGTCGCCCAGATGCGAGTCTTCATCATCGCCAATTGGCGTTTCAGTAGAAATGGGCTCCTTGGCAATTTTAAGCACTCGCCGAACCTTGTCTTCTGGCATTTCCATTCGCTCACCTAGCTCTTCAGGTGTTGGCTCACGACCCATTTCCTGCAGCATTTGCCGAGATATTCTGGAAAGCTTATTGATCGTTTCAATCATATGAACGGGAATACGAATGGTTCTTGCCTGATCAGCAATTGACCTAGTGATCGCTTGTCTGATCCACCAGGTTGCATAGGTTGAGAATTTGTAGCCCCGACGGTATTCAAACTTATCTACCGCCTTCATCAGGCCAATATTACCTTCCTGAATAAGATCAAGAAACTGCAATCCACGATTGGTGTATTTTTTAGCAATAGAAATAACTAAACGCAGGTTCGCCTCGACCATTTCTTTTTTTGCACGTCTAGCCTTTGCTTCACCGATCGACATTCGCCGATTGATGTCTTTAATTTCGATAATCGCCAGCCCACAGCTGGTTGATGCCTGCCTGATCCGTTTCTGTGCTCTGACAACTTCATCCTCGTACTTGCGCAGACCTTCGTGTCCATCTGCGATTTGCTGCTGTACCCAAGCGGTGTTGTCTTCCTGCCCCGTGAACTTCTCCAAAAATGTCTTTCGTGGCATTCGGCCTTTCCGAACACACATCTGCATAGCCAAACGTTCATGGTGGCGGACCTGAGCGTGTGTACTTCTGGCCATTTTTACAATGGCATCGTAAAGTTTCGGCACCAGTTTAAAGAACTGAAAAGAATCACCCAGCGCTGCAAGCTCTTTGTCGACCTGAGGTGTGCCGCGGCCATGTTTTTTGATCGCTTTTTCTGTCTTTTTCAATTGATTTCGCAGAATCTCAAACCGTTCTGCTGCTTTAATAGGGTCAGGACCCTTTTCTTCTTCCTCTTCCTCTTCAGTCTTTTCTTTGACTTCACCTGGCACCACCTGAGCGGCGGGCATTACGTTTTCTTCAGGATCAAGAAACCCAATCAACATATCCGTCAGATGTGAATCTTCCTCTTGGGATTTATCGTACGCTTCCAAAATGTATTCGACAGTACCTGGGAAACTGGCAAGCGCATGCAAAACGTCTCTTATGCCTTCCTCGATACGCTTAGCGATAACGATTTCGCCTTCGCGGGTTAACAACTCAACCGTACCCATTTCACGCATGTACATCCGGACCGGATCGGTAGTTCGTCCTGCTTCATTTTCAACGGCTACCAGAACTGCCGCTGCTTCTTCGGCAGCTAATTCATCCGTTACGTCTCCTTCAGCCATCAGATCGTCGCTTTCAGGCGCCTGCTCATGGACAGCTATGCCCATGTCGTTGATCATGCTGATGATGTCTTCAATTTGTTCCGGATCAGAAATTTCATCCGGCAGGTGGTCATTGACCTCGGCATAAGTAAGATAACCCTGCTCTCGTCCTCGACTGATGAGCTCTTTCAATCGGGATTGCTGATTCTGTGCGAGTCCGCTGCTGGTCATAGGCTACCTTTGAAACTTTTGTCTGGGCGAGCCGGCCATTATAACCAGTGAATATTGATCATTCCACTCCCAGTTCCCATCGGCGGGCGACCATTAGTGATCATGATGGGAGGACTGCCGCTTCAATGATTGCTCTTTCTTAATCAGTTCGGGCATCGACCAACGCTTGAACAAACACTATTTTACGGATTTGTTCTTCAGCGATTCGCGATAGCTTTTGCGTTCTTCAGGAGACCAATCGGCAAAAGGCTTTGCGTGCAAATCTCTTCTAACTTGTTGAAATGATTGGTTTTCTATAATTCCAACCATCTTTTGGAGTACGCCACTGTACTGTCCGGGCAGCTCGCTTACATCAAGCAGTTGCTCTCGCTCTGCAAGCATTTTTAGTACGGGGAATTCTGGTTGATCCTGATAAGATGCCAGCAGTACAACTGGCGAGGCCATTTCTCTCGCTAGAATAGAGTGCACAAGGTCGACCAGCAAGCGGCATCCCGGCGCATTTTCAAGCTGGGAATATGTTTTTTCGTCGACATCTCCAGCAAGCTCCGGTTGCCTTAGCAAAATGCCAATAGCGTCTTCCGCTAGTGTTGCCATTTCCCTCGAAACCAGCGCACCAAAAGAAAACGAGGGATCTTCATCCATAAACTCGGCGGTGGCCATCATTTCAGCATACTCATCATCGCTAGAGGCGCCAGCAGATCCTCCTCTAGAGTCTACATCGACAGGCTCTCTTGAAAACCCTTGGCGAGCGTTTCCAACGCGCGTTGAGGGGCCCTCAAGCCCCTGATTTTTACTAGGAAAAGTCCTAGATCGCTCTTGTTCGAGCACTTGTTCTTGACTGTGAGAAACCGCGATCAACCGTTCACTTGACAACCCAGTGAGCTCAGATAGCTTGCCTATCACCAGCTGTTTGAAAACACCCTCGGGAATTTTCTGAATCAACGGCATCGATAGCTGTGATAGCGTCGCTTTGCCTTCCATCGCGTCCATATCAAGCCCCTCTTGAAGATGGTCAAATAGGAAATCGGTCAGATGTGGTGCCTGAGTAATGCGCCACTCGAACTTATCCTTTCCTTCTTTTCGCACTAGGGAATCCGGGTCCTCGCCTTCCGGCAGAAACAGGAATCGAGCACTACGCCCATCCCGCATAAAAGGTAAACTTTCCTGCAAGGCCTTCCAGGCAGCACCTCTACCCGCCTTGTCGCCGTCAAAAGAGAAGACCAACTTGGAAACCGTACGAAAGAGCCTGTCAAGATGATCACTACTCGTGGCTGTGCCCAGTGTTGCAACCGCGTAATTAATCCCCTGCTGTGCCAAAGCAACAACGTCCATATAACCTTCAACGATAATCAGTATCTCTAGCTTGCGATTACGACGTCGACTTTCATAGAGTCCGTAAAGCTCTCGTCCTTTATGAAAGACAGGAGTTTCTGGTGAGTTGAGATACTTGGGCTTGCCATCCCCGATAATCCTACCGCCAAACGCGATCACGCGCCCTCTGACATCTCGAATAGGAAACATGACCCTGTCCCGAAATCGATCATAGGTTTTACCTTCTTCATTATTGTCGATGAGCATGCCTGATTCGATCAGGAGGTCACGTTCATGATTAGTCTTCGCCAGCGCGCCCATCAGATTATCCCAGCCCGGTGGTGCGTACCCGAGCTGAAAATCCCGTGCGATTTCGCCAGACAAACCTCTTTGTTTCAGATAATTTACCGCTGTGTCACGGCTAGCATGTTGGCGAAGAAACCCCTGATACAAAGAAGACGCCTGTTCCAGAATTTCATATATCGACTTGCGCTTTTTTAGTCGTTCGGAAGTACCCGGTGGGCTGGAATTAGGCACTTCTACACCCGCTTTTGATGCAAGCATTTCTACCGCAGCGATAAAGTCCATTCGCTCAAATTCCATCAGAAACTTGAGCGCACTACCGGACGCCTGACAACCAAAACAGTAATAAAATTGCTTTTCTTGATTAACACTAAACGAGGGGCTTTTTTCGGTGTGGAACGGACACAGACCAGTGTAATTCTGACCCGTTTTTTTTAAAGTGACGCGACTACTTATGACATCAACGATATCAGTTCGCGACAACAAATCGTCTATGAAATCAGGTGGAATCACGTTACATACTACAGATGAAGATTTCGATCAGGATGTCACCAGAGCAAACTAAAAACAAGCCATGAAGACGAACAGCAGAGATTAGCTCAACAGGCTTTTCACCTGCCCACTGACCGCTCCCACATCTGCGCGACCCTGAATTTGGGGCTTCAAGATAGCCATCACACGCCCCATATCTCTCATTGAGCTAGCGCCGGTCTCAGAGATCGCAGCCTGAACCAAAGCCGCCAACTCTTCGACCGTCAATTCCGCAGGCAAAAACTCCTTGATTAGCTCAATCTCAAATGCTTCCTGAGCAACCAGGTCTTCTCGTCCAGCAGCTTCGTACTGGGCGAGAGAATCTTTTCGTTGCTTGGTCATCTTATCGAGTATTGCAAGCACTCGAGTGTCGTCGAGTTCGATGCGCTCATCCACCTCGATCTTTTTGAACTCGGACATAATGAGTCGCAATGCACCAACCCGCTGTTTGTCCCGCGCGCGCATTGCATCCTTTACCGCGTCATCAATTTTCTGTTTAATTTCCGAAGCCGACATAATAATTCCAGATTAAGTAGTACAGGTAATTTCTCTTTTTTCACGCCAAAATGGCCAATTCTAGATAAGCGCACTTGTGCTCCCATTGAATTATATCATTCAACGGAAACTCCATTAGGGTTGCGTACAAAGAAAATTTGTTTCAGGAAGCGAAAGACAAGGAGGGAAATACAGAAGAATGGCTCGGCGCGAACCTCTTTTTGAGACTCTGCGCCAAATTTGTATGCTAGTACAACCGTTCCATTCTTCGAGACTCGCGCTGCACTTTCTTTGCATGTCTCTTAACGGCAGCTGCCGCCTTGCGCTTTCGAACAGATGTTGGCTTTTCATAGAATTCACGGCGTCTTACTTCAGCCAGAATACCTGCTTTTTCACATGAGCGCTTAAATCGTCTCAATGCAACATCAAATGGTTCGTTCTCTTTTACTTTTACAAATGGCATACCTGTTCTTACTCTCCTTTCTCGAAGGGCGAGCATTCTAACGGCATCTGAGGGCAAATGCAAAGCGCTAATTGGGGCTTAATTACCAAACTCGCGCATGGTCAACTTGCTCGAACTCACGTGCGAAATGACTCGCTAAAAAACAATTTAAGAACCAATTTCACTCGAGATTTGGAGGATTTTTTCGAAAATAATCAGTACGATGCGGGCTCTAGGCTGCGATGTTGCATCCGAGTACAAAACTCACTTTAAAACAGAGGGAACGCTTGAGAGTTATAGGCATAGAAAGTTCATGCGATGAAACCGGGGTTGCCATATACGACAGCGAAAAAGGTCTGATGGCGGATCTTCTATATAGTCAGATCGACCTGCATAAGGAATACGGCGGGGTCGTGCCTGAACTTGCTTCGCTGGACCACATCCGCAAAACCCTTCCCATGATTGACCAAGCGCTTTCTGAAAGCGGCTCTACAAAACACGACATCGATGCCATCGCCTACACAGCTGGGCCTGGACTTGTCGGCGCCCTCCTCGTGGGCGCCAGCATTGCCAAGTCACTTGCATTTGCCTGGAACATTCCCGCCATTGGAGTGCATCACATGGAGGGACACCTGCTGGCGTCGATGCTCAGTGAAAATCCCCCAAAATATCCTTTTATCGCTCTGCTTGTATCTGGAGGTCATACACTGCTGCTGGCATGTCATGGACTGGGACAATACGAGTTATTGGGCGAATCGCTCGATGATGCAGCCGGTGAAGCTTTTGACAAGGTGGCCAAAATGCTTGAATTACCCTATCCAGGAGGTCCTCAAGTCGCCCGCCTTGCACTCGATGGAGACTCTAGTCGGTTTCGTTTTCCAAGACCCATGACGGACAGGCCTGGACTGGACTTTAGTTTCAGTGGTCTGAAGACCTTTACAATGAATACACTGCAAGACATCAAGAACCCTACGATTCAGGACAAATCAGACATTGCACTCGCGTTTCAATCCGCGGTTGTCGACACCATTCGAATCAAATGCCAACGGGCAATTCGTCAGACAGGCCTTTCGCGCTTAGTGCTTGCCGGCGGCGTTAGTGCGAACCTGGCACTGCGCGATAAATTGAAAGTACTTGGCGGTAAACATCATGTCGAGATTTATTACCCTGAGCTAAAACTTTGCACTGATAACGGCGCAATGATCGCTTATGCAGGGCTTCAACGATTGCTCCAAAATCATACGGAGGACTTATCAATCACAGTAAGGCCGCGATGGCCGATGACGGAACTCGACTAATGGCAAAAGATATCGTCTTTATTGAAGGTCTGGAGATTGAAACAATTATTGGTGTTTACGAACATGAGAGAAACATCAAACAAAAAGTGGTGCTTGATATTGAGATGACGCTACCCGAAAGCGATGCAGCGAGCTCGGATGATCTGCGCCATACTGTAGACTACGATGCCGTGTCCAAGCTGGTGACAAATTACGTAATAGATACGCAATACCAACTGATTGAATCACTTGCAGAGCAAATAGCATCGCTAGTGCTTGGTGCTTTTGCCACTGATTCAATTAAGTTAACGTTGTCTAAACCAGGCGCCGTCAAAAATGCCAAATCGGTTGGTTTAATCATCCTACGCTCGGTAGACAAAAACCCTTAGCATTCTTGTTTATTTCAAAAAGAGATTCCCGACCTTGCCGCTAGCGCGATGCCAAAGCCGACGCGGAACCTAGGCAGCGGGCCAAGGGGAACATCACGATAGTCATTGGTTCAACCGTCACCTATACTGCACGCAGAGGATAGATCCCGCAGGGGATACCTAAAACTGAGATACGCATAGCAGGGATATCCAGCAGGTTGAAAACGATGGATAGCAACGATCAAAAACACGTCAGGTCTCTGATTCCGTTCGCTCAAATGCCCGATAACATTTTCGAAAGCATGATTCCATTTATTACCTTAAAAAGTTATGCGCCAAACAAAATGATATTTAAGCGTGGTGATGCTGATCTTCTAATATATTGGCTCATGGAAGGTTCAGTCGATTTGCTCGACAAAAAATTTGAAGCCAGAAGCCGGAAATCAAAGGATGAGAACGCGAGGTACGTTCTTGATAGTCACGAGCCTCACCAGGTTACTGCAATTTCAACTTCCAACTGCCGACTCGCATTAATTCCAAGATCAACACTCGGTGAATTTTCCGAAAATCTTGATGCAGGTGTTTCGCTTGATCGAACATTAGAAGATGATGATGGTGTCGACTGGATGTCCGCGCTACTCAGCTCACCTCTGTTCGAATTCATTCCCCCCACTAACATTGAGACACTTTTCAGCAAATTCGAAGAAGTTGAATACGCGGCGGGAGAGGTTGTGATTCGACAAGGCGAACCAGGTGATTACTTCTATGTCATACAATCGGGAAGAACCAAAGTAGAGCGTCAGATTGCGGGCAAAGCCCGGTTGCTTGTTGAATTAAAAGCTGGCGACAATTTCGGGCAAGATGCCCTAGTGAGTGACGAGCCACGGAATGCCAACGTCACCATGTTGACCGATGGCACACTGATGCGTTTAGCCGAACCTGACTTTGAAAATTTGCTAATGGCGCCGGTGATAGAAACCGTCACGCGGGAGGAAGCGAACGAGATGATCGCCACAGCAAACCCTAAAACCTATATACTAGACGTACGAAACCCAAAGGAGCTGAAAACCGGCAAGCTCGAGAACAGCCTAAACGTTCCTTTGCTCTTATTGCGAAAAAACATGCCGAAGTTAAGGCCCGACGCAATTTACATCACCACTTGCAACAACGGGAAGAGGTCAAAGCTTGTCGCGTATCAACTCAATGAAAATGGCTTCACTGGCTACGTGCTTGAACCTAATAAAGACACTTAGCGACCTTATCACTTCTGGTTTCTATCAGAACCACTAAGAGACTAACGAAAATGACAACCGATTGCCTATTTTGCAAAATTGTAGCTGGAGATATTCCGGCTGATATCGTTTACCAAGATGAACATGTTATGGCTTTTCGAGACATCAGCCCGCAGGCCCCAACACATATTCTCATCATTCCACGCAAACATATTTCTACACTTAATGAATTAGAATCAACGGATCAACTCCTTGCTGGGCATCTGGTACTCACAGCGCAAAAGCTCGCAAGGGAACAAGGCATCGACGACTCTGGATTCCGTCTGGTGATGAACTGCAACCAGGAAGGAGGCCAAACGGTCTACCATATTCACATGCACCTGATGGGTGGCCGCCAACTCACTGTTCTCGGCTAACACCGCATACTAGAAGGTAAGGTAATACTATGAATGAGCCGTTAGACAGGGCTATTTCACAATTCGATAAAGCACTACGCGCAGTTACTGGCGCTGTAGGCAAGACTACACGTCAATCTCCAGCCAGCGATATAGACTCTGATGTTCTCTCCGACCAAGAGAAAACTGAAGCCGTTCGGTTAATGCGAGTTAACCATTGTGGTGAAGTTTGCGCTCAGGCTTTATATCAGGCGCAGGCACTGGTGGCGAAATCCCCTGAAGTTGCAAACCATATGCGTACTGCCGCAATTGAGGAGGTTGACCACCTCAGTTGGACAGAGGAACGCATTCGCGAATTGGACGGCCACGTCAGCTATCTAAACCCCTTCTGGTATCTCGCTTCATTTGGTATGGGTGCTGTTACCGGTATGTTGGGGGATAAAATCAATCTTGGGTTTGTGGCCGCAACAGAAGATCAGGTCGCAGGACATCTTGATGATCATCTTGAGAAGCTTCCTAAACACGACAAAAAATCGCAAGAGATTTTGCGGCAGATGAAAATCGATGAATTAACACACAAAGAGATGGCTCTTAGCGCAGGTGGAACTAGTTTCCCAACGCCGATAAAACAGGGCATGCGTATGGTCTCCAAACTCATGACACGCACAACCTATTGGATCTAAGACACTAATGCAGCAATTGCTGCATGAATCTCTGGCTCATTTTGATTCGAAGCTAACATGACATAACCCTCTTTCTCAGCGCACAAACCGTAGCCCTTTATCGTCATCTCATTGAGACGACGATCGTCTTGCGCCAGAGATATTCGCCCAAGAGAATCAATTCCGGCCCCCCTGCTTCTTACATCAATCGTCGCAAAGTGCGGCTTTAATTTATCAAACAGGCCATCCAAGGCCTCAACCGGATGTATGTCTCCGCAGGTCGATATCTCCAACTCCAATCGAAAGGAGGACCATCGAAGCTCATTACCTACGTCAAAATAGGTGTGAGTGGAGATGTGGCTAGCGTCTAGATGAGCGAGCGCTGAGACTTGTTGAGCGATCAATAGATTCGCGCTGGCGCCGAAGGGATCATAGCTCACTGATGAAAAACTCATGGTGCGGGCACCCAGTGCGTCACTCAGTTCTTTTATGAGCAACTCCAGCCCAGTTTCTGAATAGTCTTGGTCGATTTTATCCGCCCATAACACCAAATCAGCTTGTGGCTGAGGCGGCGCCAATAAGTAAAAATTTGCACCCAGAGAATGAGTTACAAGATTCATCTAATCTCTCGAAAATAATTGAAGAAACAATACCACCCTAAAAACAAATCTTGGTCAATTAGTGTCCGGTTATTATGCTTTTCAACATCCATTAGGGCTTACCCTGTTGTTTTCGGCATGCACTGGACGTAATCTACGCTTTAGATTGACATTTCTGGGAAACAGCGCACAAAAATGGTTAGTCGAACACTACCAACCATCGACTTTGGAAATATGGAAGCATTTCTCGCTGCTGCCCATAAACGACACTATCCCAAAGGTAGTACGATTATCTATGCGGGGGAAGTTAGCGACTCAATCTACTATATCACCAAAGGCTCGGTTACCGTGCTGATAGAAAACGATTCTGGTCGTGAAATTATTGTTGCCTATCTCAATAAAGGCGATTTCTTTGGAGAAATGGCACTCTTTGGTGAAGGAACGCGAACCGCCTGGGTGAAGACTAAAACTGACTGCGATGTCGCTGAATTAGGCTATTCCAAATTTGTCGAGCTGAGCAAACAGGACCCTGGCATACTTTTTGGACTCACGAGCCAATTAGTTGACCGACTTGACAAGACAACGCGCAAATTGGGCGACCTTGCATTCCTCGACGTCACGGGTCGAGTTGCCGGACAGTTGCTGGACTTGTGTGAACAGCCAGATGCCATGACTCATCCGAATGGAATGCAGATTAAAATCACGCGGCAGGAGATAGGACGTCTAGTCGGCTGTTCTCGCGAGATGGTAGGCCGGGTATTGAAGACATTGGAAGATCAAGGACTCGTCCATGTAAAAGGCAAAACCATGGTGGTGCTTGGCACCCGTTGACGGCGATGTTTGCAGGGCTTTGTTTTTGAGGCTTTTGCCGTCAGCTATAACTCAAAAACCAAACTAAGCTTCAGGAAAAAACATCGCCTTCAATTGCTCTCCAGGGTCTACTTCTCGCATAAATGATTCTCCAACCAGGAAAGAGTTGACACCCGCCTCGAGCATCATCCTGACATCTGCTGAGCTGCTAATGCCACTTTCCGTCACCACGGTGACACCGGAAGGAATCATTTCAAGCAACTCAAATGTGGCGTTAAGGCTGACTTCAAAGGTTCTTAAATTTCGATTGTTGATACCAAGGAGTTCAGGCTCAAGCGCTAACGCCATCTCAGCCTCAGCGCTGTCGTGAACCTCTATCAAAACATCCATACCCAAGTCTCGGGCAAGGTGGTAAAGCCGCTCGAGTAATTCAGGACTCAAAACACTTGCGATCAGCAGTATACAATCTGCACCCAGCACTCTGGATTCGTAGATCTGATATTCGTCGACCATAAAATCTTTTCGAATCACGGGCAGTTTTACCGCGTTGCGGGCATTTTGCATGAAACTGTTCTTGCCCTGAAAAAAACGCACATCGGTCAACACTGAAAGACAAGCGGCCCCGGATTGCTCGTAAGCTTTCGCTATTTTTACTGGATCAAAGTCCGCTCGAATCACACCTTTAGAAGGTGACGCCTTTTTGATCTCAGCTATGACACCAGGCCTGTTCTGTAGCACTCGATCTCTCAGCGCACGCGCAAATCCACGACAGGCGGGCATACCAGCAAGTTCTTTTTTCAGCGCATGCTGGGATTTAGCTTGTTTCAAGATCTCCAACTCAAGCCACTTCTCTGCAATAATTTCCTTCAGAATATCCGGTACTTCTAAGTTATTCATCGGTGTCGTCCGCTAGGTTATTGTCGCAGCGGGTGCAGACAAGCTTTTGGTGAAAACAACAAATTCCTCAAGCTTCGCCGTTGCCAGCCCACTGGAGATAGATTCGCGGGCTAATTTCACACCTTCAGCCAGCGTATCCGCCATGCCAGATACATAAATCGCCGCGCCAGCATTCAAGGCAACGATATTACTTGCATCTTCATGGGTACCATCGAGCGATTGCTTGACCAGAGCAAGACTCTGCTGGCTGTCTTCAATAACGAGCCCTTCAAGCGAGCCGGTTGTCATGCCAAAATCACTGGGAGAGACCCGATACTCACGGATCTGTCCGTCCTTCAATTCAGCAACAAATGATGGCGCAGCAATGCTGATTTCGTCCAACCCATCCTCGGAATGAACCACCATCACATGTTCACTGCCCATTGCTTTTAACACTTCAGCGACGGGCTTAACCCATTGGCGATCATACACTCCAATCAATTGTCTTTTGGCACCCGCCGGGTTCGTGAGTGGCCCAAGCAAGTTAAATATCGTGCGTACGATCATTTCTTTACGCGGGCCAATTGCATGCTTCATGGCGCTGTGATGACGTTGCGCAAATAAAAACCCGACGCCTACAGTGTCAACGCAGCGACCCACCTGCTCCGGCGCTAATGCGAGCTCCGCGCCAGCAGATTCTAACACATCAGCACTGCCGCTCTTCGAAGAGGCTCCCCTATTACCGTGTTTGGCAATCGCCACACCGACCGAGGCTGCAACAAATGCCGACGCAGTAGACACATTAAACTTGTTAGATCCGCTCCCTCCTGTTCCACACGTATCAACAATATTCGTTCGCTGAGTAGACACCGGCGTGACGAGTTGCCGCATCACCGCCGCACCGGCACAAATCTCATCGACGGTTTCTCCCTTTATTCTCAGACCAACCAAAAATCCGCCGATTTGTGCGTCGGTCGCTTCACCGCTCATGATCAAGTTCATCACGTCTAACATTTCTTCGTGAGGTAGATCTTCGCCTGCAATTACCTTTGCGATTGCTCCAGGCATATCCATCACATCACCTCCCTTTGATCAGTTGTTTCCACAAAATTTCGTAGTAAGGCATGTCCGTGCTCGCTGACGATAGACTCAGGGTGGAACTGCACACCTTCGACATTTGAACGCTTATGCCTAAACCCCATAATTTCATGTATTTGCCCCTCTTGTTCTGTCCACGCGGTGACTTCCAAACAATCAGGTAATGATTCCCTCTCAACGACCAACGAATGGTAACGGGTCGCAGTAAACGGGTTCGACAGCCCCTTGAAAACCCCCGTCCCATTGTGATGCATCGGAGATGTTTTGCCGTGCATGACACTTTCGGCTTTCACGATTTTCCCACCAAAGACCTGACCTATACTCTGGTGACCTAGACAAACTCCTAGAATGGGAACAAAACCGGAAAATTTTCGAATAACATCCATGGAGATGCCAGCTTCGTTCGGCGTACAGGGGCCTGGAGATACAACAATTCGATCAGGATTTAACCCAGAGATCTCATCGAGAGAGATCTCATCATTACGATAGACCTCAACCTGTTCCCCAAGCTCTCCCAAGTATTGAACAATGTTGTATGTAAATGAGTCATAGTTATCAATCATCAAAATCATGCGCTCGAATCTCCTAGTCCAACAACGCCTTCTTCGTTTTTGTTCAACATCCTAGGGTTTTCACTACTGTCTTTCATCCCCAGACCTGATTCGGTCATTGCAACTGCCTGAAAAATTGACCGGGCCTTATTCATTGTTTCTTTCCATTCAAGCGCTGGCACTGAGTCTGCGACGACACCGGCACCAGCTTGAATATAGAGTTTGTGATCCTTAATAACCGCGGTACGGATAGCTATTGCCGTGTCCATATTTCCATTCCAAGACAGGTAACCCACCGCGCCGCCAAAAATACCACGTTTTTCCGGTTCTAACTCGTCGATAATCTCTAATGCCCTCACCTTTGGCGCACCGCTCAGCGTGCCGACGGGTAATGTCGCTCGCAACAAATCCATTGCAGAGCCATTCTCTACTATTTCGCCTGAAACATTCGAGGCGATATGCATGACATGCGCATACCGCTCAACCGTCATCATTTCGCTCACTTCAACCGAACCGACCTTACATATCCGACCAATATCATTCCGCCCAAGATCAATCAGCATTAGGTGTTCAGCGATTTCTTTTGGATCCGCTAACAGTTCCGCCTCCAACTGAAGATCTTCAGTTTCAGTTCTACCTCTTCTACGCGTACCGGCAAGCGGTCTTACAGTGACTGCGCCATTATCCAGACGAGCAAGAATCTCTGGGGATGAACTCACAATTTGGAAGTCATCGAGATGCATGTAATACATGTACGGAGATGGGTTCAGCGAGCGTAATGCTCTGTAAAGGTTTAAAGGCTCCCCTTCAAACAGAATCGACATTCGCTGGGACAACACCACCTGCATTACATCGCCTTCACGAATATAGTCCTTGATACTGTCTACGTCATGAGTAAATTGGTCTTCGCCGTAACTTGAAACAAAGTCCTCTTCATGCACAAGTGGCCCTTTTTCCGGCGTCAGCACAGCGGCGGGAATGTTTCGCTGCATCTTGCCTACCATCTCATCTAGCCGCGCTTGAGCGTTCTGGTAAGCCGCATGATTCTCTGGGTTAGCATGGGTGATCAGATGAATCTTTCCCTTTACACTATCAAATACAATCACGTCGTTTGAAACCATTAAGAGAATATCGGGCGTACCTATCACATCTGGTGGCGAACTGTCTGCCAGTCGTTTCTCAACGTAGCGCATACTGTCATAACCGAAATAGCCGACCAACCCACCGGTATAAATAGGCAGCCCCTCTATCGGTGGATAACGATACTGGAGCTGGAACTGTTCGACATACTCCAGAGGATCCGTGCATTCGAATCGATCTAGCTCTACCCCTTCTTCTTCCAGCACAATTTCATGGCCAAAAACTTTAAGTATTTTTTTTGCGGGCAGACCCACCATCGAATATCTGGACCATTTTTCGCCTCCTTGAGCGGCAGATTCGAGTAAATAGCTGTAGGGTCCGTTCGCAACTTTGACATAGCAAGAAAGCGGGGTGTCAAGATCTGCGAGAAGCTCGCGAGTCACGGGGATATGGTTGTAACCTTCGGCCGCTATGGCAGCAAATTTTTCTGGCGTCATCTCTTTTACTTCTTAATTTGGTTGACGATTGAAACAGTCAGCAATCGAACAAAATTTAAAACTTCGGGATAGTCATCACATTGCAAATTTACAATGCCTCCGAGTGTTTGACACCCGGACATCGAGGAAGCTAGCTTCGCCAGCGAAGGGAGTAGACAGGTTGTAGAGAGGCTAAATTGTTCATCAACGATAATTTATTTTTTTCAGAAGAACATTCGCTAGATAGTTCCATGACATTGCCGTTCGGCTGAACTAACCGCAACGTTATAGTCGAGCAGGATAATGGAGACTATCTCAAAGTACAAGCGAGTCAACCTATCCTGAACGC
>CAXRCG010000191.1:0-18154 GCA_964228885.1 Pseudomonadales bacterium | reverse complement strand
AAATTGGAAAACAAATTACGTACAAATTTCGTACTCTAGAAACTAAATTCTTGTAAGTTATTGATTTTATGGCGCACCCGAGAGGATTCGAACCTCTGGCCTCTGCCTTCGGAGGGCAGCGCTCTATCCAGCTGAGCTACGGGTGCCTATACCTTTCAGAACAAACACTTACATCTATTCCTGTTGATCAGTAAACATGGCCGGTCCCACCAGTCAATCACAGATCTGTTCGCAATGTGTGCCAATATGGATCAAATGTGTGACAAGATGTGTCCAAGAGTGCGACAACTGAGATTATGCTGCCACTGCCCTAATGAAAAACCTTTGGTGAGTGGTTAACGAAGTGATTAAAGACAATTATGGCAGTAATGCATGCCCCCTCTGGGCGGTACAATCTGGCCAAGCTTTTCAATAATGGATCGCTGTATTAATTTTCTGCATTTCTCAATCTTTAGAAATTTTGTCTATAAACTTTAGCTAACAAGCACTGAATGTAAGACCCCACACTCCAGAAACTCTACCGAAAAATGCTACATGAATTGGGCTCTGGACAGGCGTCTTGGGCGATTGCCAGCTACATCCACAGAGCTGACTTCAAAGCATACAAAAGTGAATGACCGCAGAGGTATAAAACCAGACTTGGCAAATGTGTCACCGTGAGCAATTTAAAAGATTCTTTGCTCTGAATTCAGGGGCAATTCTACACGAAATGCGCCTCCTCCTTGTCCAGCCAGGTAAGATATACTCCCCCCGAGACGACGCATAATTTCTTTGCAGATGGCTAAGCCGAGACCAGAGCCGTCGGCATTTTGGTCGCCGATGCGAGAAAATTTCTCAAAAATTAGATCTTGCTGATCTTCAGGGATACCCTTCCCGTTATCAATGAAATCTATGATTAGTTTTTGATGCAGTTGAAAGCCTTTTATTGTCAAACTAGGCTTGGAGGCTTCACAATATTTGACGGCATTAGAAATCAGATTGATGAACACTTGTCCTAATCGCACAGCATCAGTTTCCACCACCGGAAAATTATGCGGTATTTGAACGTTCAATTTTAAGCTTGAAATTGCACTTCCTTTCCCAACCGTAAACACAGCGTGCTGTAAAAGTGGTTCAATTTCGGTTTTGCTAATTTGCAGGTTCACTTGCCCTTTTTCTAAAACGCTCAAATCCAACAAATCGTCTAAAACCTGCGTTAAGCGAAGTGCTTCCTCGTGGATAATTGTCATATATTTCTTCAATTTCTTTGAAGACAGTTCTGGTCCATCGCGCAAAATTTCAGAAAATGACAAAATTGAGGTCATAGGCGTGCGTAATTCATGGCTGATTTGCGATAAAAAAGTATCTTTTTGCTCGGATAAATTAGTTAATTTTTCGTTCGCACTGCGCAATTGACCTGCTGTGCGTTCCAGTTCATATGACTGCAATTCTAGCTTACTTGAATATTCCAGCATTTGCGCTGTTTCATCCGCAACTGCCATCAAATCTTGAACGGTAATTGCAAGTCTTCCCGTAACTTTACCCACCATCGCATGCGCTGTTGCCGTACCTACCGAGCCGGCAAGTGCCCGCTCTAACCTTTGCAAAAATTCGAAAGTAGGTTCTGGCAGAAGACCAACACCACCTTGTCGATCAACTTCCTTCGCAAACAACGCCCGAGCGTCCCTAGAGCCGAGGATACGCTGGGCCATGACCATAAGGTCTTCGCTTTGCACTTTGGGAAGGTTCCAACTATGGGCGCTAGGTGCATTATCAAATGCATTCACAAATTGTAGGGCCTGCAAACGCTCTAAAGGCGCTGGGAAACTAACCAAGGAGACCAACAAAAACAATAAACTGTTTAGAGAAATGCTCCAAAAAACTGCGTGAACCAATGGATCTAAACCGGAGATCCCAAACAATGCCTGAGGACGCAGCCAGCTTATACCATAAGGACCATTAGCCATTATCTGAGATGAAAACCCAAAATCAAACCCAAAACTTGGAATGAATAATGTATATAGCCAAATTGCAAACCCTGTCCCAACGCCACATAATGCGCCAACACGGGTGGCTCCGCGCCAAAATAAGCCGCCGAGCAAGGCTGGAAGCACTTGTACAACTCCGGTAAACGACACCAAGCCAATAGAGGCCAAAGCCTCGCCGCCCCCAGATAGAATAAAGTAAAGATAGCCCAGAAACAGGATCAGTACGATTGATAGGCGTCTAATGATCAAGATTATTCGGCGTAAATCCCTCGACACATTAAATTTGTTGCCTGTGAAGTGCAAAAAAACTGGCATGACTAAATGGTTAGAGATCATAGTCGATAAAGCGATCGACGCTACAATTACCATCGATGTGGCCGATGAAAACCCACCTAAAAAGGCTAGGATTGCAAGGCCATCCTGACCTTGGGAAAGTGGTAATGTCAGCACAAATAGATCAGGATTTGCCTCGGACGGTAAAATATCCAGTCCAGCTACTGCAATCGGCACAACAAAGAGAGACATCAACAGTAAATATAAGGGAAAGGCCCAAGAAGCCGTCCCCAAGTGAGACTCCGCATCATTTTCAACTACCAAGACTTGAAACATTCGCGGCAAACAAAGAAACGCTGCAGCAGATAAAACCGTTAAACTTACCCAGCGGCTATTATCAACGTTCCAATGGGCCAGAGTGGATTGGTCAATTTTTTGAAGTGCTTCTGCCACACCGCCCATGATTCCCCAGACAACGAATGCTCCAACAGAAAGAAGTGCGAGGAGTTTTACAATTGATTCAACAGCAATTGCGATTACCACCCCATAGTGCCGTTCGTTCGCATCAAGATTGCGCGTGCCAAAAACAATCGTGAACAAGGCAAGGCCGGCAGCTACCAAAAGCGCTGTATTGCCACTGAAGGACCCAGAGTGTTCAAGGTTGCCGTTCACCGCAAACACTTCAAAAGCCAGTGTGACCGATTGCAATTGCAATGCGATATAAGGCGTTGTGCCAATCACAGCCAAAACTGTGATTAACGCTGCCAAGCTGTTAGATTTTCCAAAGCGCGACGACAAAAGATCCGCGATTGAGGTCACCCTCTGTGTGCGCCCAATCCTAACCAATTTACGGAGGACCCACCACCAGCCGAACATCACTAATGATGGCCCAAGATAAATGGTTGCAAACTCTAATCCTGAGCGGGCCGCATAGCCGACTGCGCCGTAAAATGTCCAAGCCGTGCAGTAAATTGAGATAGATAAAGTATAAACCCAAGCATTTCTCAGCCAGCGCCCGCGTCCGCGGGCTGCAGCCTTTTCTGCAATAAAGGCTACAGAAAACAGCAAGCTCACATAAAGCAGGCAAGCAAAAATGAGCAAGTTTAACATTACCCACTGGCCTCACCCACGGGCATTTCCCGCAGCTTAAGTGACAGCCAAAACTGACAGGGTATTAATATAAACCACACCCCAAAAATATAGATACTAGCATTCGAAATCATAACAGGAGCTAAGCCAGAAGAGTTCCACAGTAAAGGAACACTCCATAGGAAAATGCTGAGCAGTGGCAAAAGGCGCTGCGCATCTAAAACCCTGCGTGCTTTATAAGTGCGCCGTTCAAGAAAAACTGAGCTTTTAGACATGCTTATAATCCTGCCAATTCCCGCACCGCAGCAATAAGGTCTTGATTGGAAAAAGGCTTTGTCATGAAGCGACTACAACCTAAAGCTTTTGCTTTTTCGCGATCTTTGTTTTGTCCCCGAGCGGTAAGCATTAGCACTGGGGTGTCCACCCCTTCAGCGGATTGCCGCAGGTCGCGCAAAATATCATAACCGTTTTTTCCTGGCAGCATGACATCTAAAATAATCAGATCGGGTTGATAGCTTGAAATAACATCATTCGCGTTATCGCCTTTCGCATGGGTTTTAACGGTCCAGCCATCACGAGACAGAACATAATGGACTGCTTCAGTGATGTTTGGTTCATCTTCAATGAGCAAAACAGATTTGGTCATAGTTTTCTCCACAACTTGCTGCACTGCACAGAGTGGCTGTTACACTACTTAACATTATTTCTTCGACTAATGTCAAAAGTCTTCAGTAAAAACTGAAAATTCGCGACGCGCTGAACAATCCCAACACATGCAAAGGCGAAATGTGGTGCCCACAATGGAAAAACGCCTTACGAAGCACTCAGAGAAAAGCTATAATAAATAGGCAAAATGACCCACAAGTAACCGCACCTTACGATCCAAGGTTCATTCTGTTTTCGATCAGCTCGTCAACGACAGCCGGATCGGCAAGTGTCGAGGTATCGCCAAGCGCGCCATAGTCGTTTTCGGCAATCTTGCGCAGGAGACGGCGCATGATTTTACCCGAACGGGTTTTGGGCAGGCCAGGTGCCCATTGGATCAGGTCAGGCGAAGCAATTGGCCCGATTTCTTTGCGTACCCAGTTGCGAAGCTCGACTTTCAGCTCGTCGGTATATTCCTGACCTTCCATCAATGCAACGAAGCAATAGATGCCCTGACCCTTGATGTAATGTGGGTAGCCCACAACAGCCGATTCTGAAACTGCAGGGTGAGCTACGAGGGCGCTTTCGACCTCAGCAGTACCCATGCGGTGACCTGATACGTTGATCACGTCGTCTACACGGCCAGTGATCCAGTAGTCGCCATCTTCGTCACGACGGCACCCGTCACCAGCGAAGTAGTAGGGTTTGTAATCGCTGAAATAGGTCTTCACAAAACGCTCGTGATCGCCATACACGGTACGCATCTGACCTGGCCAGCTGTCAGCCATGCAGAGAACGCCCTCAACAGCATTTCCCTCGATCTCTTCACCCGAGGTCGGCTCCAGCACGACGGGCTTCACGCCGAAAAAGGGCTTCATCGCTGCACCCGGTTTGGCTGCATGTGCGCCTGGAAGGATAGTCATCATATGACCGCCGGTTTCAGTCTGCCACCAAGTGTCAACGATTGGGCAGTTACCGCCGCCTATTACTTCGTTGTACCATTTCCAAGCCTCAGGGTTGATCGGCTCGCCTACGGTGCCGAGCACCTTTAGCGTTGAAAGGTCGTATTTTTCAATGAAATCGTTGCCCTGGCCCATAAGCGCGCGGATCGCGGTTGGCGCAGTGTAGAACTGGTTCACTTTGTGCTTCTCGCACACGGCCCAGAAACGACCGGCGTCAGGGTAGGTTGGGGTGCCTTCAAATATCAGTGTGGTTGCACCGTTGGCCAGTGGCCCATAGACGGTATAGCTGTGGCCCGTGACCCAACCCACGTCAGCGGTGCACCAGTAG
Organism: Pseudomonadales bacterium; assembly: GCA_964228885.1. Taxonomy (GTDB): domain Bacteria; phylum Pseudomonadota; class Gammaproteobacteria; order Pseudomonadales; family Azotimanducaceae; genus UBA4582. The sequence continues at coordinate 12,890 of CAXRCG010000191.1, read as the reverse complement.
ATGTCACCTTCGTGATAGTCAAACACGTATTCATGGGTCATTGAGGCCCAGACGAGGTACCCGCCTGAGCAGTGAACAACCCCTTTGGGGGCACCGGTGGAACCCGAGGTATAAAGGATGAACAGTGGATCTTCGGCGTTCATCACTTCTGGTTCACACTCAGTCGAAGCGTGCGCCATAAGCGTGTAATACGTGTGGTCGCGCCCTTCTTTCATTTCAACATCGCCGCCGGTACGTTCTACGACAAGTGTCTTAACGTCGCCGCAGATGTTCATTGCCTTGTCGACATTTGTCTTCAGCGGCGTGTTGCGACCACCGCGAGGGGCCTCGTCTGCGGTGATAACCAGCGAAGCTTTACAGCCTTCAATACGTGCCGCCAATGCTTCTGGCGAAAAGCCCGCGAACACGATTGAGTGGATCGCACCAATACGCGCGCAGGCAAGCATCGCGTAGGCTGCTTCAGGGACCATTGGAAGATAAAGAATAACGCGGTCGCCTTTACCTATACCCAGGCCCTTAAGAACGTTCGCCGTTTTGTTCACCTGTTCGCTTAATTCGAGATAGGTGATTTGCTTAGCAAGACTAGGATCGTCTGCCTCCCAGATAATCGCAGTCTGGTCACCGCGATTCTCAAGATGACGGTCAATGCAATTCGCCGATACATTCATCTCTCCATCTTCGAACCATTTAATCGAAATCTCCGGGTGCGAATAGTTCACATTTTTGACTTTGGTAAATGGCGTGATCCAGTCGATGCGCTTGCCGTGTTCGGCCCAAAATGAGTCAGGATCAGCAATTGAAGCGGCGTACATTTCATCATACTTGGCCTCATTGATTATGGCGTTTTCTACGAAGTCAGCGGACGGTGGATAAGATTTGGTCTCGGACATTGCGCGTCTTCTTCCTCAATTTTCCATTCAAAATGTAGGTCCCCGCCCCAAATCGGGCGGAGAGGGGCGATTAAATCGCCAAGTATTCTGTGCGAAGTTTTTCATTTTCAAGAAGTTCTTCGGCAGTGCCGTCGAATACGATGTTACCGGTGTCGAGAATAATAGCGCGGTCGGCCAATTGAAGCGCGCGCACGGCGTTCTGCTCAACTATGATTGTGGTGATGCCCTGCTCTTTAATGATGCGGAGCATTTTTTCGATCTCATCGACGATAACCGGCGCGAGACCTTCATAAGGTTCGTCGAGAAGAAGAACTTTAATGTCACGGGCTAAGGAGCGCGCTATAGAAAGCATCTGCTGTTCACCGCCTGAAAGCGTAACGCCTTCCTGCTTTCTTCGTTCACCGAGGCGAGGAAACAGGTCATAAATGCGTTCGAGTGACCAACCTATTGGAGGTGCAATTTGCGCCAGCTGAAGGTTTTCTTCCACTGTCAAGCCAGAAATAATTCGACGATCTTCCGGGACCAGTCCGAGGCCAACAGATGATGCTTCGTGCGATTCCATTGTGTGAAGCCGCTGGTGGTCCAGCCAGATTTCACCGCGGTTCACTTGAGGCGATGCTAGACGCGCGATTGAACGCAGGGTTGTGGTTTTGCCGGCGCCGTTACGACCCAGAAGCGCGAGGATTTCGCCTTCGTGGACATTAAAGCTGATGCCCTGGATGATGTAGCTCTCGCCATAGTACGAGTGCAGATCCCAAACCGAAAGGAACGCTGGTGCTGTTTCAGCCTTGTTGGCGCTTTTCGAGAAATCGGGTTTGACGTTCATCTTACCCCCTCCTTACGCGGCTTCGCCGAGGTACGCTTCTTGTACCTTCGGGTGGCCTTTGATTTTGTCAGGCGTGTCTTCAACCAGCGGTGTGCCCTGAGCAAGAACAGTGATCCGATCTGCCAGCGAGAACACAACGTGCATATCATGCTCAATAATCGCGATGGTGATGTCGCGGTCTTCGTCGATCTGCTTGAGCAGATCGATCGTGTTATTTGTATCAGCACGTGCCATACCCGCTGTCGGTTCGTCGAGAAGAAGCAGACGAGGTTCCTGTGCAAGACACATAGCGATTTCAAGGCGACGTTTATCACCTCGTGACATCGCTGCGGTATGATCGTTACGCTTGTCGGCAAGGTTCATGTCGTAAAGCATTTGCTCGGCTTTTTCAACAATGTCCTTTTCGCGCATCATGCCCGCCATTGCTTGCATGCGGAACGAACCGTCACGTTTGGCGAAACATGAAATCATCATGTTTTCCATCACATTCAGTTCGCCGAAAATTTCAGGTGTCTGAAACACGCGGCTGATGCCCATCTGGTTGATCTCATAGGGTAGGCGACCCAGAACCGATTGGCCGTCAAACATGACGCTTCCGGTATCAGGAATAAGCTTGCCGATGAGGCAGTTGAGCAGGGTGGATTTTCCGGCCCCGTTTGGGCCGATAATCGCGTGGACGGTGTTTTCAGAAACGCTTAGGTTCACATCATACAAGGCCTGCAGACCACCGAAGCGCTTGTTTACGCCTTTAACTTCAAGAATACCCATCAGTCTTTTCCCTATTCTGCAGGTTGCTTGGATGCGGTTTCGTTGTCAGATTTGCCGCGGAAGCGCTCGATGACGCGTTTGCCACCTTCAACCAAACCACCAGGCAGGAAGATGATGACGAGCATGAAGACGATACCTTGGGTCATGTGCCAGCCTTCGCCGGTGAACCAAGATGCACACCAGACCATGGCATGTTCCAAGCTTTCCGGAAGGAAGCTGAACCAGTCATGAAGAAGCTTTTCATTCATCTTCGAGATGATATTCTCCATGTACTTAATGGTACCTGCGCCCAAGACCGGACCAATCAGGGTGCCAACGCCGCCAAGAATGGTCATGATCACAACCGCGCCGCTTTCAGTCCAGTACATACGTTCTGCACCAGCCAGCGGGTCCATCGAAGCAAGAAGACCTCCTGCCAGACCTGCGTACATACCTGAGATGATGAACGCAGCTAGTGTGTAGGGGCGTGGATTCAAGCCAGTGTATGTCATACGCTGGTTGTTCGACTTAACAGCACGAAGCATCAGACCGAATGGCGAACGGAAGATCCGGATCGACAGGTAGAACGCAATCACTAGGAAAATGGCACAGAAGTAGTAACCAACTGGGAAAACGAATTCCCAAGGTCCGACTGGAAGTGTAAATCGCGAGCTCATTTCCAGACCAAAGATGTGTGGCACGGTTGAGCTGTTTGCACCCATCAAGATCTGCGGGTCGTTGTTATAGACCTGAAGACCAGTTTCACCATTTGTAAGAGTGATGCCGAGCCACCGACCAAATAGGTCAGAATAAGCAATGGAATACATCATTTGCGCGAACGCGAGTGTCAGGATCGAGAAGTAGATACCTGAGCGACGCAGTGAGACGTAGCCGATAACGACTGCCAGCATACCCGCGACAACAACACTAAGAATTAGTCCAGGGATGATATTATAGCCAAGAAGCTTGAACATCCAAACCGCTGCGTAAGAACCAACACCCAAAAAGGCTGCATGACCAAACGAAAGATAGCCGGTCAGACCGAACAGGATGTTAAACCCGATAGCAAAGATCCCGAAGATCACGAAACGCTGCATAAGGTCTGGGTAACCCCCGTTGAAAAAGGCCAAAGCCGATTCTTTGGGGAACAAGTTGAGGATGAGGGGGGCGAAAAAGCTCAGCCCGACAACTACCATCAATAGATTGAAGTCTTTCTTTTCTAGACCCAGCATGATTAATCCTCCATCACGCCTTTTTTGCCCATCAGGCCACGGGGGCGACTAAGCAAAATGATGATTGCTACGAGATAGATGATGATCTGATCCAGACCGTCAAATACCTTGAAACGCTCCCAGGAGGCGAAGCTTTCCAGGATGCCGAGCAGGAAGCCTGCTGCGACAGCGCCAGGCAAAGAGCCCATACCGCCAACAACAACCACAACGAAGCTGAGGACCAGAAAGTCCATGCCCATGTGATAGTTTGGTGCGTTAATCGGTGCGTACATTACGCCTGCCCAACCAGCGACAACGGCCGCGATTGCGAACATAATGGTAAAGCGACGGTCGATGTTGATGCCCATTAGGCCAACCGTTTCACGGTCTGCCATACCGGCACGAACAACCATACCAAAGGTTGTGAAACGCAAGAAAGCGAACACACCGCCGATAACTACCAGCGAGAAGAAGAAGTAGACCATGCGCCAAGCAGGATAGACGATCTCAAGACCAAGTGCGCCGCCAAGTTGTGCAACTGATGACAGTGCTTCTGGGGCGGGGGTCTGGATCGGGTTCGCGCCGTAGAAGCCGCGGATGATTTCCTGCAAAACAATTGCAAGGCCGAATGTCACAAGGATCTGGTCGGCGTGTGGACGCTTATAGAAGTGCTTGATCAGGCCACGCTCCATCGCGATGCCGACGACGATCATGATGGGAATCGAGAACAAAATCGCCAAAGGCACCGACCAGTCGATTATCGCACTACCTATTTCAGGTCCGAACCAGCTTTCCATATAGGACGACTTGACCTTCAAGGGGTTACCCAAAAAGTCCTTTTGTGTGGGGTCCACAGTTTCAAAGCTTGCATTAAGAATCCGCGAAAGTGTCACAGAACAGAAGGCACCGATCATAAACAGGGCCCCGTGGGCAAAGTTCACAACACCAAGTGTGCCGAAGATTAGCGTCAGACCAAGGGCGATCAGCGCATAAGCGGAACCCTTGTCGAGACCGTTTAGGATTTGAAGGATGAACTCGCTCATCTTCCCCTACCTCTAGATAATTAAATGAACCATTTTATCGAACAACCGGTCCCCTGAATAGAAGTAAGGCGGGGAAAGCCCCGCCTTACGGAGAGTATTTCGCTTACGCGCCCGGGTTACAAACACCAAGATCACCACCGGCGAACATTGGGTGATCAGGTGAATATTCAACCTGAGCACGTGGAGTAACTTCGAGGATCTCAAGTGTGTCGTACTCGTTCGATGGGTTCTCTTTACCCTTCATAACCAGAACGTCTTTGAAACACTGGTGGTCATCAGCACGGTAAAGTGTTGGACCGTTACCCATACCGTCGAATTCAAAACCCTCAAGAGCTTCTGCAACGCCACAAGGGTTGAATGTTCCAGCACGCTCACATGCATCCGCGTACAGGATAGTCTGAACGTAGCAAGTGTGAGCCGAGTTGGATGGTGGGCGACCATACTTTTCACCGAACGACTTAACGAAAGCTTTGGTGCCTTCGTCGGTCAACTGCCAGTTCCAGTTCATCGAACCGATAACACCTTCAACGTTTTTGCCAGCACCAGCGGCCATCAGCTCTGAGTAAAGTGGAACAACGATTTCGAACTGCTTGCCGTTAACAACTTTGTCACGCAGACCAAACTGGATTGCGTTGGTCAATGAGTTAACCATGTTTCCGCCGTAGTGGTTCAGAACCAGAACGTCTGCGCCCGAGTTCAAAACAGGCGTAATGTACGACGAGAAGTCAGTCGATGCCAGCGGTGTCAGAACGTTGTTTACAGTGTTCCAACCCATGGCTTCGGTTGCTGCTGCGATCGATTCCTGCTGTGTCCATCCCCACGTGTAGTCAGCTGTCAGATGGTAAGCGTTACGGTCAGAACCGTATGCACTCGAAAGCACTGGAGCCAGTGCAGCACCAGACATGTAACCGTTGAAGAAATGACGGAAGCCGTTAGCTTTCTTGTCTTTACCGGTTGTATCGTTCGAGTGGGTCAGACCCGCCATGAAGATAATGCCAGCGTCTTGACACAAACCCTGAACAGCGATTGCAACGCCCGAAGACGAACCACCGTTGACCATGATCGCGCCGTCTTTTTCGATCATCGACTTAGCAGATGCACGAGCAGCGTCCGATTTAGTCTGAGTGTCGCCAGTTACGAACTCAACTTTCTTGCCAAGGATGCCGTTACCTTTCAGCGCTTTTGAGCTGAAGGTGTTCATCATGCCGCCGTCGCCCAGGCCGTTCAGGTGCTCAACTGCAAGCTCCTGAGCGCGCAGTTCGTCGAGACCTTCTTCCGCGTAAGGACCAGTTTGTGGAACGTTGAAGCCAAGAGTTACCGACCCACCTGTAGGCTCGTTGGTATAGGCCGCTGCTGAAGAAGCGGTGAATATTGTTGGCATTGCCATGCCAGCGCCGACTAGGGCGCCTGACTTAAGCACGCCACGCCGAGTAAGGTTCTTAATCATGGGGTTCCTCCATTTCATGAATCGCAGCCGATTACTTCTCAACATCCGAGCTGCACGCAAGTTCACTATTCATCGAGTCATGAAAATCAATCAATAAATAATTTTAACTAAATAATTTTTTTGTAAAAAAATAAACAAAGTGGTATGTAAATTAGTAAATATGTTTTCTCGCAGCTGCAGAAAGCTATTGATTTATTAGGTGGAAAAATGGCTCGAGCTTTGCTTATTGGAACCAGAATTCGCGAGCAACGAATTCTAAAAGAGATCAAACAAACCGATTTGGCAAAGATGGTGGGGATTTCTCCAGCATATCTTAACCTGATTGAGCATAACCGCCGCAGAATCGGTGGAAAACTTATGCTTGATATTGCCGAAGAGCTCTCGGTCGAACCCGCGCTATTGAACGAGGGTGCCCAGGCCGCCCTGATTTCTGCGCTTCATCAAGCAAGCGCTGATTTTTCGCAAATCGAAGCAGAAACTCCGAGACTTGAGGAATTTGCGGGCAGGTTTCCAGGATTGGCAGAATTGATCGTTGCCCAAAGTGGCGAGATCGCAAATCTAAAGCAGGCTATGGGAGTGCTTAACGATCGCTTTTCCCACGACCCCTTTCTATCTACTGCCCTCCACGAGGTTATTTCGACAGTGTCCTCGATCCAATCCAGCGCTGCAATTCTAGTTGAAGCTGACGATATCGAAAAAGAATGGTGCGACAGGTTTCAGCGAAACATATTCGAAGATAGCCGCCGACTGGCCGACACAAGCCAATCTCTGGTTGGGTATTTGGATCCTGATCAAGAAGGCGACATCAACCCTGCATCGCCAATTGAAGAGCTAGATCGTTTCTTGGAAAGCCGCGACTACTGCGTACCTGAATTGGAAGAGGTTGCAAGTGCCAATGTGTCAATGCTTCTCGATGCATCAGAGGCAATAAAATCCATGTCTGGCAAGACGGTAGCGGAGCGATTTTTGACTAAATTGCAGGCGATTATCACCAGGGTGTCCGAAGAGCAGCTTATTGAGGCTACAACAGCCACCAAAGACCCGGCCGGTATTGCAGCACGATGCGGGGTCAGTATTCCTGAAATTTTCCAAAGGCTTGCGTACCGAAAAGCAGCAGACGCTGGACAATTTGGGTATCTCGCAGTCGATGCCGCCGGCGCGCTGTTGGCAAAAAGGCCAATTGATGGTTTTGACCTACCAAGACTGGGGGGCGGTTGTCCGCTGTGGCCGCTCTTTTCGGCGTTCTCTCAGCCAAACACTCCGATCATTGCCAAGCTTAAACAAGTAGGGCGCGACGCAGTTGCAATGAAAGCCTATGCTATTGCCGTTGCTGAAGGGGATGCCTCGTTTTCCACTCGACCTCGCTATGTTGCGCACATGCTTCTTGCTCCCGACCAAGGTCAAGCTGACGACGCTGAAGTCGTTGGGGTGAGTTGCCGCATTTGCGAACTATCTGATTGCGCGGCACGCAGAGAAGTATCCATATTTGTCTAACGTCAAGGCCTTTGGTCCAGCCAAGGTATGCCGTAACTCGAAAAGATAGTCAGATATAGGGGCGCGGAAATTTCTGCGCCTTTGATCTATGAGCAAACACCGAATAGAGTTTCTGGTGCGAATAATCGTTCGAATATTAGGTGCTAGGAGTTATTTTCGCGGTAGAGATGCCACTGACAGCTGTAGTGGGCTTATCGCGTGAATGCAGCCTTTGGGTGCAACTCACTTACCGCCCCAACAGAACCGCTGTTTGATAGTTGTTGATGACAGACAAAAGCACGGTATAACTTACCGGCGCGGAGCCTCGCGCACGTGCGTAGAATTAGAGGCTGCAAAAAAGAAGGAATAATTGTAAGGACCGATATGGGGAAAAAAACACTGATTTTTTATTAAATTTGCATTGATTTATAGCTTCCAGCACCTGTCCGACCCCGTGGCTCAGCATTGTTAGAAACTTCATTTCTTAAATTTGGATCAAAGTATATCTTGTATTCGCGGACCATACTGCCAAACTGTCTGCAATTTAAACTTAGCTAAAAACCTGATACATTGGAACTAGATAAAAACACATAAATACAGGTCTTGTTGCATGGGTCAGGTTCGAAAAAGGTCGGTTACTGAACAGCAAAAAGAATTTGTCAGATACCACGTAGTGGAGCGCCGTAATCCCACCGAAGCTGCACGCATGGCGGGATATGCTTTTCCAAAGCAAGCAGCTTATGAATTGACTCGGAACCCGGCAATATCACCGTTATTGCGGCAGGCTCGACAAACGCTTTATCAAGGCGAACTTGCCAACTTGTCAGGTGACACTTTGCGGCAGGTGATGCTAGATCCGGAAACGCCTGCCAGTGCCAAAGTGTCCGCCGCACGAACAGCGCTAGAATTAGCCGGTGATCTTGGAAAAGATGCTGACACAAGTTTATTGGATAAGAGTTCTGCTGAGATGACGCCAGATGAATTGAGCCGAATGATTGAGCGATGGGAAGACGAGCGATATTCAAACTCGCATGAGTAAGTATGATCTTTTTATAGATTGGAAAGTGGAAAACGTAGAGTGCACAAGCTCTTCTTGCAGAAGTTCAAAACAAACACAACGACGAACGACACCCTACACCCCTATAGAGGTGTGTAGTGTAGTGTCGTTCTGATGTCGTAAAAATGGCGAACGACACTTTGCTACTGTCGTTCATATGTCGCGCTGTCGTTCAAAGAATAAAAATCGCTCTTACAGTTGACTAAGTTCTTGAAAACCAAACGTTCTCTCGCTCGGCGGAACGCGGCTTCCTTGCTCTTAAGCTTGTCACCCGTGTGTCGTTCATAAAAAACCTTTCGCCAGTCTTCGAGTGGAACCTTTGCCAGTGGAGTGTCACCCGCCAAACACTCTTTCAATGTTTCCAAAGCCAGTTTCTCATTTGGATTTGCTTTGGTGCTGGCCCTCCGACTGACTTCAACTTGTTGCAGAACCATTGATGGCTCAATGCTGACTTTGACAAACTGACGCATATCGAAGGGCGTGCCATCTTTCTGCTTTTGGCATTTCACCGTTATATCATGATCACCAAGAGAATTGACGACGATTTCAGTGTCGAGCGCACCTTTGAAAGCTGTAGAGCCGCGCGCTCGATCCTGATTGGCATGACCCGTGTGATGAACCAGCATGACAGAGCAGTTATAGTCATCTTTAAGTTTGTCAGCTGCACGAATAAGCTCGCCCATGTCTTTGGCACTATTCTCATCCATACCGCCCATATGCCGAGCAACTGTGTCAATGATAATTAACTTTGGCTCGCCTTTAGACAGAGCGATGGTTTCGATTTCTCTGCAAAACGCATTTCGATATTCTTCATCGAATAAATTAACCGCCCGTCTGGTTAGTGCCAGATTTACACGCTTGATGTTCTGCCGGTAATGGCTACACCAAGCCTGTACGCGACGGGGAATGCCAGTATGGCCTTCTCCGGCCGACATAATTACGGTTCCTGCTGTTACCTGCATTTCATGGTAAGGGATGCCGGTGGCGATAGACATCGCCATATCAAGCGCAACAAATGTTTTGCCTGACCCCGATGGGCCTATCAGGCCGATCAATGCAGGTGTTTCGATTATACCATTGATCAGATAATCTGGATCTTTGATTTCAATATCACCAATCATGGATAAAATCTGTCTTGGCGGCGGGATGAATGCATGATTTAAACTGTTTGGCTTCTGATCAAATCCCTTTGAGCGCGCACCATCAATCATCTTTTGCACTTCTGAAGATGTCTCTTGGGCCGTATAGCCCTCTACTGTATGGGCTGCCCCAAGAGTATGTATTTCCTCATCATCAAGACCCTTAGCCACCCAACTGCCAACCATCACGAGCATATTGTTATGCCAGTTTTTACCGCTCAATGCTGCTTGTGAAGCGGCTTTCCTATTGAGTTTTTTGAATGGGATTGGAATTGGACCAACATCTGTTTTTGATGGCTCCATTGGCTGTTCGATTTCATCCCACTCATATATGCTCGATAAGGGCATCAGCTCGTATTAACCCTCATTTCTGTAAGCTCATTCACATACCCTCTCGCTTGCTTTGTTAAATCCGGGTAGCTGACTGTGCCAGCAACACGCATGATGCGAGAGGGATTGCTCACCGCCGGATCTGTTTTGTACCTCTTTGCCAGATCCAGTTGCCGATTGCTCCAGAGCGTCAAATCTGTGCAGGGTTCGTCAAACCGCCAGTATGCATGCCGACGCTGGTGTGGGATAGTGCCAGTAATCACGACCAAGTCAGGCTCAATTTTAGAGGTAAGCGCTTCTAATCCGTTGATGCCAGGTTTGTCATCTGCGTCCACAAATGTGTAATGCGCGCGCAGGATATCCCCATCCTTGGCTGCTTTGCACACCGAACTTTTTTTAATAGGGTTAATCGTCATATAGATGTTCAGCCCGATGTTGTTCATTTGAACAGCGAGATCCACCGCATCGTCACATTCCTTCAGTTCAAAGCTTTTAATGACAGGCGTTCGTTCTTTGCCCAAACAGCGAACCTCGAATAAGCCGTCTTCGTTTGAATGATTGCTCCAGTCTCGAGTGATCTCCGATATGAAGCGTGCTATAGTGTCTTTGTCAGCCCTTAGAGCATCACAGGTCATATTTGGTTCCTCGATGCATTTTGCAGATTGAACGCTCGTTTGTTCCAAGGTGGGTTTCTGACATTAAGAAGCACCTATTCCCGAGACCAGCATGCGTTGGGTATACTTTTTGAGCTGTGTGGTGCTATTCCGCGCTTTCCTAGGCATTCCGCTGGTTAATTGCATCACCTGCCCCATAGGGACGCCGTAGCGCGTATGGAGCAGTCGCCTTAGAACGATTATGTCAGTTGGATAGCTGAATGCCTCAAAGCGGGCTACACCATGCCTTGTGCCGACACAGTGTTGTATTAAAAACTGCGCGTGATCTGAGCACACGGCTACACGGAGTTTTGGGCTGACATAAAACAGAACGCCTTCGTAGTTCTCGGACGTTTCCCGAGTAGAGTATGCTGCGTAATTTTTTTCTTTGAGCCCTTCATGTTTATACCCGTGGTGTGTCATGTGCACTTTACTTTGGGACTTGTCTGCCCCGCACCTTGTAACTTTTGCTGTAAGGCGACCTTTGGTATAACTATTCGACTGCCGATTTTGATCGATGGTATTTCGCCGGAATGGATCCCTTGGTACGCTGCAGAGCGTCCGATCCCAAGTACTTCAGCAGCTTCAGGGACTGTATAAGTTAGTTTTTTGATGCTGCCAGGTTGAGCGGTATTGATATTTCTGTTCATTCTGATCCTCGCAAATTGTAAGCGACAGCACTGTCCATCATTGAAAAAACTAATATATCACTTGACGAGACTATAAAATAAAAATTATCGTGACATAGATAAGTCGTCTATTTACCGTCTGGATTTGAAATAATGACCGATCTGTTATGGTTTGAGTGTCAAAAATGCCCAGAAGGGTACACGTTTGAGGAGTTAAAACCCCAACATGTGGACATCACAGTCAAACCCAAAAAACCGATAGAAACCTTCGATTTTAAGTCAAAGGCATTCGCCCCGCGATGGGTCCAAACTATACTTGATGAATGGTATAACACATACAATGGTATTGAATTTGGCATTTATATTTTGGCAAAAAGTGAAACGCTTAAAGCTTGCAATCCTCTTAAAAATAATCCAGCTGCCTTTATGGAATATGGTGCAGCCTCAACCTGTGCTCAAACGGCTTTAGCATTTGTAAATAAATACGGTATCCCAGGTTTGGATTTGTGTGATGGGTTTAGTCACACACCGGTTTCCGTTCCCCTCGAAAAAATTCAACATTCTGCTTCTAGAATGGCAGAAGCGATTAGAATTTGGAACGAAGCTAAGCAAAGCGGTAATTATGAAGATCTTGTGGGATTCAAATTTCTTGAAAGATTTGATGACCCTGATTTGTTAATTTTCTCCGGTGAAGTAAAAATTGATATTCGAAAACGACATGGTGGTGGGCCTCCTTTTTTTGCTATCTCCCCTATCAATCTGACCGCAGCATTATGGGTGCAATTTGCACAAGCAGTTACAAACCAAACCCAACTAAAACAATGTGCGATTTGTCCTTCGTGGTTTGCTTTTGGAACTGGATTTGGTCGTAGAAAAAGTTCGCATTATTGCTCTGATAAGTGCCGAAAAGCAGCTCATAGAAAAAGGATTAAAGCTCTCAAGCAGGACATTTAACCCCCCTGCAACCTTGCAAACCATTCTTCCAGTTTTTCCAGTGGGTATCCCTTGCCATAGCTATTCCCAATTGCGCTTACTGACTTCCATCCCCCTATCTGATCAATCATGTCCATAGGGCACTCTACGGCTCTCAGACGGTCTCTGAAGGTATGTCTGAGGCAATGCGCTGTCAGTCCATTAAAGTCCTTCTTGAGCCATTTGTTCAGAACATTGGACGCATGAGTGGCATAACACTTTCCATCTCGGATATACCTTGGGAATAAGTACTGGCTGTCCGCTTGCTTGAGTGCTTCTTCCATTGCCAGCTTTGCATAACCAACCATTGGTACGGTTCTTTTGCTGTTTCTTGTCTTGAGCCTTCTCGCTGAATTAGGTCTTATGTGGATCAGGTCATTCTCAAGGTCTATGTCGTCGAGTCTCAGTCCTACGATCTCAGCCAGCCTACAGCCTGTTTCACCAAGTAGAGGCATTAGCAGTTTTATCTGACT
>CAXRCG010000190.1:0-22076 GCA_964228885.1 Pseudomonadales bacterium | reverse complement strand
GCCGGATTCAAGCGGTGCGTCAAAGTCGTTGGCGAATTTGTCGACCGAAACGGGCGCGCTATAGGCAAATAGATCAAGTGAAGTAAAGACTTTCCAATCCTGCTTTTTCTTTACTACCGCCGAAGGCTTGGCTTTTTTTGTTTCATTCAAGTCTTTGCCGGTTGATGCGCCCGCGGCTTGAAAAGAGGTAGTAGCGCCAAAAAAGGCGAATGTGAGTAAAAGACAAAAGAGGTGCATGCCTGTGTTCCTTGGTTAGCATTGTAGCGGCTGGGTGCGAAAGCAACGCGAATATGTGCGATGCGCAATACATACTACCTGTTCTAAAGCGCGCAATACAAATTACGGCCAAAATAATAGCTAATGGCATTTATTTATAGTTTTAGCGCCTCACGGTAAGCCTTGCATTCAGTAAATTGGCCAGTGTTTTCTGTTTTAAACCCTAAGGTTGTTCGGAGATATGTCGTGCGGAAAAATTCTGTGGTCTGGCAAGTATTCTAATGAAACTATCTGCATGCAGCCTGTTCGCGATAATAGAGTTTCAAATTTGGGAATGCTATTATCTGTCACATGCTCTATATTAGAGTAAACCATAATAATTTAAGGGTTAAATCCCTGAATCGAAAGAGAGGGCACAATGGACATATCATTATTTACCGCGGGCGGCTTCGACTTTATATTTAGATGGCTGCATTTCATAGCAGGTATTACCTGGATAGGCCTTTTGTATTACTTCAACTTTGTTCAGACGGAATACTTCAAGGAAGCAGAAGATGCGCATCGATCCGGGGCCATTCAAAAACTGGTTCCCCGAGCACTCTGGTGGTTTCGTTGGGGTGCTATGTTGACGTTTATCACAGGGGTCGTGATGCTGGGCTACAGAGGGCAGTATGTGACTTTTGATATCATCATAGGCGCGACGCTCGGGACCTTGATGTTTCTCAATGTTTGGTTGGTTATTTGGCCTAACCAGAAAATCATCATAGCCTCAGCTACACAGGTTGCGCAGGGTGGCGAGGCATTACCTGAAGCGGGTGCTGCCGCACCGAAGGCGGCGCTGGCCTCTAGAACAAACACTCTTTTTTCAATGCCGATGCTCTTTTTTATGGGGTCGTCTGCTCACCTGCCGCATGGCATGGCAACTGATCCGACTAAAATGACTGCGCTAATTGCAATGTTGGTTGTGATTTTTGCGCTTGAAGCAAACGCACTATTCGGAAAGCAAGGACCAATGACAAGTGTGGTTGGCGTCATTCATTGCAGTCTGGCACTGACTGCCGTGTTGTATGGATTGATGATTGCATTGTAATGGGTTGTTAAAGTGAAGAAGGCTCCTTCTGGAGCCTTTTTTATATTTGAGTTTTATGACTGGACGTTAAACCGATTATTTGTGTTTAAAAATGACTGACGATAAAAAGACAATCGAAACACTTCCTGAAATTGCTCCGGGTAAAGAAGATATCGCATCTTTCCGCAGGAGTAGCCGAATAGAAGCACCGAAACAAAGTAAGTTTAACGGTTTGCTAGTTTTTACAATTTTTGTCATGGCTATTTTGATGGGGTTTGGAGGATACACCCTTTTTGAGGTTCAGAAGAAGCTCGATCTGTCGAATCAGCTATTGGACAGCGTCCAGAGGAACAGTCGGGATATTGAGTCGGAATTGAGCGCAACCGGCAATGATATAGAAAAAACCTTCCAGCTAATGAAAGCACAACAGAGCACGAACATTTCAGAAATCGACAAATTGTGGGGCGTGGCTTATCGGCAAAATCGGCCCAAAATTCAGGAGTTGGAAAAGACACTTCAAAAAGCGAATAGCACAAATAAACAACTTGAAAAACAACTCGCGCGTCAGAGCGCATCAATCGCAACATCAACTGCAAAATCAGCAGCTCAGTTTGATGAGCTAGTTGCCGATATTGCTAGGGTGCGTCGAACACTGACCGATGATAGCGAAGACATGACGACGCAGTTTTCGCTAGTGCGGGGGCGGGTTCAGGATCAGGCTGATCTGGTTGAAGCAAATAAACGCAATCTGGCTATTATACAGAATCGCGTTAAAGTCACGGAAGAGGCGATTGAGGTCATTGATAAGTATCGAGCACAAGTTAACAAACGGCTAGTTGACCTACAGGCAATGATCCAAAGCATGGAGTCGAATCCAACCTCTGTGAACCAAAATGTGGAGCCCATTCCAACCGCCGCACCCTAGACGATCTCGTTGACTGCTTATTGAAAAGACCAATCCCTGATGACGCTGAGCTCAAAAGTATAGTGCAGGTAATTCAACACAACACCTTCCTCGCTGATTCGCTCAAGCTGAATCCCCTCAGCGATAATGTCTCCTTCGTGAAACATGTTTCCATTGATATTTACCATTCGGAAACTACTGTCATCTGCGTAGAGGTGGCTTGAGAACTTCAAGTCTGGTATCTGACGCTGAATGTTGGTCGGCAATGCTGTTATCTTGCTGACTGGTCGTTTTGTTGACGCCTCAAATTGTTCACCTTGCTGTACTCCTCCATTAATCGAGTTATCTGCTGTTTTTCGATAAGCATCTGTAGGTGTTATGAGCAATTCGGCAGTTTCGTCAGTGCGTTCTAACTTGGGTGGAGGGATAATGCGGCTTGCCAGTGAGGCCTTAGGTGGTTGAGTTTGCGTTGTCACTGGCGTGTCAATTTGTTGGGCATCGGGCGTTGAGTTAACAGATGCTGGGCTAGGGGTTTTGCCTGATGATGCAGATACATAGCTATTTAACTTTGGATCTTCGGCTGTAGAGCTGTTCCAGAGGTACCAGAATCCGACGATGTTAAGTATGAATGCGACTGGTATTGCCAGAAGCCAAATGCGCCGTTTTTTTTCAGGATGTAGCACAGGACGCTGGTGAACCGCGTTTATATCAGGTAAGTCCTGATTCTGTCTTTCGCTTTCTGACTTTTTTAATGCGTCAAGAATATAGGACATTAGTCTTCACCACCCACAGTTAAGGCTCGTTTTTCACCGAGAAAGGGAATGCCTATGCCCTCAAGGCTATTGAGGTGTATCCAGGTTTTCGGCCCAACAGTACCCGAGGGGTTAAGATTGGCCGACTTCTGGAACGACGACACTCTTTGTGCAAGTGAATTATCAAAAATAGCGTTTGCTGTCCGCAAGGGTAAGCCGTCAAAAACAGAAAGCTGCGCGCCCAACCAGTCAACGGTCGCACCACTGCTACCCTCGGAGATAGGTGATTGATATCCCGGAGGCATGCGCCAAAGGACAATGAACTCGCCTTCCCAGCTTTCGACCATAGACTCGCTGACACGAAAATCCGATCGATCGGTTGAGAATATTGCTGTTCCTGCGTCCAGTCTCGTGAGCGCCACCCAGTTGTTTTCGTTGTTGGTAGATCCATTCGATGGGAGGTTGATTGCCACGGGCCTGTTGAATGATTTGATGTCGTAAAAACTACCGCGACTCGAAAAGCAGGCTAAACCCAGCTGACGAACCTGATTACAGGCACCTTGTGAATCATCGATGGGTGGGTTTCCCCAAATGTTGAGAATCTTCGTGACAGCGGAATCGGGATTGCGGCTTCCCCTTACGCTGCGGCTAACAGACGCTAAATGGTTGGCGTTAGCTTTTGCCTTAAGAGTAATCAACTGGCCAAGATTCGGTTTGGAAGGTGCTGGATTGGTTTGGAAGTTATCGAGTTGACTGCGAGTTGTTAACGACTCCGCAGGCTGTACCGTAATCTCCCCTGATATTTCGCTGTCGATATCATCTTGCGTATTGACTGTTCTGTCGATAAACCACATGGATGCAATCAGCGCGACGAAACCTATAGCGAGAACCGAATTAATTGGTGAGCGTTTTGCTGGAGGTTGTTCTGGCTTGCCGAGTACTTCGTCGGCCGATTTTGTGAGTATCGATAATGATACCTGTGACTTGTTTTCAGAGTAAGCTCCAAGCAATGCCCGGTCGCAGATCAAATTGATGACTCGAGGTATTCCTTCACTGATCCTGTAAATTCGATTGATGACCGCTTGGGGAAACAACTCATTTTTACATCCGGCGACTTCAAGTCGGTGGTAAACGTACTCAGCAACCTCTGCACGGGATAATGCCTGTAGATGGAAACGTGCCGTCACCCGTTGAGATAGTTGGCGGAGTTCCTGTTTTGCTAGTAGCTGTTGCAGTTCCGGTTGGCCCAGCAGAATGATTTGAAGTAGTTTACGTTCATTGGTTTCAAGATTGGTGAGTAGTCGCAGTTGCTCTAAAACATCGACAGCGAGGTTTTGCGCCTCATCGATAATTAAAACAGTGCGTTTGTTTTGTCTGTGGGACTTCAGCAGAAAGTCGTTGATCGCATCTACCAATAGTTTGCGGCTTGCATTTTTGTCGTAGGCAATGTGGAATTCGTCACAAATTGTTTCGAGTAACTCATCCACACTGAGCTTTGGATTGATAATGAAAGCAACATCGACATCCTCTGGCAACTGCTCCAACAGACAACGGCAAACTGTTGTTTTACCCGTCCCTACCTCTCCAGTCAGGAGTATAAAGCCGCCCTGGCTTCGTACTCCGTACAATAGATGCGCGAGCGCCTCTCGGTGGCGTTCACTCATGTAAAGAAAAAGTGGGTTTGGCGCGATCGAAAACGGAGAATCTCTCAGGCCAAAATACTGGTTATACATGCGATTTGCTGTTTTTTAGTAGTTTAAAGCCGTCGGCTCAAGATGACGGTATGATTATACAAGAGGATATCAGGAGGCTGGTATTTCGAACAGGATTAAGTGTGATGAAGGTAAGCCTGAGAAATTTGATAATAACGGCATTAACGTGCTCGCTGATGGGCTGCGGCAGTTTGAATTTCTATGCCCAGGCGGTCACGGGCCAGATGCAGTTGCTCTTGGATCGCCGATCCATCGACATTGTCCTGGCAGAACCCAACGTGAGCCGGGTGGTCAAAGAGAAACTCATACTATCGCGCGACGTACTCAAATTCGCTCAAGAAGAGCTCGGTTTACCCGTTGAAGATAGCTATTCAAGCTACGTAGACACCGGAAAGAGGTTCGTCGTTTGGAATGTCTTTGCTGCGGAAGAATTTTCCGCCGAGTTGCAGACGTTTTGCTATCCAATTGCTGGTTGTGTCAGTTATCGAGGTTTTTTTCGAGAGGAGGCTGCGCAAGAATTCGCAGCAAAGCTGCGACGACAGGGGTATGAGGTCTTTGTCGGTGGCGTTGCTGCGTACTCAACACTTGGCTGGTTTGATGACCCTCTGCTAAACACTTTTATTGCAAGAACCGATGAAAAACTAGCTGCTTTGTTGTTCCACGAACTGGCCCACAAGGTGATGTATGTTCCCGGAGACACTCGGTTTAATGAAAGTTTTGCAACTGCTGTAGAGCGAATCGCACTTTCGAGGTGGCTTGCCGCTCGAGGACAACCCGATGCCTTTTATTCGCACCTAGCGGCCGAGGAAAGATCGCAGGCGGTGATAAAACTCATTGCTATGACAAGGAACCAATTAGCTGAAATCTATCGCGGAGAAGACTCGGATAACGTGAAGCGCCAACGCAAGGAGGTTGCCATAGCCATGCTGAAATCTGACTATAAAAATCTTAAGAAGAATTGGCACGATTCGGAAACTACATTTCCTGAGTTCGAGTTCTGGATGCAGGGTGAAATTAACAACGCGCGGTTAGGTACCGTGGCAGATTACAATGATCTGGTTCCTTTGTTTGAAAAAGTCTACCTAAGGCACGGGAAAGACCTGCCTAGTTTCTTCCAAACTTGCCGCGACCTTGCCAACTTGGCTGCCGACCAGCGTATTACTAGATTAGAGTCGTTGGCTGCTGGTAGTTAGCGTCGCTAGCTGAACGCAATCAGGCAAATCAGCGTGATAACAGTCAGGCCGATTAAGTTCAGCACAAGACCTTCCCGCACCATCTTCATGGTGGTAAACCTGCCGGTGCTAAATACAATTGTATTCGGTGCAGTAGCGACGGGCAGCATAAAAGCGCAGCTGGCACTCATAGCCGCTGGTACCATCAGCAGCGCTGGCTCGATTCCTGCAGCCAGTGCTCCAGCCGCTAGGATAGGCATCATTAGGGCTGTGGTGGCTGTATTACTGGTTATCTCGGTCAGAAAAGTGATGGTTAGGCAAATCACGCCGATGATGAAAATGATGTGCCATGTGGTTATTCCGACAAGCGCGTTACCCAAGGCCGCGCTTAAACCCGATACAACAAAAGCTTTGGCTATCGCTATGCCTCCGCCAAACAGTATCAGCATGCCCCATGGAATTTTTGCAGCTGTCTCCCAATCGAGCAAGCGCTCTCCCTTGCCATTAGGAATCAGGAACATGCAGACAACCGCTACCAATGCCACGCTGGCATCATTGGCACCATTCAAGTCCAGCCACGTGCTCCAGCCACCAAATGGTTGACCTCGTGTCATCCAGGCTATAGCGGTCAGCACAAATACAATAAAGACACGTTTTTCGTCTGTTTGCCACCGTCCAACAACGGGCATTTCAACTTGTCCCTGATGGGTTAAGTGCCGTGTGGCCCAGAGCGCTGCGAGTGGCGTAAGCATCAGGACAGCGGGAACACCCCAGGACATCCATGTTAAAAACAGCACTTCCTCGCCGGTTGTCTGTTGATATATCTCGCGAAAGATAAGATTGGGTGGCGTACCAATTGGGGTGCCTATTCCGCCGATATTTGCCGCATAGGCGATGCCTAACAACAAGGGTACTGCTAGCTTGGGGTCTTTTGAGCGTTCAATCACTGCAAGCGCAACTGGTAGCAGCATGAGTGCCGTGGCAGTGTTTGAGATCCACATACTCAATGTTGCCGCAGCGGCCATAAACCCCATGACCAGTCGTCGACTGCTTGAGCCACCGAACAGATTTACCATGTATAGGGCAACACGGAGATGGGCACCGCTGCGCTCCATTGCGGTGGACAAGATGAAGCCACCCATCAACAATAATACCAAAGGGCTACCATAGGACGCGCCGACCTCAGCAGGCGATAGCACGCCAAACAGCGGTAAAAGTGCGATAGGGATCAGAGAAGTTGCCGGAATAGGTACTGGCTCAAAAATCCACCAAGTTGCGCAGAGTGTCGAAATAGCGCCGGTGTAACAAGCCAAATCGTCCCAACCAGAGAGTTGTAACAGCAGGTAAGTTAAGCAGGCCAAGGCAGGACCAAGCAAAGAAAAAAGTAGCTTATGGTTAATCAGGGTACACCAGCCTCAGCACAAAAAGACATTATAAACACCTCAAATTAAGGACATCCACTAAAACGTTATTTTGGGAAACCATTAAATATCAGTTTCTTGACATCCATGAAGGTCTTATATTTGGCTTTGGATCTACAACCCGGATGTGTGATCATCCTACTATGGCTGAATCAATCTACTGGTACGATTACGAGACCACCGGCATAGACCCTGCGCGAGACAGAGTGCTTCAATTCGCTGGGGTCAGGACCGATATGGATCTGAATGTCATATCCGAGCCTCTAGACCTATTTTGCAAGCCCGGAGACGATGTGCTTCCCTCGCCCGATGCAATTCTAGTCACCGGCATCAAAATGTCAGAGGTGTTGGATAAAGGCTTAACGGAAACGAAATTCATCGAACATATCCTGGCTGAATTTTCCGTGTCAGGGACCTGTGTCGCTGGCTTTAATAGTCTGCGTTTTGACGATGAGTTTACCCGCCACACGCTCTACCGAAATTTTTTGGATCCTTATGCTCGTGAGTGGCAAGGAGGAAACTCTCGATGGGACGTGATTGATCTGTTCCGGATGGCTCAGGCTCTGAGACCAGAGGGGTTCGTTTGGCCACGGACCGAGCAGAATGTACCTACCTTCCGACTGGAAAAGCTGACGGAGGTAAATGGTATCGGACATGAATCTGCACACGATGCGGTATCAGACGTATTGGCGACTATCGATGTCACTAGAAAACTAAGACAGGCCCAGCCAAAGCTCTATGATTTTTTATTCGAATTGAGAAACAAGAAGAAAGTCACAAGCCAACTTTATCCGCTAGGTAAACAGCCGGTTATTCATATCTCGTCGATGTATCCCGCGGCTAAAAACTGTATTGCGATCATTCTACCGATCTGTGCTCATCCGACTAACCCAAACGGCGTGATCTGTTTTGATTTATCGCAGACTCCCGATACGTTGCTGAACGCTGGACCGAATGAACTGCACCGGTTGATGTTTTCCCGCAAGGAAGATTTGGCAGAAGGGGAGACACGCATTGCCTTGAAGACGCTACACATTAATCGTTGCCCAGCGATTGCCCCTATTTCTACCGTCAAAAACCAAGAGACTCGTCTGGGGCTCGATCTGGAAAGGTGTATGGCGCATCTCCGTCAATTACAGACAGCCAGTGGTGTGGTCGAGAAAATACAAGATGCGATCTCTCAGGGAGGTTTCGAGCAGCACGATGATCCGGATTTGATGCTGTACCAGGGAGAATTCTTTGCTGCGTCAGACAAGCAAATTATGACAGAGTTGAGAAACAGTGCCCCGGTGAATCTCAAGCGCTTTAGTCAATCATTTCAAGATAACCGATTACCAGAAATGTTATTCCGTTATCGTGCGCGTAATTTTCCCTCAGAGCTTGATAAAGTTGAACAGGAAAACTGGAACACCTACCGAAGGTCTGTCTGGCAAGGTGATACCGCAAGAAGGCGTGTGCTCGACCGGATATCAGCGCTAAATGCTGAGGGGCGAGGCGAAGCTGCGCTTGATGACCTTGAACAGTATGTTCTTGACATTACCGACTGGCTGTAAGCTCTTCCCGCAGGAACAACAGGTTAAGTCGACGGTGTCCTTTCTAAACCTGTCCTCAGAATAAGCGCCTCGGGTTCGAGACATCGATAAACGATGCTCTGACGAACAAATCATTCTGTGATAGGACCAAATAAATACGACGCTAGCTTGTCTTTATTAGTGGAACAATTGGTAATTTGGTTGCATTGCTTGGCATAGTTAAGATGGGTGGTGTGGACCATGGTGATATCGATATCAGAAATACATATCAGGTACAGCTGAATCCAATTTGAATCGGAACACCTGATCCGCCTATACTCAGGTAAATGCGACAGTCATTACCGGTTAGTAAACCGGCTGTACAGGTAGCGATTTTTGTCTTCTTCATGCGTCGAGTTTTTGAACGTAAGCAAAACGTTTCAAGATAAGACAGTCATTAAAAGCGTTTCAGTTCAGTTGCCTCTTGATGCGACAACCGCGCTTGTGGGCGAAAGCGGAAGCGGTAAATCAACTTTCTTGCGTTTGATAAATGGTCTCGTAGTGCCGGACGCTGGTCAAGTTTTATTAGCAGGCAGACCGATAGATTACAATAACCTCCCAAGTATGCGACGCGCAATGGGGTTTGCTGTTCAAGGAGCCGGACTATTCCCTCACCTCACGGTTAGAGAAAACATCACGCTGGTTGCTAGTCTTGAAGGTTGGTCAAATCAAAAGATAATCGAACGTTACGGCGAGCTGTTTGATCTGTTGGCATTATCTGACGAATTTTCTGAGCGATATCCGCACATGCTCTCCGGTGGTCAGCAACAAAGGGTAAGTCTCTGCAGAGCGATGATGTTAGACCCGCCTCTCATGTTGCTGGACGAGCCTTTCTCTGCGTTAGATCCTATCACTCGACGCAATATTCAGGATGAATTTGTCACCCTTCAGAGGATCGAAAAGCGCTCGGTTATTCTTGTGACTCACGATATGGGCGAAGCAAGAAAGCTGGCAGAGCATCTTGTGATTATTCGCGATGGTGAGGTTGTTCAGAAAGGTGCGGTAAGTGAAGTTGAATTGAACCCAGTTGATGAATATGTCAGTCGACTCTTTGATCAGGGGGGTGTCAATTGAATTGGTTGGTTTGCCCTATACTCATGATTTTGGTTTTTTTCTCTGGCGTTGCTCAAGCCGATAAACAAACCATTGTCGTTGCCAGTAAAAATTTTAATGAAAGCTATCTTTTGTCTGAGATGTTGTCACAAATGCTCGAGGCGAAAGGTTATGAGGTTGAACGAAAGTTTGGACTAGGTGGCACGCTCGTATGTTATGAGGCGTTGCGCAATGGCGAAATCGATCTTTACCCGGAATACTCTGGTACCCTCGGCCGAGCTATTCTCAAAGTGAGTGATTCATCACCCTCGACTGAACGTTTGAATCAACTCCTTGACGATTCTCCTCTCGAAGTCCTTGATTCTTTTGGTTTCAATAATACTTATGCGATAGCTCTCAAGGATTCTCTGGCTAAGAGGTTAAAGCTTGAGCGTGTATCCCAGCTATCAGAGCAGACAGCGCTTCGTGTGGCGTTTGGACTAGAGTTTCTGAACAGAGAAGACGGCTGGCCTGGTTTATCTGCGCTTTATGGTTTGACTCAAAATCCGACCGGTATTGAACATGGCCTAGCTTATCAGGCAATAGATGATGGCAAGATTGACATCACCGACGCATATTCGACCGATGGTGATCTACCACGATATAAATTGACAACACTGATAGACGATCGACAATACTTCCCTCAGTACATAGGTATGCCCTTTGTTAGAAAGGAGTTGCCGGCAGAAGTTAAGGTGGTGGTCAATCAGCTTGCGGGTAAAATAGATGACCAGCTCATGCGTGAACTCAATGCTAGGGTTGTGATTGACAGCAAGAGTTTCGCTGAAGTTGCAAGTGAATTTTTGGCTGAAAGTAAAATAACGACCCATGATGCTACCCGCATTGCGGGTGGCGAAGATCTCATGGGTTTAATCCCTGAGTCACTGCTCGAAAATACGCTAGTACATCTGAAACTCACATCGATCGCTCTCGCCTTGGGTTGTTTGGTCGGATTTCCCCTTGGCATATTGGTCTTCAGGTCTGCGCCCCTCTCGCGCGCCGTAGTCTATGTAGCCGGTCTGATGCAGACTGTCCCCTCTATTGCATTGTTGGCATTAATGATACCTTTGTTTGGTATCGGTCAGGTTCCCGCTGTCGTCGCCTTGTTCCTATATTCACTGTTACCTATTTTAAGGAATACGATTACAGCATTGCTTACAATAGACCCATTGCTCAAAAGTATTGCTGAAGCGATAGGGTTAACCCGCTACCAGCAGTTGAGGCACGTGTTAGTGCCCATGGCTGCACCCACGATTTTAGCGGGCGTCAAAACTGCAGCGGTTATTAGCATTGGCACGGCGACGCTCGCAGCTTTTATCGGCGCGGGTGGGTTAGGTGAGCCAATTGTCACCGGGCTTGCGTTAAACAGTACGGAACTAATTTTGCAGGGTGCTATACCCGCTGCTGTATTGGCGATATTTGTGGAGTTGCTATTCGAGAGGCTAGAGAGGCTGTTGGTCAAGCCTCACATGCTTCAGAATCAACTAGCGGAGTGATTTCTTTAAAATTGGAAATCTTCGCACAAGGAAATGAATCTCTTAGCACCGGAAGATAGCGGTTTTTTCTTGCGGTAAAATAGGCCGAAGGTGAGTGGTAAGCTAGCAAAGGTGAGCGAGTCGAGTCTTGTGAGCTGATCTTTGGTGTGACGCTGTTGGGTGAATTTTGCGTCGAGGTAGCTCATGCCGAGACCCTGCTCAACCAGTTTTATCCGTAAATCCAGATCATTAATTTCCCAGATTGTACCAAATGAATTTCTGAGTTTGTCAATGGCGGGTCTCATGTCAGGATCATCGAGGTAGGAAACGATAAGAGGTACTTGTCTGGCGAGCTTTTCTGGGTCATCCCGCAGTCCTTCAAAGTCCGGATGACTATTACTGATGGTTAGACTTCGTGTGTCTTCAAACAGTGGCACAAGTTCGAGTTGCACCGGCATATTCTGTTGAAATGGCCCGAGCCCAACTTCCCACAGGTCTGATACCACACCAGTAATGATTTGTCGGCTTGGCATAATGCTCAACTTTATTTTTGTCAGTGGGCTGCCCTGGCAATATTTTTCGATCAGCTCCGAACCATAAATTGCGTTGATCGTGCCATTCATTGTGAGGAGCAGGGTAGAAAGAATGCCATTTTTGATGTTGTTTATGTCCGTCAGCACGCCCTGCTCTTCACCCAGCACAGCTTCAGCATAGTTCAGGAATCGAATGCCAGACTCTGTGAGCTTCAGAGGATTTCGCTCCATGAGAGGGGTTTCCAGTTTTCGCTCCAAATTTGCAAGGGTCTGACTTACAGCCGATTGGGTAACGAATAATTTGTCCGCAGCACGTTTGAACCCGTTCTCATCATAGATGGCCTTGAATACCCGAACCTCCTGAGTTTCGATGTGTATGGACATATTAAACTCCTACTCTCTGGTATGTTTTATAAAGATCCAAACCGAGTGACCTGATGCATCCGATGGGCTTGGTATAGGTGACATGTTTTTGGGTAAAACAGATCTAAAGCGTCGCAGCGAAAACGATTCTGATCGAGCTGTAGCCGCCGATACTTCAGTGAGTCAGTAGAGTTGTTCATGTTATAAAATTTTTGAACGAATTATCGTCCGTTCGCTCTGTTTCGGTGTCGCATTAATTATGTCGTTAGAATGCTGCCGCCAGCAGTGCATAATTTTGATCTTCTCGAACTTTCTATCTGGTTCTGCAACAACTCTCTTTTTTTAAAACCTCTTTGACCCGTATCAAGTGATTAAACTTCGTTGTTTTGTGACGTTAACAATACACTAAAATCAGAGTGTTTTTATTTTTTCCGATGGCCATTAGCTGAGCTAATTGCGCGATGAAAAGGTTTAATTTGATCTTTAACACCAGTAAGCCTAGTTTTTGATCTGGTAATCAATTAAATCGATATACGGCAACATACGTAAGGAGGGATGTCATGGGTTATGCAAAGGGTCTGGAGGGTGTGGTTGTCGACGAAACAAAAGTGAGTAATGTTGAGGGCGAAATTGGCCGGCTTACTTATCGCGGATATCCAATCGATGCACTTGTATCACAGGACTACGTTGCTGTGATGTGGCTTGTTTTATTTGGTGATTTGCCGAGTGACGAGCAACGTCTAAGTTTGGAGACATATCTTTCATTGCACGGTTCTTTGTCCGATTCGGATGTCAATCTTCTTCGGTCGTTACAAAGCACGCTGCATCCCATGGCAATGTTACAGGGAATGATTCCAGTGTTACAAATGAGTGATGTCAATTTTTCAAGCTTAGATCCTGATATAAGTCAGGGATTGCAGATAATTGCCAAAATCCCAACGTTAATAGCTTACTACCATCGAATTCAGGAAGGACTGCCGCTCATAGAGTTTCGATCTGAAATGTCTTATCTGGAAAGTTTCCTAATGATGTTCAGTGGCGAAGCAGCCGAGGAACAGAGCATCGAAGTGTTGAAGGTTGCCCAGATATTGCAATTAGAGCACAGTTTTAATGCGGGTACTTTTGCCAGTAAATGTGTTTCTAGCACTTTGGCGTCAATCAATGCTGTTATGGCTGCCGGTGTAGGCGCTCTCTCGGGCGAGCTACATGGGGGGGCAGACGAGGCGGCAGTGATGGCGGCAAGAGAGGCTGCAAGTCCAAAGAATGCGAAAGCCTTTGTGTCGAATCTGCTTGCCCGAAAGGGTAAGTTGATGGGTATGGGACACCGAGAATACAAGGTGGTTGACCCAAGAGCGTTAATTTTGAAACCTATGGCGAAGTCCCTTTGTATGGGTACGCCAGCTGAGAACCTCTACGAGACACTGCAAGCGCTCGAAACTGAGTTTAATATCGAAATGCAGGCGCGTGGCAAAGATCTGTGGGCCAATGTTGAGTACTACAAGGGCGCGGTGTTTGTTGCTCTCGGTTTTCCCGCCGACTATTTTACCGCGTTGTTTGCGATGGCACGATCTGTCGGTTGGCTCGCACATTTCATTGAAGACCGTCAAGATAATAGAATCTTCAGGCCAAAAGCGGAATACACCGGTGCAAAATACCGGGAGTTGCGCGGATAAAACTCGTTCCTTGGACGTCTATTGGCCTGCGGCGCCCAGAGACCCGGTATCTGAGTAGAATGCTTTTAACACCTGGCCGAGTGAATAGGCGTCCTCTGAACCAGCCAGTTCCCTTATGGAGTGCATGGCAAAGGTTGGTACGCCAACATCGAGTGTTTTTACGCCAAGCGCTTTTGCGGTGATTGGACCGATGGTGCTGCCACATGCCATATCGGTTCGCGTTACGAAGGTTTGATGCGGCACATCATTGGCGGTGCATAGAGAAACGAAATACCCTGAGGTCTCACTATTGGTTGCGTAGCGCTGATTGGCATTAATCTTGATCACAGGGCCCTTGTTTAGCAACGGGCCGTGGTTCGCGTCGTGTTTATCAGGGTAGTTAGGATGAATACCGTGGGCATTATCTGTCGATATCAATAGCGATTTGGCAATAGCGCGATGGTAGTCGTCCCTGTTGGGTAACACGCGTTCGAGTGTTGTTTTGAGGAAAGGGCCCTCTGCTCCCTCTGCGGAAGCACTTCCAACCTCTTCATGATCACTGCAGATCATTAGGCTAGTGACCGTTTCGTCGGCGTGCAACAAACTCTCGATTCCCGTAAAACAACTTAGTAAGTTGTCGAGGCGCGCGCTTGCGAGAAACTCATTTGCCATGCCAGTGATGGCGGCACCTTGTATATTGTAAAAAGATAGTTCGAAGCCGAGTAGATTGGCTACGTCGAGTTCAGGATGCTCCTTTTTAATCTGTTCTCGAAGTAATTCCTCGAACGCTCGGTTTTCACCGGCTAACATGAGTAAGGGTGGAATGTCCTTTTGTGGATTTACAGAACGTTGTTTGTTCGCTTCCCGGTCGAGGTGTATTGCCAGACTCGGAATGGTTGCAACCGCGCGATCGAAATTTATCAGGACACTTTGAATTTTCTTATGCGCATTCTGAATAGTTACCCGCCCAGCGATAGAAAGGTCTCTGTCGAACCAGGGGTTTAGTAAGACGCCACCATAGACCTCAACGCCGAGGTTCAAATAGCCGTGAGATTCTATGCCCGGATTAGGTTTGACCTTAAGGCAAGGGCTGTCGGTATGAGCGCCAACCATGCGGATGCCGGTACTCGCCGGGTCATCTTTCCCGCGAACGAAGGCGATAATTGATGAATCGTTGCGGGTAACAAAATATTTACCTGGTCCAAGGTGCCAGCGCTCTTGTTCATTCAAAGCCCTGAAACCCGCGCCTTCTAGCATCTTGGTCAGACCCTGAACCGCATGGAAAGGCGTGGGGGATGAATCCAAAAAAGAAATAAGGTTGTTATTGAATTGCTTTGCACTCATAGGTTGTTTAAATCGTGGTTAATCGAATGATCATAACAATTATTCTTTGAGGAATTAAGCAGGGTATAGAATGATTGCTTGCTTGATGACAAACCTCGTTTTTTTTGGTGCATTTTGGCCGAGTGCGCCCCCTTTCAATTAACAACGAAAATGCTAGCGTGTTGGTAGAGATGGCGATAAGACCAAGTGGATTCGCATCGAAAACCTGCAAACAGAGTTGAATAGCTACCAAGAACAAATTGCACGGTAAAAGCACAAGCTTAGAACTTGAAGATCAGACGGTTGATTTAGCGATTAAGTCTGAATACAATTCGCCCGCGTGGGTTGGTGAAATAATACCGACGCACCGCACGAACTAGGTAAGCCCCTCAAAGCTTCAGGAAGAGAAGGTTTTACCAAGACTGCGCCGATTTGAGCTTCAGCTTGCGGGCGCATTAAAAATACAGCTAAAGAGGACATGCAAACCTGCTTTAGTTGCCACTACTGCGGGTTTTTTTTGCCCGCGGTTAATCGGGATCAGAATTCCCGGTAACACTTCATATGAGGCAATAAACAAAATCATGAAGCAATCAGGGTTTACTTCAAAATTACTCCATTCTGATCGCAGAGGTGGGGTTGAGCATGGGTCGATTCACAAACCTATTCACACCGCTGTCACATACGCCTATGACGATTCGAGAGAATTGGCCGCTGTTTTTCAGGGTAAACAGTCTGGCTATACCTACGGTCGACAAGTGAACCCCACGGTAGACGCGCTGCAGAATAAGATCACGATGATGGAAGATGGTGTGGCAACAGCCGCGTTTGCTACAGGTATGGCTGCAATTTGCACGACATTTTTTGCGCTACTGCGTGCTGGTGATCATGTGATCTCGAGCTCTTTTTTGTTCGGTAATACAAATAGCGTTTTTAAGACGTTTGAGACCCAGGGTATTGAGGTGACGTTTGTCGATGCAACAGACGTGGCGGAAGTTGCTGCTGCTGTTAAAGAAAATACCAAGCTGGTTTTTGTTGAAACGATCGCGAATCCTAGAACTCAGGTGGCAGACCTAGTGAATATTGGAGACTTGTGCGAAGCGCAAGAGTTGCTCTACTGTGTTGATAATACCATGACAACGCCCTATCTATTTCAAGGTAAACAAGTGAAGGCGAGTCTCGTTTTTAATTCACTGACCAAGTACATAGGCGGCCATGCGAATGCGTTAGGCGGTGCCGTAACTGAAACGGGAAATTATGACTGGTCGAAATTCCCAAATCTTTACGACAACTATAAAAAAGGTCACGTCAGTAGTTGGGGTATTACCCAGATTAAAAAGAAAGGGTTGCGGGATTTCGGTGCTACGCTAGGACCGGAAGCCGCGCATCACATCTCAATTGGTTCTGACACTCTGGCTCTGCGAATGGAAAAAGCATGTGAAAATGCGAGATCTCTGACAGAATATTTATCATCTCACGATAGCGTCAAGAAAGTTTATTATCCCGGGCTTGACGAACATCCGCAGCATAAACTCGCGACGGAGCTGTTTAGGTATCCAGGGGCACTATTTAGTATTGAACTGGTCGACGCTATTGATTGCTTTGAGTTTCTCAACAAGTTGAACCTTGTGATTAGTTCCAGCAATCTGGGAGATACCCGCTCGCTTGCTATACCTGTTGCGCATACCATTTACTATGAAATGGGCCCAGAGCGCAGAGCGTCAATGGGTATCGCTGATTCGTTGGTTCGCTTCGCCATTGGCATCGAAGACACTGCAGATTTGTTGGCAGATTTCGAGACGGCACTTTCTCTCTAGGCTAATGCTGAACCCGCCGTTAGTCGTAATCCTGCAAGCCGATCATTTTGTTATATTCATCAAATGAGAGATGGGGCGCGTTTTCACCAAGCGTCCCTGACTTTGCCAGCCGTTTATAGTTTTGCTGTAGTGTAGCTGATATTGACAGCAAAGCTGATACCGGACGCAGTACGATCAAGAATCCCATCGATTTCAATTCCTCCGGCGATAGTTCGGGCGTTTTCCCTCCTTCAACTAGATTTGCTACCAACGGCGTGTTTGGAAAACGCTTCGCGATCTTCGCCATTTCTTCCACTGAAGCAGGCGCCTCAATAAAGAGAATATCCGCCCCGGCGTCAAGAAAAGCATCACCTCGTCTCAGGGCTTCGTCAAGATTATGAGTTGCCCGAGCATCGGTTCGGGCCATGATGAGAAAGTCATTTGTGCGGCGGGCTGCGCAGGCTGCTTCGATTTTTTGCATTGCTTCTTCTAACGCAACAACCTGCTTGTTTTCCATGTGGCCGCATTTCTTGGGAATTACCTGGTCTTCAAGCTGAATACATTGAGCGCCAGCGGTTTCGTAGGCTCTGACGATTCGCGCAACGTTGTGAATACCACCATGTCCGTTATCGCCATCAGCAATCACAGCTGCACCGGGCGCGGAATTTACAATTTGTTGAACCCGCTCTATCATTTCCGTTGCAGTGACCAAGCCAACATCCGGTGCGCCAAGCAAAGTGCCGGAAACACAAAAGCCTGACATGTAAAGTACGTTGCATCCAGCCTGTTGCGCGATTCTTGCGGAAAGCCCGTCGAATACCCCTGGAGCAATTATTTGCTGACCTTTGAGGAGAGAATCTTTTAACATTTTTCTGATCCAAATTTAGTAAACTAAGTTTACCATCACTTTTCATTACGGTAACAAAAAAGGATATTTACGCTATGCCTAGATTGAGAGAAATACGCAGAGAGGATGCCGATCCGTCAGTATTGCCACTTTATGATGCGCTCTTTGGCGATCGGGACCCGGTAGCTTCACCGGGCACCGCAACTGGCACGCCAGGAAATTGGTGGACAGTTTTTGCCCTTGTGCCGGACTGTTTTAATCATGCGGTTGCTGGTTTCCAGTTTTACAGGAGCAAAAACCGAAAGCTCAAGGCGAAGCTGCGGGAGCTAGGCCAGACGCGGGGTGGGTATGTCAGAGGCAGTCAGTTTGTGTTTTCGCAGCATTGCAAAAGCATGCGTGCAGTCGGTTACAGCGAAGAGCACATTGCAGCGATTCCCAATTGGCAGACCTCTGAATTATTTTCTCCCATCGAGCGTGCCATCCTTGCATACACAGATGACCTTGTTCTTTCTGGCGGAAGAACCAGTGATGGTACTTTCGAAATACTTCAACAACATCTGAGTGACGAGGAAATTCTGGAATTTACATACATCACATGTACATATGATCTACATGCAACGATGTGTCGGGCGCTGAAGTTGGAGTATGACAATGTGGAAGAGCGTATTGTTGAGATCCCTATTCCAGAAAATAGTACTGAAAATATAGATTTCATGGGCGCTGTTGATAAAAATGTAAAAACTTGAATGCAAGAGAAGTTCTCAGAATGCTGCTTGTTTAAGATCCTACGGGATTAGAGAAGAGGTCGATTCAAGCGCGGTAGTGATGGTCTGCTTTGATGCCAGATCTAAGTCCACATTGGTGACAATGCCCCTATAAATATACCCTAGGGAACGCGGCTGAGTGTGTCTTTGCGCTCGCTGAAGACCTACAGTGCGTCGTATTTGCTGGATTTGAAGGCTTCTGAGTAGTCATCAATACCAGCGTTAGCTCTCATTTCTCCAGTAATATCCGCAGTCGATTTGTCTAGCGGTAAACCTGTGCCGTTAGCTACTTTGGTAATGCCATTAAATCCAGAGGCTATACCCATCGCTTCTGCGAGGCCTCGCTCTCCCAGCAGTTTAACGCCTCTGGTGCGGATGTCAGCCAGTGCTTCAGCGTCCTGAGCAAAAACCGCCGCTGCAAGCTGCATTAGAAACGCGCCGTTGTAAACGCCAGCGTCGGCAATATCCTCCGAAGTGACAGAATCCAGGTTGTAGCTTTCGTTGTTTCGGTCGCCGCTTGCACGAAGCAGCAAGGTATGTGAAGTCGTTCAGTAAAAGCATTCATTATGCGATGACACCCTCGCAGCAATAAGTTCTATCTGAGACCTGCTGATTCCGAAGTCGTCACCGGAGAGGGAATAATGTGCCCGCATAGTGCCAAAAAAATGCATCATGCCCGCGGGTACAAGTCCCATCGCCCTGGCGATATTTGGTACGTTCGGCAAACCGTGATCTTCGACGGTTTGCTCCGCTTTTGTGATGGGAAGCCAGGCGCCTTCATCAATAACTTCGGGATTGAGTACTTTTGTCGGTTCGCCTGGTTGTGGTGAAGGAATGCTGTAATCTGGTAAACCCATAGCCATGGCATAGCTGTCGAGTATGATCGATGTTGCGACCAGACTCAGAGTTTCTATATATTCTTCTCGACTGAGCCCCGCTTCAATTTGCTCATCGAACCAGCGTTTTGTGAGTCTTCCCGAATCGTTCTTGATCCTGTGAACCACCTCAACAATATTTTCGGGTAGCTGGGTACAGCTATCGTGTTTGCCCTTCAGTGCATAGGGGGAGATTGCCTGCTTGCGATCTCGACACAGTGTGCAAGCAGGAGCATTTCTGGCTTCTGCCCATACGGCAGTTCGGATAGATGCTGTAAGCCAGGTACCCGCTTGGCCAAACAAACCTGCAGCCAAGTCATGACTTCTATGGACATTTTCTGGTACAGAGACTTTCATTATGTCCTCCAAAATATTCTATTCAGCCGCGACGTAACAGACGCCGGTTCCTTTCAAACCGCAGTAACCATTGGGCACTTTTGCAAGGTATTGTTGATGGTATTCCTCAGCATAGAAAAATGTTGAAACGGCCTCTATGTCAGTAGTGATCGCGCCATAACCTGACTCGGCCAGGCCTTGTTGGAATCTTTCAGCCGATTTTCTTGCGGTTGCGAACTGCTCGTCATTTGTTGTGAAGATACAAGAGCGGTATTGCGAGCCAATATCATTACCCTGACGCATACCTTGGGTAGGATCATGACTTTCCCAAAACAGGGTGAGCAACTTTTCAAAACTAGTGATCTTGGGATCAAATACAACCAGCACCATTTCGGAGTGCGCTGTGAGACCGCTGCAAACTTCATCGTAAGTGGGGTTCTCAGTGAATCCACCTGCGTATCCAACCGCTGTAGTGTAGACACCTTCCTGTTCCCAAAAGCGGCGTTCGGCTCCCCAAAAACAGCCCATGCCAAAATAAACAACCTCAAGGCCGGCAGGGAAGGGGGCAATAAAAGATGTCCCATTAACGTAGTGGGTTTCTGGGATCACGAGCGGGGAATTTCTGCCGGGCAAGGCTGTTTCCGCTGTGACGGAGACGGGGGTGCGGTTAAATAGGCCCATTGTCTACTCCTCGTGGTTTGAGTGTTAAGTTTAAATCGGCAGGTTTTTACTGTCGAGAGAGGCAGTATATGCCACTCTTGTTATACTCCCAAAACTTATCAAAAACCGATCGCGAGAACGAGTACCGATGCCTACCGATTTTGACGTAGAAATAGACAGACTCTCCACGGAAAGTACTAAATTCAACAAATATAAAGATTTGGACATACTGCCACTTTGGGTGGCGGATATGGATTTCCAGTCACCCGTCGCGGTCGTGGAAGCCTTACAAAATCGAGTTCAACATGGTGTTTTTGGCTACACCGAGGCGTCAGCAGCATTGAAAAATATTCTCGTTGCGCGCATGAAGACTTTTTATAATTGGGAAATCCAGCCCGATGACCTTGTGTTCTTTCCTGGGGTTGTTTCGGGTCTTAACCTCTGCTGTGCGGGCCTACTGGAAGAAGACGAAGCCGCAGTCACCGCAACCCCGGTTTACCATCCTTTTTTTGCGGCGCCCGAGAATCAAGGCCGCCAGCTGAAGCGTTTTCCCATGTCCTATGAGGCCGGCACATGGCAATTTCCCATGACTTCTCTTGAGCGCGCTTCAGCCGGAAATTCCAGACTCCTGATGCTTTGCAATCCGTTTAATCCGATTGGTCGAACCCTGACCCAAACTGAACTGGAAGCGATTGTTGATATCAGTGTGCAAAATGACCTCATTATCTGTTCCGACGAAATCCATTGCGATCTTGTGCTGGACGGCAGACCGCATATTCCAACCGCGTCTATCAGCGAAGCTGCTGCGGAAAGGACAATCACCCTGATGGCACCAAGTAAGACTTTTAATCTTGCTGGACTGGGAGGCTCGTTCGCCATTATCCAAAATCCAGCGCTACGGGAACAATTTGAAGCGCCAAGGGCGGGACTGGTGGGTAACGTTAATCTGCTAGGTTACACCGCGATGCATGCTGCTTATGCTGATTGTGAAGAATGGCGTCAGGAATTGTTACGTTACCTTGAGGGAAATCGCGACTATTTGTCCAATGCAATAGAAAACATTCCGGGTATACATATGAGTCCCCAAGAGTCGACTTACCTTGCTTGGCTGAACGTCGCAGAACTGGGGCTTAACAATCCACCTGAATTTTTCGAGCAGAAAGGGCTGGGTATGTCACCGGGAGAGCAGTTTGGTGATAATCGGTTTATGAGATTGAATTTTGGCTGTCCAAGGGTTCAGTTGGAGAGAGCCGTTGCTCGGCTTGAAGCAGCGGTGAGTAGCGCGAAACACTGAATGCAATTAATGTGATTTGGAAAACAAGAGAGTGTCTGTATTAGGCTGTTCATCATTCTGGCCTAGCTGTTAGACTTTATTAGAAACAAATTGGAGAGAAATTATGCCTGAATTCTGTAGCGTCGAAAGGGAAGGTCCATTAACGATTGTCACCATAGAGCGCCCCGATGTGATGAACTCACTTCATCCTCCGGCACAGGCTGAACTTGCTGCGGTTTTTGATGATTTTGTGGCGGACCCGGATCAATGGGT
>CAXRCG010000189.1:0-15058 GCA_964228885.1 Pseudomonadales bacterium | reverse complement strand
TCAATCCCACCTAGTTTTTAGCTTGACTGAACAGCGACCTCATAAGCGCGGGTCCTTCTGAAGGTTTTCAAACTGCGGGTGATTCGAGGTGCCGCTAGTTCTAAGCGAACCGTTCATAAACTTAATAATTTCAGGCCTTGGCGGCTAGCAATATCTTTGCTCAGTCTTGCCGACGCATCATTGTGAGATAGGTTTGAATGAAACAACTAAACGCGCTCATGCCTGATTTTCATTTCTTCTCAGCGATCAACCCGTCCTTGGACAAATTTTAAAACCACCGGATTCGTCCGCCAACACGTTATTTTTTTGTTGAGCGCTCCATTGTCTTTTCAGGCTAGCCTAGGCTTTGAGATTGCGTAAGCTACTTTCGCTATGGGAGGTCAGCAACTTTTGCAGACCATCGACCAACAAGTTGTCCAAGAAAACAGCTACATGCTCTGATGACTCTGAGAAACCGCGTTCGACCCAGACAGAGAGCACGCCATGAACGGTGCTGGCGATAACCGCAACTAGGTATGCCTCGTCGGCCTCATTCATTGGTTGCAGGTCATTTATGGCAATAGTTCTTCGTAGAAGATTCGATACGACAAAACCAACGGGCTTAATAAAAAGCGCGGTTGGACAATGACGAATCAGTGGTGCGAGTATCTCTCGTTGAGCTTCATACGCACGAAATACAAGCATAGATCCAGAGTTATTGGTCATCGGTATGCGCAACATAGTATCGTCGATACGAGATGCAATATCGGAGAAGCGCTCAATTATGACGCTTTCGACGACTTGCCCTAGTGAGCCAAAACGAGCGTAGAAGGTTTTTCGAGTAAGGCCAGCTCGCTCTGCAATCTCGGATACTGTTAATGATTCAAAATCCCTGCCGATCGCGATCTGGTTGAGTAGCGCTTGTTGAATCGCGGCTTTTGAGCGAACAATCCTCGGGTCGGATTGGGGTGCCGCTGCATGGATCAGGGTAGGCATGGTCTTTATTATTTCCGTAAATGTTAAGTCAAAGTATACACTTGATTACTTTCTAAAAACTAGATAAGTTACAACTGTTACATATCTTTGGAGAAATTTTATGGCTAACGCTCAGGAAATGGACGTCGCAAACTGCCCTCTGGAAAACATCGATGTCAGTCGTCCTGAACTGTTCAAGAAAGATACATGGCAACCCTGGTTTGCCCGACTGAGAAAAGAAGCACCGATACATTACATCGCTGATAGCGTAAACGGTCCTTTCTGGTCTGTGTGCAGCCACGCGCTTATCAAGGAAGTTGATTCCAATAACGCTGTCTTCTCATCAGAGAAGGGCGGTATTGCTATCGTTGATCCTTACACTGCCGAAGAAGGCCAGATGCAGGGACAAAGTTTCATCCAGCTTGACGAACCCAAGCACATGAAGCAGCGGAAGGCAGTTGCTCCGTCGGTTGCGCCCAAGAACCTCGCTGAGCTCGAACCGATTATTCGTCAAAGAGTCATAGATATTCTAGAGAACCTACCTGTTGGAGAGCCTTTCAACTGGGTCAAGGAAGTTTCCATTGAGCTAACGGCAAGAATGCTGGCCACGTTGTTTGGCTTTCCCTACGAGGATCGTCACAAGCTTGTACGTTGGTCAGATCTGGCGACTGCGGTGCCGGAAGTCACCGGAGATGACACGATCGACATGGGTAAGCGCTACGAAGAGCTCATGGGCGCTGCGGCCGCATTCTACGAACTCTGGCAAGAACGAGCACAGGAGCCACCCCAGTTTGATTTGATCTCTATGTTGATACACAACGAAGAAACAGCAAAGATGAACGAGGATCCAGAGTTATTCCTTGGTAACATGCTTCTTCTTATCGTCGGCGGTAATGACACTACCCGTAACAGCATCAGCGGCGGCGTCATCGGATTGAACAGGTATCCGGACCAGTACCAAAAGTTGCGTGACAATCCCGACCTGATTCCGAATATGGTGTCAGAAATGGTACGCTGGCAAACCCCAGTTATCCACATGCGTCGCACCGCTCTGATGGATTACGAACTTGGTGGCAAACAGATTAAGAAGGGCGACAAAGTCATCATGTGGTATCTGTCTGGCAATCGTGACGAGTCCGTTTTTGAAGATGCTGAGAAAATGATTATTGACCGGCCGAATGCAAGGTCGCATGTTGCCTTTGGTTTTGGTGTGCACCGTTGCATGGGTAATCGGCTAGCAGAGATGCAGCTGCGGATCCTTTGGGAAGAGATTGTAAAGCGCTTCGACAAAGTCGAAGTAGTGGGTGAAGTCGAGCGACTACCAAACAATTTTATCAGGGGGATAAAGGATGTCCCGGTGATACTTCACCCCGCTTAGTTCTTTTTCAATCTCCTAAGCAATCAACCCTACCGAGGGTAAGTCAGCCAACCACCTTAAATGGCCGTTCTTCGGAATATGTGGTTTATTTTCCTTATCCCCGGCGTCAGGTTAGTCGAAGGAAAACCCCTCGTAGCCGTTCGCCTCACAGGCAGCGATGAACATTAAGTACCCGTCGGTGCTGGGATAGTTCAGGAGCTGGCGTTTCTTCCCGGGGATGTTGGCCCCCATGTACCAGCTATCGGCCTGAGAGAGCAGGGCCATCGCAGCGACCTCTTCGAGGTGCTCCGCCCATCGACGGTCAGCGCTCGCGGTCGACTCAACACGTGTCGATCCGGTTCGACGCATGTGAATTAGCATTCTGACGACCCAGTCCCCCTGCAGCTCTGCGCAGGTCGGGCCGTTGCAGAACGCTGTCGGACTCTGGGGACCATAGAGGAACAACAGGTTGGGGAAACCGTTGACGGCCATCCCGAACTGTGTCTCAACACCGTCGGACCAGCGCTGCGTCAGCGTGTCGCCGGACGGACCGGCGATGTCGATCTGTAACAGGCCACCCGTGTTTGCGTCAAATCCTGTTGCCAACACGAGCACATCGAGATCATGTTGCCGTCCGTCCGAGGTGCGCACGCCAGTTGTTGTGACGCACTCGATAGGAGCGCCCTGCAGGTCAACCAAGTGCACGTTCGGTTGGTTGAAGCACTCGTAGTAACCTTGCTCGAGCGAGGGGCGTTTCGTGCCGAACGGGTAGGGCGGCTCGAGCGGTGCGAGGAGTTCTGCGACCGCCGGGTCCATGATCCGGGCACGAGTCTTGTCCCGCCAGAAGTCGTATGCGGTGCGGTTGGCGGCGAGATCAAGACCAATGTCTTTGAAGGTTCCGCCCCAGAAGTGAAAGCCGCCTGCCTCCCATGCCTCTTCAAAGACCGCACGCCGCTCCTCGGACGACACTTCCAACGCGCCGACTTCCTGGCGAACAATGTCAAAGAAACTGCCGGGCGGTTCATTGCGTCGTTGAAAGATCTCCGCATACTCAAGCTTGGCCCGCTCCTGTTCAGCAACCGTGAGGCTGCGCTGCTGCATCGGTAATGCCGTCACCGGAGTGCGCTGGAATACGGTCAACTCAGCGGCGGTTCGACTTGCTTCTTGCACGATCTGAACCGCACTGGCGCCTGTGCCGACCACGCCGACCCGCTTGCCATAGAAGGCGACACCTCCGTCGGGCCACTGCGCCGTGTGCTGACACGTGCCGTCGAAGTCGTCGAGGCCAGCGATGTTGGGAATATACGGCTTTGACGCGAAGCCGGTGCACAGCACGAAGTATTGCGCGACGATCTGGCCTGCCGTCGTCTCGACAACCCACCGGCAACGTTCTTCGTCGAAACGAGCAGCCGTGACTTGCGTGTCGAGACGAATGTGGCGCCGCAAGTCGAGTGTGTCAACGGCGTGGTCAAAGTAGCGGCACAGCTCTTCCTGACCCGGGAACCGCTCGGTCCAGTTCCAGTCGCGCCACACAGCCTCGATCGAGAACTCGTAGTTCGGCACGTGGGAGTCGACGCGTGCACCCGGATAGCGGTTCGTGTTCCAGACGCCGCCGACGCCTGAACTTGCTTCGACGATTTGAGCGTCGAAGCCCTCTTGGCGAAGGCGGTGGAGTTGATACAGTCCGTTGAAGCCGGCGCCGACGACGAGAACATCGAGCGGCTGATCGATCTCCGGCGGCTGGGAACCGCTTGTCTGTTCAATCACCATGTGGACACCATCTTGGCCGTCGTTGCGTGCTGCATGTCCCCCTCCAATTCCTCCGATCTTGTCGGATAAGTAACGGTCACTGCTATTCGCAGCCCGCTGCGTCCATTGTGTGGTGGCACCATGTGCTTTATCGTCGATGTTACTGACCCGAATATAATCCAAAAGATCTCGGTTCACATAAGGGGGCCGCCTAGGTCGCAACGCCACCGAATAATCCTGCAACTGCTATTCAATCCTAATCATACGCCCGAACAAACAGGTCAAATCAACTCTGCTCGACCTTTCAATCTCCTAAGTGATCAACCCAACCGAGAGTAATCCAGCAAATAAGCATTATGACAGCCAGTGACCATCCATTACCCGAGAGTTTTTAACTCAAAAACCCCGAAAGCGATACTTTGACATCTCGGAAAAATGCTTTTTGTAGCTCTAATTTGCGTCAAAATAATCGCCAGCAGACTAATGACAATGGTTGTCCACTTTAATATATTCATTAGCTCAACATACCATATTCATAAATTCTGATTTGCCAAACGGGAAGAGAGATGCCGAAGTACACACTAAAAGTTAACGGAAAGAGGACTGCGATTGAAGCTGCAGAAGATATGCCCCTGTTATGGGCGCTCAGGGATAAAGCAGGTCTGACCGGTACCAAATTTGGCTGTGGTATTGGTCAATGTGGTGCCTGCACGGTTCACATCGATGGTGCGCCTGTTCGCAGCTGCCTTTTACCGGTGAGCAGCGCAGATGGCAGTATGATTACTACCATTGAAGGTTTGGCCAGCAGCGACAAGCTTCATGTATTGCAGCAGGTCTGGATTGATCAGGACGTTGCGCAGTGCGGCTATTGCCAGGCGGGTCAGATTATGTCCGCAGCGGCGCTTCTTGATAGTAAACCCAACCCGACCGATGAGGACATCGACAATGCGATGTCAGGAAACTATTGTCGGTGTGGCACCTACATCCGGATACGCAAAGCTATCCACACTGCTGCTGGATTCTATAACGCAGCGGCGAGTGATGAGCAGCCTGCTGACCAGGAGGTGAAGGTATGAGCACCATGATCACTCGAAGAGGATTTTTGAAGGCCACCTCCATTGCCGGTGGTGGTTTTGCTCTGGGATTGCCATTGGTTGGTGGTGCTATGGAAGCCAGTCTGGTGGGTTCTGCAGAACTGAACGCCTACGTGCAGGTGCGGGACGACGGTAAGATCATTATTTATTCTGGTTCTCCAGAGATGGGGCAGGGCATTAAAACCTCGTTGCCGATGATCGTTGCGGAAGAGCTTGGGGCTAATTGGGATGATGTTGAAGTCCGTCAATCGCCGGAAATCGACACTGAGCGTTATGGTAAACAGTCGACCGGTGGTTCATTTACGGTTTATCTGAACTGGAACCTGATGCGTGAGATGGGTGCCACCGCCCGTGATATGTTTATCGCTGCAGCAGCGATCGCAATGGAACTGCCAAAAAACGAGCTTAAGGCAGAAGACAGCCGTGTGGTGCATGTTCCTACCGGTGAGTCACGAACTTTTGCAGAGCTGGCAGCGCTAGCGCAAAAGCAACCTATCCCGAGCAAAGAAAGCCTGGTTTTTAAAGATCGTGATGATTATCGGATTCTCGGTACTTCTGTCAGCCAGGTAGATTCGCTGGAGATCGTAACCGGAGTGGGCGACTTTGGTATTGATACCAGGGTAAAAGACATGTTGTACGGCACCTATGTTAAGTGTCCTGCAATTGGCGGCAAGATTGTCAGTGCCAATGTTGACGAGATCCGTAAGCTGCCGGGTGTGGTGAATGCCTGGATTGTGAAGGGTAATGGCAACGTACGGGAACTTATGGATGGTGTTGGCATCGTTGGTGAAGACACCT
Source organism: Pseudomonadales bacterium (assembly GCA_964228885.1). Lineage (GTDB taxonomy): Bacteria > Pseudomonadota > Gammaproteobacteria > Pseudomonadales > Azotimanducaceae > UBA4582. The sequence continues at coordinate 9,106 of CAXRCG010000189.1, read as the reverse complement.
GGTCGGTATTTCAGGCAAGAGAGTCCTTGGAGATCAAGTGGGACGAATCTGAAGCTTCGAAAGACAGCTGGACCGCTTTCGAAGAATTTGCGAAGAAGGTCAGCGATACCGGTGCTAATGTCCCGATTGATGTGGGTAACGTTGATGCGGCTTTCAATAATCCTGAAAACCAGGTCGTGTCCAGTTTTTATGAGTTTCCCTATGTAACACACTTGTGCCTTGAGCCGATGAACTGCACCGCGGACTTCAGGCCAGGTACCGGAGGTAAAGCAGATCACCTTGAAGTATGGATTCCCACGCAGAATGGTCCGCGCTTCCAGGAGATGGCGAAGAATCGTTATGGTCTTGCAAAAGATCAGCTCACCATACACATCAAGCGTATGGGTGGAAGTTTTGGGCGTCGTACCAGTAGCGAATATGTGATCGAGTCTATTGAGCTATCAAAGCTCTCAGGTCGCCCGGTCAAGCTCACCTGGACCCGCGAAGATAACATTCGCTATGACTTCCTGCGTGAAGGCGGCTTCAATCGTCTCAGGGGGGCGATTAGCCCAGAAGGCAAGATTGCAGCTTTCGAGGAGCATACCGTTGGTCCGGCACCACAGGGTGTGGCCTCTCGTTTCAATGGCCCGAATCCAGGGGCATTTCCGTTTAACACCATGGAACATGTCCGTGGTTCCCTGACTAATTTCCGTATGGATACTCCGGTTGGTCCCTGGCGTGCTCCCTATTCAAATACGCATGCTTTTGTGTCCCAGGCATTTATTCATGAGCTGGCGACAGCAGCAGATCGCGATCATGTGGAACTTCTGATTGAATTGATGGGTGAACCCCGCTGGTTAAATGATGGTCACTGGCGCTCAATGAACACTGAACGGGCTGTTGGTGTGATCAAGCTCGCCGCAGAGAAAGCCGGCTGGGGCAGGCAGATGCCTGAAGGTCGTGGCCTCGGATTCTCCTTCTACTTCTGTCATGCCGCGCATGTTGCCGAGGTAGCTGAAGTCAGTGTTGACGGTGCTCAGGTTACTTTGCACAAGGTGATTGCTGCTGTGGATGTTGGACCGATCATTAATCGCAGCGGTGCTGTTTCGCAGGTTCAGGGTTCCATTATTGATGGTTTCAGCACGATGGCGGGTCAGAAGATCACCATGGAAAATGGCCGGGTTGAACAAACCAACCTTGACCAGTATCCAGTCCTGCGTATCGACAAAGCGCCCGAAGTCGATGTGCACTTTATCGAAAGTAACTATGATCCGACTGGCCTTGGTGAGCCGGCGTTACCACCGCTGGCGCCGGCAGTGGCTAATGCGATCTTCGCGGCGACAGGAAAACGCGTTCGCAGCATGCCCCTGACGGACGAGGGTTTCAGGGTCTAGGCGCACCTGCCTTGTGAACTTCGATCTTTCCGGCAGGCTTATAATGCTCGGGTTCGTGGCGTGAAGTTGCTTTAACGCGAAGCCGCGAAAAGACACAGCTTTTAATTCCGCTTAATTACCATCAATCACACCTAGTGTTTAGCTTGAGCGAACAGCGACCCTCCAAAGCGCGGGTCCTTCTGGGGCTTTCCAAATTGCGGGTGATTCGAATCCGCCGCTGATCTTCACATTGATTACTTCTTAGCGCGCTGGGCATTCAGGAACTTGATCAATGTGAGGGTTTCAGCAGGATCCATCCGACCTACAGGGGAATTGCTGTAAGTAGACATCAGCACTCTCCCTTTACTGTTCAACACAAATTCACTAGGTTGAATATGATTGCGCCTTTCCTCCCACCAGGATCCGATGGCATCACCATCCTCACGGGACATGCCATAGGCAACTGGGAACTCAAGGGGAGCCGCTACTTCACTGGTCTGCTCCTCGGTATCAACCGTACCAGCAATTACCTTGACTCCTTCTGCAGCTAACGCTTCACGGCGCTCGTTAAATCCGGCTAAAAGCCGGCGACAGTACGGTCACCAGTGACCACGATAAAAAAGCACCACAGTGAGCGGTGAGTCCAGATCATCGGGCAAGTTAATCGTTTCACCGCCCACCACTGACAGGCTAAGTGCCGGGAACTGGTCACCTGATGTGAGTTTCTCTGTCATAGCGCTTTCCTATCGGTTGAGTTCTGTTATACGAGCCGTTTGTCAGCATTCTGGAACGGCAACGAATTAGTTTCAACTGGTGCTAAGGATCAGGCGAAAGGGTCTGTTCCTGCTTTCATGAAAGGAGCAATCCGAGACCCTTCTGGATTCTGGGAATCTTCTTAGGGATAAAGTGACTTGCCAATCACTCTCTTTAACTCGGGATACTTCTCAAGTAACTGAGGAGAAGTATCTTCATAATTATGCTGAACTCGCATGTAAGGGCGCATATAGTTCTGCACAAATGTCACTCTCAGGCCAGGATTCGTGCGCTTCTGAGATGCATGCCAGGTTGCACCATTCCAGATCGCTAGCGAACCTGCCTTCGCGATGAGTGGAACGAACTTGTAAGGCGTATTTTCAAGATTAGCTTCATGGGGTAATGTTGCCCGGCCATACTTATGGCTGCCGGGAACGAAGACCGTGGGCCCATCTGAAGAACTTTCATAATCGGTACAGATCCAGGACGCATTGCACATATGTGCAATCTGACCTGCACCGGAAGGAACGCCATGAGCATCACTATGCAGACCGAGTCCCGGCGTTCCCTGCGCTTTGATAATCCAGGTCTGGCCTGAAAACACTGCGCTTTGACCGAGTAACCAGCGCACCAGCGCCAGCACGACTGGATTAACAGCTGCTTCAACGAATACCTCATCCTCTTCCAACAGATCCCAACTGTTGTGGAACATCTGTCCTCCAGATGGACTGGCTGTCTTTACATCGCCAATGGTGATGTCGTTCCGCTGTTCGCATGTACGAACGATGGCATCCCGTAGTCGATCAATAAACCCTTCGCTGGTTTGCATTCTCTCTGGCGGTACGATGGTCATACCATAAGATTCCAACTCGACCACATGTTCAAACAGGTCATACTGTTTAAACTCCGCCATCAGATTGTCTACGTCAGGATAGACACTGTAGTTCGCAAGTCCCATTCCATGACCTCCATGTAAAGTGAACTTGATTATAACGGTCGTGCAATAAGATGGAAGTCATCTATGACTTACTAGTCAGAGCGACATTGGTATCTGTAGCGATCATGTTGACCGAAAATTAGTGGACAGATACTGAGAATTGCTCACTGGCTTTAAGCTGAATTCCGCTTTTCGGTTTCAGACTTGGACAATTGTTCATCGTAAATTTTGCGCTGAATTTCTACGAGCCTGGCCTCAGTGAGAGGCCAGGTCCACAGGGAAAGCATGGCAACAGGGTGGTGAGTTCACCAGCATACTGAAGGCATCATAGGGATTCAATCGTAGACCTAGCGTCATCGTTAGCGTCAAATTAGGGCTAATACTCACCCGGTTACCGGCAGGGTTATGTTAAGCGTCGTAAAGATATCCGGTTCAGGCTACCAAACAGCAGCAATCACCATACCGGTGGGTCGTAACTAGACTAAACATCAATAATTACCAAACTTGACCGATCTTCAGAATATGTGGATTATTTCCCTTATCTTCCGTCACGTTTACGTCTACCATAAACGCATAGTGCAACGAAGAGGAGATGTAAATGTCGCAATTGAATCCATCAGAAGCTGCAAGTGAGCAATTCACTGCCCCTCTTCTTGCCGCCACCAACGACCCAGCTTTGAAGCGAATCCTGAAGCGTATTGATACATTGGGTTTAACGAGCAATCTATTAGAACTCAAGCTTCTGGGTTATACGATATTAAAATCTGTCCTTTCTCAAGATCGAATCGATAGGGCAAAAGCGGCGATCCTCCGGCGAGTTGAAAGCACTGTACATAAATCGATTGATCCTGACACCGCGACCAATGATGACTTCAACGGGATGAGCTATCAGCATTATCTTCTTTTCGATGACGCGGTTTTTCCGGAAATCTTGCTTGAACCGAAACCTCTGGCGTTGATTGACTATTTATTGGGAGAAAGCTGTGTTCTTTCCTCAATGGGTAGTCATTTTCGAGGACCGGGCGGCATGCCCTTAGGAATCCACGCAGATGGACAAACTGATGGCTTCCTTACCGACGCAGCGCCAATCGCCAACTGCAATTATGCACTCACGCCTTACAGTCAGGAGCAAGGCGCCCTGGTGATATTTCCCGGCAGTCATCTTAAAAAACGACAACCAACACTGCATGAGAATTGGAAATCCGGCGACGAGACACTAGTGGACATTATGGGCAAGAAGCTAAGTCCATTAGAGCTTGATGAGGTAAACTGGGAGCTCCCTCGCGGTGCTGTAACGGTGGAAATAGCACCCGGCGATGCGGTCATCTGGCACGGAAATACATGGCATGGAGGCTGGCGACGGGATGTACCAGGGACACGCATTAACCTGGCCGCCTATTTTTGCAGACCATTTATGTCGACTCAGGAACGACGTGGCGATGATAGATATCCGGAAGTTTTCGCGCGCTACGCCGATGATCCAACGTTCGCAAAACTATTGGGCGAGAAAACTTTCAATGGGTGGCGAGAAGAGGGACCAGACTTGACCGGCCAAAAAACGAGTCCTCGAGGACTTTACGATTGATCTTTGGGTAGCGTTTATAAATTCAGGCCGACAGCACACCTACCAGAGTGGCTCGTACCAGGAAATGCCGCTTGTGCGTGGTTCACTTCACCTGTTGTTTTTGAGACTACACTACCTTCTGCATCATCAGTGCCTCAGTAGAATCAAATTCGCTCGCAATGATCTTGCACCCATAAAATGCAGAAAAGCTCCGCAAAGGTTTGCTAAAACACAATGACACAGCGCATAACGCAGCGAGTCAATCCTGTAGTCTGTGGCAAGCAGGTCGTTAGCGATACCGACAAGGTATGGGCCTTGTCCTATGCCAGTTATATTCAGCATGAACAAGAGCAAAGCAGAGGCGAGCGCGCACATGCGCAGGGTCACTGGCAGTCATTGACCAAATAAAGGATCACCACGCCACTGGGCCCTAAATTTGACTGAATATCAGCAACCAACAGACATAACCGTTCTTCGGAATATGTGGTCTATTTCCGCTGTCCTCTACTTTTGAAATCTCGAAAAACACTGTTTAAGATAACGATTCATGAGGTAGGACTGATGGCCGAAAGCAGAGTGGAGACTCAGAGAAAATTACTAGGACTGGTAACTTTCATCGGCACGCTTGGTCTCACTTTCTGGTGGTCTGGTGCTTCCATTTATCCTATAGAGACTTTGGCAAGTGCTGTGGTCTTTGTGACGATTGTTTTAGTCGCCCTTTTGCTACGAGCAATGGCGGGCACCTCGGTTGCATTTACAGTTCGTTCAATTTCAGTACCCGTAGGGTTATATATATCGCTGCTGTCACTGGTTCAGGCATCAGACGCCGGCTCTGGATTTATTGGTATTTTCCTGTCCCTTATAACTTCAGGACTTTTATTTCTATCTTGTATGCATGCTCGCGCTGGAGAAAACAGGTGTGCAAGGAATAGAGCCGCCTGCTTATTTGCTATCGCGCTTACGCTTTTACTACCGGTTATAGGCTTTATCGTATTTGCGCAATTCCCACTGTTACAACTATGGCATCCGCCAATTGTTCTACTGGTTTTTGGATCTTTTATCGCGCTGTACTTGCTGCAATCAAGCAACAGCACCCGAAGTCAAAGGCTAATTTTTGCGAGCGCATATAACGTTGTGCTTCAAGCAGTTATTGGCGTGATGATGTTTATCATCGTGACCCAGTGGATGGACGATGGTAGTTTCGTTCTAAGAGTCAGTGCCATTTCAGTTTCTATTTTCGTTCCACTAGCCATCTATCTCTCCACTTTAATTTACGCCATTTCAGAAAATAAAGTGGGTGATGTCGGCAAGCTAGATATCAAGAATTGGCACATTGTAGAGGGATATCTTTTTTTTATGGCGATGGTAGTCGCACCGCCAAGCATCATCGAGTATATCTTGAGTCAACAAACGTGACCGCAATTAAGATTTGGTCGCCGGGTTATCAATGTAAGCGTCGGCGTTTGCATTCCTGTCATTGATCATCTCGCCGATGTTACTAACCCAGACATAATTCAGAAGATCGTGGATCACATCGAAGCGCAACCGCCACCCGTGTGATGCTGACGCAACAATTCTTGCTTAAGCAAGCGTATGAAGGCGTGAGCGCTACAATAGGCTAGTTCTTAAGTGCCACTATGTAATGGTTAAAACCACGGCATCTCATTTCTCCCGTGCAACAGAAAAGCACCTCGGCTAATCGCTCTTCACTAGGTCAGCCTATCACCATACTTGACCGATCTTCAGAAAATGTGGTTTATTTCCCCTATCCTCGCTGCAGTTTCTGATGTGGCTTGATAAAGTTAAAGTGGCGCTGAAGCCCCGTCAGATCAAATATTTACTCATCACACCATCAAATAGAAAGAGACTACTATGTCAAAAATTCACTGGCTGGGTACAGGATTGTCCGCTGCTCCAGGTTTAAGGCGACTTATCGAGACAGGCTATGATGTTGTGGTGTGGAACCGCACGATAGAAAAAGCACAGTTTGCTGTTGGCGACCTGACCTCAAATATCAAAAATTTTGATTTCGATGAGTTCTCTACCACGTTAGTTGCGGGCGATGTCGCTGTTTCTATGCTGCCAGGTGAATGGCATGTGCCAGTGGCAAACGCATGCATCGCAGCTTCGGCACACTTTGTTTCCTCATCTTATATTTCACCTGAAATGCGCGCGTTAGATGAAAAAGCCAAGCGCCTGGAACTGATGATGGTAAACGAAGTGGGACTAGACCCGGGTATTGACCATCTCATGGCCCACTGGTTGATAGCAGACTACCGCGCATCCGCTACCTACGATGTGAATAACGACATTAGCTTCATATCTTACTGTGGCGGTGTTCCTAAGATTCCAAATGATTTTCGCTATAAGTTCAGCTGGTCTCCATTGGGAGTATTAAAAGCACTTCGCTCTCCCTCTAAATCTATCCGTGATTTTGAAAACCTTGAAACGTCACGCCCCTGGGAAGCACTCGGGTCGTATGTTGCGCCTTTGCCAGAGTCCGAAAGTTTTGAGGTCTATCCAAATCGAGATAGCTTGCCATTTATAGAAGACTATAAGTTTGGTGGTGATTGGAAAATCAAAAACTTCGTTCGTGGCACGTTGCGATTAAATGGATGGGCAGATGCGTGGGCAGACGTGTTTACCGAAATCGAGACCCTAGAAGGTGAAGCTGGGGATGCCCGTTTGAAAGAAATGTCTGATGCGTTCTGGACAGCACACGCTTATGACGAAAATGACCCAGACCGGGTTGTACTCTGTGTTGAATTCAAAGCAGAGAAAGATGGTCAAAGTGTCTACAACAAGACCTACGTGCTAGATGCGTGGGGTGACAAAAAGATAACTGCCATGGCAAAATTGGTGTCAATCCCGGTATCGCTGGCAGTTGAGGCGATACTATCGAAAGAGATCAAATTTGGCGTCACTGCTGCGCCCTCCTCGCTAAAACTTGTTAATAGCTGGATGACCCAGATTGATCAAATAGCACAACATCTCAAGGTTGTCGATCACATCGGCTGACGATTTTGAGGGTCAGTGTAGAGTGCCAGCGTGAACCTGCTGATTTGCAAGGTATCGTTTATTAATGAAACTAAGTCTTGTGCCTGGCATAAAAAAGCTCGGACTAAGCTTGAGCTGTTAATAATGGAAAGGTGGAAGACGTTTACTCTGATCCCATAAATTTCAGGTCTCCGATCGGTGCGCGCAATCAAACAAATATGCTAGCGAGAGTCTTTACTCGCCAAGCTTATCATCAAGAAATTTTGACGCGTCAAAGGGATAATCTTTGAGCGCACGGCGCGATTAGGCGATGGGTGGTTTGCACCCCTCAGGTGATCAGGCGAAACTGCTGGCAGAAATAATTTCTGCCAGCATGACGATTTGCTGCGTGCCAACACAAAAAATAGTAACAGGGTTCGACTACGCTTAATCCGATACGAAAATTAACGCCAACTTGATGTCAGGTGTTGTTGACAGATATTGTAGGAGCAGTGAAAGAAAATACTCGCGCACGAGAGGAGCAGTTGCATGGGCAAAGACACCAAAAGAGAGAACCATATATCAGAATCATTAGTGTTTACGCGTGATGAAGCTGTCGCCATTATTTCGATTAATGATGCGCCGTATAACAGGATGTCATTGGATTTTATGGACGAATTGGAGATCTTGGTCAATGAAATTTCAGAGGATCAGGCCATACGTGCCGTCGTCCTAACGGGTGAAGGCAACGAGAATTTTTCAGTTGGCATGAACTTAAAACAGTTACCCGAGGGTATAAAAGTCAAAGGAAGTGCGGATGCTGTGTTTGATCAACGCCTTAATGTTATTTCGAAAATAGAGAATATGGGCAAGCCATGGATAGCTACTCTGTTTGGTTATTGTCTGGGAGGTGGGCTGGAGCTACCTTTGGGATGCCACTTCAGGTTAGCTGCAGAAGAAAATGCACAAATTGGATTGCCGGAAATGGAACTTGGGGCAGTTCCTGCATGGGGTGGTAGTGCGCGACTCTCTAAATGTGTTGGTAGTCATCATGCGCTTGATCTTATTCTGCGTGCTAAAAAGATCACTGGTCCAGAGGCTTATCGCATTGGTCTCGTGCATGAAGTATGGCCTTTGAACGAGCTTAAAGCTCGTGCGGTCGCGCTTGCCCATGAATTAGCAAAACAACCGGCAGGCGCAGTGCGAAGCATGTTGAATGTCATTGTTGGTTCGGAAGATAGATCTCTAGAGGAATTGTTGTCAGCTGAACGGTTGGCAGTGATAGCAAACCGTAACACAGCAGACTCAAGAGAAGGCATGGCGTCTTTTCTCGAAAAGCGCGAACCAGTCTTTAATCAACGCTGAAATTGCAATAATCTAAATTGACAAAGATGCAAATTGAGTCGCTGAAATTTTTTTTGCTTGCCGGCGGGTCCAATTCGATTGTCTTCTTTGGGCGGCGTCTTACCGTCTGCAAGGCAAAAACATAGTCGCCCGTTATTCAAAAGCGCACTTAAAAACAAC
>CAXRCG010000188.1:0-23819 GCA_964228885.1 Pseudomonadales bacterium | reverse complement strand
ATCAAGTTGATCACACAAGCCCAAGATGTGCGCTTCCATCGAAAGCAATGTGTCCTCTGGGACAAAACCGCGCAAGATGACATAGCCTTCTTCAAAGAAATTTGCCCTAAAGGCTTCAGGGGCTAGCACTTCAGATTGTGTCATTGCTTTTCTCCAACACCAATTCAAACAACATCGACTCGCTTCCGGTCTAGCTGAGCACCGAATCCTTCATGCTACTTTTTGATAAACTTGTACTTAGCATCGAAGATAAGTCTTTTATCCGTGGCACATAGACGACAACCGTTTGCTAGACGAGAGGTACTAAATTCATTCTATTTTTGGTTACGATAGCCAACTCGACGCCTTGTTTTGCACTTTCTTCGATTTCATTAGTATATGGGCTCTAGGCCCCACAGACTAGATAGACAAAGCACAATCTTGGATTGATACTTGCAACATGCTCAATAAGAGGGAAGACTTCACTATTCATCATCTACTGGAGAATTTTCACATGGCTTTGCGTATCAATGACACTGTACCGGATTTCACCGCTGAAACGGATCAGGGCACCATTAAGTTCCACGATTGGATTGGTGATAACTGGGCAATACTGTTCTCTCACCCTAAAGACTTCACGCCGGTTTGCACTACGGAGTTCGGCGCAGTAGCGCAGCTGGCAGAGGAATGGGAGAAACGCGGAACCAAGGTCATGGGCGTGTCTGTCGACGGCGTTGAAGACCATAAAAAGTGGAAGCAGGATATCGAACAAGTATCAGGCGCCAGCGCTGGATTTCCAATCGTAGCAGACGAGGGACTAGAGGTTTCCAAAGCCTTTGATATGTTACCTGCCGAGGCCTACATGCCAGATGGAAGAACACCTGCCGATAGCGCAACTGTGAGGTCTGTCTTCATCATTGGCCCGGACAAACAATTGAAACTATCAATGACTTATCCGATGTCAGTTGGGCGAAATTTTGGCGAAATATTACGCGCACTTGATGCGCTACAAACCTCATCGGCGCACGGTATCGCTACACCCGTGAATTGGGCTGCAGGCGAAGACGTGATTATTCCACCGACTGTCAGCGATGAAGACGCAAAGGCTAAGTTTGGCAGCTTTGATGCAGTGTTGCCGTATTTACGTAAAACCAAACTGCCCTAATAAGACGAAACAACGATCCAATACCCATGGACTTTAGCCCTACCTGCAGAGTTATGACGCTGCAGGTAGGGCTAAAACCGGGTCTCACTCGAAAACCTTGACCGCACACAACAAGGTCAAGCGCTAGCGATTACTTTCAACCCGTCCCTGCAGTACTTGTCCAAATCCTTCCGGCTTCTTTGTTAGCTTGGGCGACTGTTTTCATTCCCCCGGTAATTTCATTCAAATCACCCAGCAGTAACCATATTGCGTGGGCTTCTGCATGGCGTGGCAACTTCTCCATTTCCAGAAACCAACGCTGAATGTTTTTGTAGTTCGCATAGTCGATACAATTTGCGTACTTCGCCTGATTTTGTCCCAGCTCCTCATAGGCACAAATATCGGCAATAGTTATCGTCGGACCTGCTAGAAAAGTGTCTGCCGCTAACATGCCATCAACAATATCTAGGGTGTTTCTAACAACCTCATCGTTATTTTTCAAACCTGGAAATGTATTTCTGCTCAGCCAACCTTCGTCGGGGTCAGTGACATTAAAAAGCGAAGGCCACAGCGTCCGGCTCCAAACAGCGACCAATTCTCGCGTATTACGATGATGAAAGTGAAGGTATTGATTTATCCGCGCTCTTGCGGTCAGCTCATCAGGCCAAATATCCGTCCAGCCATATTTTTCAGCGAGATAGATCAATATTGCATTACTTTCCCAAAGGACAAAACCATCATCATCGATCGCTGGAATCGTTCCTCTCGGATTCACATTCGCTAAATACTCCGATTGCTTGGCTGTCACATTTTGACTGGTCATGAGAAATTCAAAAGGCAGTCGCTTAATCAGACAAACCCATACGACTGCCCTTACAGGCTGGGAGTTGGGTACTCCGTAAATTTTAAGCATAATGAACGCTTCCAGATCCTGATTCGAAAACAACAATGTCCGACGTCCGACGCATCATCACAACACAGCAGGCACCACATGAACAGCTTGAAAGAACGGTGCTGAAACACCTCGACAATGCATGGCTGAAACCTATTGCCGATCATACTCTCAAGACTTTTGAAGCAACGCAATCATGGCTTTCCACGCGATCAGGGGACCTTATCCTCGACTCCTGTTGCGGTGATGGAGAGAGCACCCGATGGTTGGCGAGGAACAATCCTGAGGCTGTCATCATCGGTCTGGATAAGTCAGAGACCCGGCTCAATAAGAACACAGAGCCCAGTCCAACGGATAATTACCGCCTAGTGCGCGCAGATGTTAATGATTTTTGGAGGCTGGCAATCAATGCGGCATGGAAACCAAAAAAACACTGCCTGCTCTTTCCGAACCCATATCCTAAGTCTTCCCAGCTCAACAATCGCTGGTATGGATCACCTGCTTTCCCGGCACTGGTTGATCTCGGTGGTAATCTGGAAGTCAGAACGAACTGGGATATCTATATCACCGAGTTTGCGCGGTCACTCTTGATCGTTGGCATGCACCCTATCGTCACCCGATATCATCCTGAACCCTGTGTTACAGCTTTCGAGAGAAAGTACCACAATGATGGTCAGGAACTCTGGCGCTTGAATTGCAGATTGTCCTAAACACAGCGATCGCCTGCAAGCGAGGCCAGAACACTCGTCTGCGCGGGTTAGAGAGAAAAGCTAAGATGCTTTTTCGCTATTTTACACGCATTACCATCCGCGATAGCGTATGGTCTTTCAAAGTGATTCACAACAAACGGCCACAAGGTTAAAATCTTTTCAATCCTGCAGTTCGAATTCTTGTAATGAGAGAGAACCCATATGCAATTCGACATTAAAACGCCGCCTCAACACTGTAGTTGGCAAAGCATGCTCGATATCTGGACAGCTGTCGATGATATTGAAGCGTTCACAGGTTGCTGGAATTTCGATCATTTCTACCCATTGGTCGGAGACGAGAACGGCACTTGTCTTGAGTCCTGGGTCACGCTGACCGGACTCGCCGCACATACAAAACGCATTCGCGTGGGTTGCATGGTGCAAGGTACGCCGTACCGGCACCCCACATTGATCGCAAACATGGCCACCAGCCTGGATATTATTTCCAATGGACGTCTGAATCTCGGGTTAGGTGCGGGTTGGCATCAGGGCGAAAGCCATGCTTACGGAATCGACCTCTTACCGATGAAACAACGCATGGACCGGTTTTAAGAGAGCGTGCAGGTTGTCAGGTCAATGCTGACTCAGGAGTATACATCCTTCGCTGGCGAGCATTTCCAGCTTAACAATGCCCGATGTGAACCGAAGGGCCTGCAACCGGGTGGCCCTCCCATTGTTATTGGAGGGGGTGGCGAAAAGCGAACCCTTAGAATTGTTGCCATGTATGCTGACCACTGGAATCTGCCGTTTGCGTCGCCTGAGCAATTTACCGCCAAACACAACATTCTGAAGGCTCACTGTCAGACTGTTGGAAGAGACATTAATGAAATCGAATGCTCTGTGCAAATTGCACTTCCAGCGGATCAGGCACCAAACGAGAGCGCCTCTATCGCTGCCGCCCTTGGCGAGGCTGGCGTAAACACGGTGATATTTAGTCTGCGTAACCCCTACAAAGTGGAGATCCTCGAGCCATTGGCAAAGGCACTTGAAACCATCAGCCCTTGATCTTCTCGAGGCAGCTCTGGTGGTGCGGACTATACTGTCGTTCGAAAGCAAAGACACGAAGGTCAGTCCAGATAAACCCTATTCTCTTACACCGGCGACCCCGCGATAATGCTAAAGATGCGCGTGTAAAAATTCGGCTGCATCCAGGTATGCCTGATTTCTAGTTTTCTCGTCCCTGCCGATCAGATAACCGTTTTTAACGCAGTCACCCAATTGTGAACCCATCCGCAGTCGTGCTGCTATTCGCTCTGCCCGCGATGCATTTGGTGAATAAGACAAAAGTAACTCACCGTCCACCCAGGGCACACCCACTTCGTCGTAATGCCACTCGCAGCCCTGAAGATAGGGTGAGTTTTCACTAAAAAATTGTTGCTGAGTATTTTCCCACGCATGTCCCGCGCCTTCATATAGTACCGCAGTGACCTCAACACCCAGATCACGTAACTCTGATTCTCTGGTCACGCAAGCTGCAAGGTCATTGGAAGCATCATTTGTTCCTCGCAAGGTCAACAATGGTGCGCCATTTGTTTTTTCTGTGCCAAGTTTCTGGAAGCACGGACCATATATATCAATATGCGCAGCGAATCCTGGGTGACCTGGTGCTATCGCTTGATGAATCCGTTCATCCATTAAGAGTCGAGCCGCCATACCACCATAGGAAAACCCAACAACGCCTACTCTGTTTCCGTCTATTCTCGGGTGCGTTGAAAGTAAAACAAGTGCGGCGTAAGCATCAGTAATCAAATCGAACTCTGTGACCGATCCTGTTCGAAGCAAATAGTTTGTCTCCTCAGACAAGCCTCTCGCTGCGTAGTATTCTACGACAAACGCGGCGATACCTTCGCCGTTAAGGAAAGCCGCATACTCATGTTCCCGCCCTAACTTGATTCCACCACTACCGGGCAAAACTACCATCGCCGGCAAAGGTTCAGTGTCAATAATGTCTTCTGGAAACGTCAGATAGCCTAGTCCCGTCGTTGGAGTGCCCCCACTTCCAGAAAAAATAATTTCGAGATCAAATGGGCTTTCTGTTGCAAAATAGATTTCGCCTTTGTCCTCACTAACTAATGAAGTTTTTGGCGAGGGCCACTCAGGAAAAGCTGGTAGATTCAGCACGACCAGATAGGTTTGTACCGCTGGAATGAGTAACACGCCAACACCAAGAGCAAGGAACATGACCAAGCCAAATATTACCTTCAATACAAGTTTCATGTTTAATTACCCTGTAAATCATTGACCGCATGCCAAAAAGTTTTCAGCGCCTCGATATGCGCTGCTGGCGAATCCAACCCTGAGCCAACACCTTTGAGTTCAGTTGCGCGGATTGAGACATAGCTCGCGTTCAAGTCACGCCACTCTTGAGCGTACTTGCGCCAAACATCTTCACCGTCCTGAAAGTTAATAAATGCTTCTATACCGAAAGCCTCAACATTACGCGCTTCTGCTTCGACAAATTGACGAACACGCGCAGCAGCGCGTACATTCGCGTTTTGACTTCCTCCAAGAATAATTCCGTCACCGATTCGAGCGGCACGCCTAAAAGCGACATCGCTGAAGCCACCAAACCATACTGGGATGTCGCGACCAGGTAACGGGTTCAGCCCGGCCCGATCAATACGATGAAACTCTCCCTGGTAATCTACAACGGGCGCGGACCAGAGCTCGCGCAACACTTGTACCTGTTCGGTCATGCGCTTACCGCGCGACTGAAATTCTTCATTTAGAGATTCATACTCGACAAAATTCCAGCCGGTGCCTACGCCAAGGCGCATCCGACCTTTCGATAGCAAGTCAAGCTGAGTGATTTGTTTGGCCAACAGAGCAGTCTGTCGCTGCGGCAAAATGAGAATCCCCGTCGCAAACTCAATCGTTTTAGTACAGGCTGCAAGAAAACCAAACAACACCATCGGCTCATGAAAGGCATCTCTTTCATCATAAGGACCATACAGCGCGGTCTCACGCTCGCAATTGGCTGCACCCAGTACATGATCATAAGCAACGATGTGGGAAAAACCGAGACCTTCAGCGGTCTGCGCCCAATCGCGAATCACCGCCGGATCAGACCCAATCTCCTGATGAGGATAAACTGCACCTAATTTCAATTCTTATCTCCTTTATCTACCGCTTGCCGGTACTGGTTGCCACCCATCCAATAAAGCGTTGACCCCACTAATACAGTCACCAAACTGATCACCATCGCATAACGAATAGACTGCACACCCAGCGCGGGGGCTAATAGGTCGCTCAGTGCACCGACTACGAGCGGGCCTAAACCCATACCGATAAGATTTAGTAGTAGTAATAGCAGGGCCGATGCCTGCGACCTCAAATGACTCGGGGTCAAAGTTTGAATAGCAGCGTAAGTCGGTCCAATCCAGAAAGAGGAAACTACGCCACCGAAAAAAAGAAAAACAACCGCAACAGGCACGCGATATTCACCCAGATGCCACTGCTGACTCTCAGGCCATATCAGGAAAAGGCCAAGGAAAATCACGGACAATCCAGCACCAATCGAAGGCACGCGGAGCTGCCATCGCGCGTCGAATTTTGTCAGGCGATCACATAATATTCCACCGCTCACCGCGCCAATCAGTGCTCCGAGCGTACCGACGATACCTAGCGTCAAACCGGCCTCGGTTAGCGTCAATCCGTGAATACGAATCAGAAAACTTGGAAACCATGTACCCATGCCATACCCGGCCAGCGCAGTAAATGCTGTTGCAAACGAGATGATTGCAAAAGCAGGTGTTTGCCAAAGTTTCATCACATCAGACATCATTGAACTCGATACTGGGGCCGCAAGTTTTGGCGGTTCCTTGACCACGACGAACACCAGTAAGCCAATCAATACACCAGGTAGCCCGAAGATGAAAAACGCCCAGCGCCAGCCCATCGTCTCCGCGATAACAGCGCCGCCAAACATACCAATCAGCACGCCGATCTGCGACCCACTACCATAAATACCCATAGCTGTAGATCGTTCCTGCTGTGGAAAATAAGAAGAAATCAGAGAATGTGAAGGCGGCGTTCCGCCTGCCTCACCAACACCAACCCCGACTCGAAGTACAGCCATCTGCCAGAAGGTACTAGCCATTCCACAAGCCGCTGTCATCGCGCTCCAGATCACCATGGAAATTGCCAGCACATTCCGCCTAGACCATCTATCAGCTAGGCGCGCCACTGGAATACCCAGCACCGCATAAAACACGGCAAATGCAAATCCCGTTAAAAAACCCATCGCGGTATCAGAAGCACCAAATTCCGCCTTGATCGGTTCCAGCAAAATTGTCATCAATTGACGATCTATAAAACTCAATACATAGGAGATAACCAGCACTGAAAGCACGAAGTATCTGTATACCGGGGAATAAGACTCATTCATTTTGCACCGCCAGTAATGAAGACCCGTCGCAAGGTTAAATTAATAAAAGCATTCATTTTGTCCTCCTAACCGAGATATGCCTGACCGCCATCGACGGCAATTGTCTGCCCATTGATATAGCTTGAGCCTTCGCTGCAGAGCTGAACGACAAACCGACCAATGTCTTCCTCGCATTCACCCACGCGCCGCTGGGGAATGGATGCTTGAAATGCGGCAGCTTCGGTTGGGTTTTGCTCCATCCAACCAGCAAGACCCGGCGATTTCGCGTGAGGAAGTATGACGTTCGCTCGAATACCTTCAGGACCCCATTCACACGCAGCCGCACGCGTCAGCGACCGGATTGATTCCTTCACTGCAGCATAAGCACCGTAACCGGACATGTCCCAGCGTTTTGCCGCAGTACTGGCGAGATTAATAATGCAGCCATCACCCAATAAATGGGGATAGGCTTGCTTCATTAACCGCAGTGTAGCCAGAGGCCCCGATTCAAATCCAGCCGTGAAGGCCTTATCAGTTACTTGCTGCAACAAGCCAATAGGTACCTCCTGAGCATTGTTGACCAAGATGTTGAGCCCGCCAAATTGTTTGACGCATGCGCACACCAGACGCTCAACATCGTCAGGATTCTTGACGTTACAGGTAACAGCGATAGCACTGCCACCGCGCGACTCGATCACCTCTACGGTTTCAGACAGCTTTGCCTCGGTTCGCCCGGCTACAACAACGCTAACGCCAGCGGCTGCTAAGGCGAAGGCAATACCCTGACCAACCCCCTGACCCGCGCCTGTGACAATCGCGACTTTACCTGCTAGCTCTTTCATCTAGATACCTTTCTGGCGAGGGGAGAGTGGCGAATGCATGCTACGGATAAAAACGGCTGATCGTATCGACCACACAAGCTGGACGACTATTACTTTCAATTTCTACCGTAATTCGCACGACAACCTGTTTGCCCCCTGTCACCTCTTCAACAGCGATCACTTCCCCTCTCCCTCTAATCCTCGCACCCACTTTTACGGGTGATGGGAATCGAACACGGTTGCAACCGTAATTCACTCCCATAGAGATATCTGTCACAGTAATTAGCTGCGGGAGAAACTTGTTGACCAGCGCTAACGTTAAGTATCCATGAGCGATCGTTGTGCCAAACGGACCATTCAGTGCTTTTTCGGGATCAACGTGAATCCATTGATAGTCATCGGTCGCGTCGGCAAAACCATTGACGCGGGTCTGATCAATCTCCATCCAATCAGTGGCACCAAGATCTGTTCCCTCTGAGGAATGCAGGTTTTTGTAAGAGACCTCGATGCCCATACAATATCCCCTTAGCCCCGTTGGCTTGAGACGGAGACTGTCTCACCTGTCATATAGCTTGAGTAACCTGACGCGAGAAAAACCATGACATTTGCCACCTCCCAAACTTCGGCGGCTCGACCATAGGCCTCTTTCGATGTCAGCTCGGCTAACAATGCCTCCGTTGTCACCTTCGCGAGAAAAGGATGCATAGCAAGACTCGGTGCCACCGCATTAACACGAATGCCAATTTCAGCGCCTTCCATTCCCGCACAACGAGTCAACGCCATCACGCCAGCTTTGGCAGCGGCATAGTGGGCCTGGCCTTTTTGTGCCCGCCAACCAAGTACAGAGGCGTTATTAACAATGACACCACCCTTCCCCTTCATGACCTGCATTGCTGCTCTGGTCATTCTGAAAGTTCCGTTAAGAGTGACATCCAGTACGACTTGCCATTGATCGTCAGTCATTTCGATCAGATCCGCGGTACCACCAAGCCCTGCATTGTTGATTACGACGTCTGGCGTGCCGATCGTTTCCACTGCGAAAGCGAAAAGTTGATCTACATCGGCTTGGTTGGTCACGTTGCAAAGACAAGCTTCAGCTGTGGCGCCTGTTTCATTTTTAATTCGGCTTGCAGCATCGGCCAACCGACCTTCATGAATATCAGAGATAAGAATAGTCGCCCCTTCTTCAGCACAACGTTTTGCTGCCGCATATCCAATACCTGTTCCTGCCGCGGCGGTGATGATGACCCGCTTACCTTTTAAAAGGTCGTGACCCTCGACATAAGCCGGTGGATTCGATAATGAAGTATTTGATAAAGACATCGTAATCTCCTAACTACCGTAAACGGGTTGTGCCGGCTTGCGTTGAGCCAGCAGATCTGCGACAGCATCACCGAGTTCATCAACCTGCCACTTGGATTCCTTGTCAATTTCTGGACCGCTGCTCCAGCCTTCGGCAAGAGAAAGTTTCCCGCCAAAAATTTCAAAACATTGCCCGGTGACGCTTTGAGACGATTCGCTAGCCAACCAGACAACCAGAGGGGCAACATTTTCAGGCGCAAATCGATCAAAACTACCGTCTTCAGGAATCTTCATCATGTCAGCGAATACATCTTCGGTCATACCTGTTCGCGCCTGTGGAGCAAGCGCATTTGCGGTCACACCATAACGCTGTAACTCAGCCGCTTGCACCAACGTTAAACTGAGAATACCGCCTTTAGCTGCGGCATAATTCGACTGCCCAACAGAACCTAACAGACCGGCACCGGAACTGGTATTAATGATACGAGCGCTCACCGGAGCGCCTTCTTTAAATTGATGGCGCCAATACTTCGCTGCATGGTTAGCGAGACAATAGTGGCCCTTTAGATGCACAGCCATGACCATGTCCCATTCTTCTGGATTGAGGCTTGCGAACATCCTGTCTCGACACACACCTGCATTGTTAACAATGACATTCACATCACCATACTGCTGCAGCGCATGACTAAAGATCTTGCCAGCCTCAACATGGTCTGTAATGTCGGAATGATCTGCCGAAGCACGTCCACCCTGTTCGGTAATTTCTCTTACAGTCGCGCTAGCTGTCTCCGGGTTAATGTCATTGACAACAACATTAGCACCCGCCTCCGCCAACGCCTTTGCATAACTCTTCCCAAGGCCGCCACCGGCGCCAGTGACTATGGCTGTTCGACTTGCACACAAATTACCCATCGTTATAACCGTTCGATGATAGTGACATTCGCCTGACCACCGCCCTCGCACATGGTTTGTAAGCCCCAGCGTCCGCCAGTTCGCTCGAGCTCATGAAGCAAGGTGGTCATTAATTTAGTACCAGTGGCTCCAAGTGGATGACCAAGTGCTATAGCACCACCATTAACGTTGGTTTTCTCGTGGTCGTAGCCGGTCTCTGCCAACCAAGCCATAACAACTGGAGCAAACGCCTCGTTAATTTCGACAAGGTCAATGTCATCCATCGACATACCTGTTTTTTCCATCGCACGTTTCGTCGCCGGAATGGGTGCCGTCAGCATCCAGATAGGGTCATCCGCAAGTACACTGATATGATGGATGCGTGCTCGGGGTGTTAGGTTATAGCGTTTAACGGCATCTTCAGAACAAATCAGCAAGGCTGATGCAGCATCACACGTCTGGCTAGACACGGCTGCGGTTATGCTGCCTCCTTCCTGAATTGGATTTAATTCTGCCATTGCTTCCAGCGTAGTGCCCCGTCTTGGCGTCTCGTCCATTTTGACGCCTGCAATAGGCGTTATCTCGCGATCAAACCGACCCTCATCTATCGCTCGAAAAGCACGCGCGTTCGATGTGAATGCATATTCCTCGAGGTCTTGACGTGACAAACCCCATTTTTCTGCGATCATCTCTGCCGAATTGAACTGCGTGACCAGACCGTCACCGAAACGCTCAACCCAACCGGTCGAGCCCGTAAATGGATCACCAAACCCGTAAGCCTGACCAGCCAACATGGCCGCGGAAATCGGTATTTGTGTCATCGTCTGGACACCGCCCGCCACTACCACGTCAGCTGTTCCACTTAAGACGGCTTGAGCGGCAAAATGCACCGACTGTTGCGAAGAGCCGCATTGTCGATCAATGGTGACACCGGGTACATGCAACGGGAGACCGGCAGCCAGCCAGCAAGTTCGGGCAATATCACCCGCCAGCGGACCGATCGTATCGACACTCCCGAAAATGACATCTTCATAGTCGTCACCCGGGATATCATTTCTGTTGACCAGTTCTTTCAAGACATGACCGCCCAGATCAGCAGGATGCAATTCTGAGAGACCACCTTTGCGCCTACCCGTCGGGGTACGCAGTGCGTCTACGATATAAGCTTCAGCCATTTTTTCTCTCCTTTTCAAGTTTCAGTTTCCTGAAAAATCAGGCAGCCAAGATTGATTGTTCAATCGTCTTTAGATGGTCCTCGCGTGAACCCCATACACCAGCGAGGGCCCAAGCTCTCTTCATAAAATAATGTAGCTCGGCTTCATAGGTGTATCCCATACCACCAAAAACCTGGATCGCGGTTTCGCCAGCCAGAACCGCCGCATCGCTAGCAGCAATTTTTGCATGCGCTGCCACCAGCGATCGATCGGCATTGTCTGCCATCATTAGTGCACCGGCGCGGTGAACGACAGGTCGCGCGAAAGTCAGTTTTGTTAAAGCATTGGCGAGTAGATGTTTGACTGCCTGAAACCGACCGATGGCCTGCCCGAACTGTTCTCGTTTCGAAGCATAAGTCGTCGCCAGTTCAATCATGCGCTTAGCGAGCCCACACAGTTCCGCGGCCGTCTCAGTAGCACCCATGTCATAGCAGAATGTATATAGCGCATGCGCATCCTCGCCTTGTGCGAGGATCTGTTCCGGCGCTGACCACGCATTTACACGATTCAGTTTGCGCCAGGGATCAACGCTATTGAGAGGCTGCAAAGACACGGAAGTTGTTTTATACAGCGCGACTAACTCAGGAGAAATTCTCAGTATTTCATCACTGCCATCTGCCGCCAAAATCGTTTGATTGCCCTCGTATGCAGTCACAATTCGATGAGTGCCCTTAACCAGCCTAGCGATGCGATCATCGCCCGCCGCGAGCGTCCGTGATAACAATGGAATGATGATACAGACGGTTTCACCAGCCGGTTCGGGTAAGTTACTGTATCCAAACTCCTCGCAAATCGGCAGCGCATCGCAAACACGTTGGCCAAGCCCTCCCAGGGTTTCAGCCGCTGTAACACCTAATAAACCCACCGCGGCTAATTCCAACCAAAGACTCGTGGGGGCATCCCCATCGCGGCGCAATCTTTCAATGTTGTTTTTCTGATCAAGAAATGCAGCGGCGCCGTCACGCAGTGCCAATACGTCTTCGGAAAAAGCGGCATTCATCGTGGTAACCCCAGCAACCTTTCACTGATGATGTTTCGCTGAATCTCATTGGCTCCAGCATAAATAGGGCCTGCCAGCGAAAACATATAACCGTCTAACCAACGGACGCCATCTATTGCGCCATCAAGATTCGTTTCTAATTCAGCGACAGCACCACAAAGGCTGACGGCCGCACGATGCATTTGGCGATCTAGTTCGGACCAGAAGATTTTGTTACAGCTGGCTTCTGCACCCACCTGCTCCCCGCTCATTAACTTACTCGCTGTTTCATAAGTAGCGTAGGCGTATGCTTCGCTGTCCATCCAAGACTGCACTACCGCCGCCCTTGTCGCCGAAGACACCCCGTCTCCTTTAATACCCAACAACTCAAGCAGTCTTGCCGCTGTTTTTTGAAAACGTGCTGGTGATCGCAACATCAAACCCCGCTCAAAACCCGCGGTCGCCATAGCAACCCGCCAGCCCTGATGTTCCGGACCAAGCAGGTTCTGCGCCGGGACGCGAACATCATCGAAAAAGATTTCAGCAAACCCCGGGTCACCATCGAGTTGACGGATCGGCCTAATATTGACACCTGGGCTCGAGAGAGGGAGCAGTATCATCGACAATCCCTGGTGGGGCTTCTCGGCATCCTGATTAGTACGGAATAGGCCAAAACACATGTCAGCGTATACGGCTCTCGAAGACCAGATCTTCTGACCATTAATGACATAATGATTACTATTAGCATCACGATCTGCGCGACAGCGAATAGCCGCCATGTCTGATCCAGCACCAGGTTCAGACCATGCTTGTGCCCAGATTTCATCACCTGAGGCCATCGCTGGTAGATATCTAGCTTTTTGTTCCTCGGTACCGTATTCCATCAGCGTCGGGCCCAACAGAAATATACCGTTCTGGCTAACTCTGCCTGGCGCATCAGCCGCGTAGTATTCCTCTTCGAAAATCAACCACTCAATCAGATCGCAGCCGCGACCACCAAACTGTTTTGGCCAAGTAACCATGCCGTAGTTACCCTGGTGCAGCACTCGCTCCCAGTCTCGATGAGCAGCAAAACCTTCTTCGGTATCGAAAGACGCCAGCCGTTGCGATGGCACATGTCGCGACAGCCAATCGCGGATTTGCTCGCGAAATACCTGCTGTTGGGCTGTATACGATATTTGCACTAGTCGTCCCCAAACTTAGCTGTCGAACCGGTTTCGACGAATGCATCGCGTGCCGACTGACTGTCTTCGTGCATATACATCTCGAAAGTAAACCCTTGTTCCCAGCGATAACTTTTGTCCACATCAAAAGCCTCGATACCATTTAACGCTTCTTTGGCGATACGCAATGCGTCCCTAGACTTTGAGGCAATCAGACCAGCGAATTGCCGCGCAACCTCTAGGTGCCTGTCAGCTTCAACAACCTGTTCAATACCACCTAACTGGAACGCCTGTTCGGCGCTAATTTGTCCCCCCGTTAAGAAGGCAGCCCTAACGCGTGCATGTGGAAACATCCGCTGCATGTGTGAGGCGCCACCCATTGCACCGCGGTCAATTTCCGGAAGTGCAAAGTAAGCGCTAGATGCGGCAATCACCGCGTCCGATGAGCCACAGACACCAATACCCCCACCAAGAACAAAACCATGGGGCGCGCTCACTACCGGAATTTCACAATCATGAATCGCTTTGTAGGTTAGGTAGTTACCTTTATTTACCTCAACAATCGCGTTGCTGTTCTCGGCCAACTCTTTGATATCAACACCAGCACAAAACCCTCTGCCTTCCGCTCGAATCAAAATACATCTCAGATCCGGACGCTGACCAAGGGATGTAATGATTTCTGGCAGTTCAAGCCACATCGCGCCGGTAAAAGCATTAACCGGGGGATGAGCGAAAACCAGTTCCGCCACCTTGTCATTAATTTCAACTTCAAAGGGCATCACTCACCTCCTGCTATGGTTGTGTTGTCAGCATCACTGCTGTTTGTCGACCATGTTTTGGTTCCCTCGAGACAGACCAATGCGTCTGCAACAATCTCGTTTATGAGCGTTTCACAATGGGGCAGATCACCTATCAGCCCCGCAACTTGCCCACTTGGCAGCACACCCTCGGCGGGGTGACCATGCACCATCGCCTGTTGAATAATCATCGGCGCATTCGCAGCCATCATGGTCTGGCCCAAAGTCATGTCGGTAGTACGCGCCATAGAAATGGCTGAACCAATTAACTCGCGCATCGAGGTATTCATGTGCTTTTTGAAGCGCAGACCATTTAACAATGCCCTAATCAGCATGGAGATTTTGCCGGAGCGCTCAAGTCGAGCGAGTTGTTCGTTCATTACCATTCGCTGGGGTAAACCATCTAGCTTGGTAGATACGGGAATATTGGTGACTTCAGCGGCCAGGTAGGCCTCTTTCGTCGGCACAGGCGTCGGGCTTTCGGCACAAAGCAAAAAACGGGTGCCCATGGCGACGCCATCGGCCCCATAGGTCAGAGCAGCAGCTAACCCTCTTCCATCTTTGAATCCACCACAGGCAACAACAGGTACACCTAAGTCCAAATCCAATACCTGGGACAGCAGCAACCAGGTTGGTGTTTCTCCAGTATGACCGCCGCCTTCCTGCCCCTGACACACCAAAATATCAGCACCAAGATCGACCGCTTTCTTTGCGTGTTTTGCCGCGCCAATAGTGGGCACACATTTTATGCCCTTGGCTTTGACCTTTTCTATCATGCTCGCCGACGGCGCCCGTCCATACGAAATAGCAGCCACTTCATACTTTATACATAAATCGATAATCTGATCGACGCCAGCTTGGAAAGAGTGCAGGTTGACGCCAAAAGGTGCGTCACCTTGTCCGCGAATATCACATATTGCTCGTTCGCACTCCTCCGGTTGCATAACGGCAGCCGCCAAGAAACCGAAAGCCCCTGCTTTTGAGGTGCTGGCAACCAAGTCTGCTGTTGCAACCCAACCCATCGCCGTCTGAAGAATCGGATACCGACAACCCAGCATCGCGGTTAGTTTTGTGGCAAGCATTCGATTCATGGGGTTTGGTCCCTAGGATTTGGATTTATTGGATTTCGCCATCGAACCGAGGTCGTGACCCGCAATGTAATCGCCTTTCACCAATGAATTCTGAGCATGGGCAAAGTGGTGCATACCAAACACCGCATCGATGCCTGTCGATTTCCCCTGCAGTTCTTCAATATGGTTGCAAGCTTGTTTGGTCAGCAGCAGACCGAGGCGCGGCTGCTTTGCGATCCGTTGCGCTATCGCCAAAACTTCTTCTTCTAGTTGCTCTCTGACGACCACTCTATTGACCATACCTATCTCATAGGCGCGCTGCGCCGTCATCCGGTCTCCAAGGAATAAAAATTCCTTGGCCAGTCGCACATTGAGTTCATGAACATGTGCAAAGTATTCGACCCCCGGAAAGCCCATGGTCAACACAGGGTCTTGAAAAAAAGCATCATCCGAAGCAATGATTAAGTCACAGACCCAAGCCAACATCAGTCCTCCAGCAATACAGCCACGATGAACTTGCGCAATTGTTGGCTTTGGGATTGCGCGCCACCGTTTGCAGAACCCAAGATAGACTTCCTGCTCACGGGCAAAAGCTTTCTCGGCGCCCGGCTTGTTTGTATGGTCATACCACATCAGCCTTCTTTCAACAGGCGCCTCAAAGTCCCGCCCCGGCGTCCCAATATCGTGCCCTTGGGAAAAGTGTTTACCGTTTGAGCGGAGCACGATACATTTCACAGAGTCATCGTTTACTGCCCGAGCAAAGGCATCATCTAGGGCATATAACATCTGGCTATTCTGTGCATTGTGAACCTGCGGTCGGTTGAGCGTGATGTAAGCGACATGACCGATATCTTCATAAAGAATCGGGTCAGATTCCTCATATTTGATATCTGCCTTTACCCTGTCGACAAGCTCGAGATCCATTTCACTGGGATCGGTCATGATCACTCCTTTAACTAATCTAGTCTTAATACACCTGTTTAGAGAATCAGATATTTAAGTGGCTTCCGGTACGCCTGCTGGATTGTCCTTAAAGATCGTTGCACGAAGGTTGTGCGGGTCAAGTGTGGAGAACAAAGCCAGTTGTTCATCCGTTGGCGCAGGCGTTACTCCAAGATCATCAAGCTTGGCCAACTCAAATCCTGTATTTTCCTGAACCTGATTAAAGGTCACACCTGGATGCAGGCTGACAACCCGAATCGCATTGTCTGGTCCGGAAAAGTCCATCACACAGAGGTTCGATACGATTCTCCGAAGATCAAGAAATAGCGGCTTAATGCCACCGGGCCACTTTTTAGGGTTGTAGCCGATACCACCCACCATATCGACTTCACCCGCGACAAATGTCCTAGTATCGTGACTCGGGACAAACATGCTGTTGGCATTGTTGATCGTGTTACCTGGGTATCCACGACAGCCAAGCAACGCGGTTTTTGGCTTTTTGTAGTCGCCAACAACAGAGATGTTCATCTGTCCAAACCGGTCAAGTTGAACCGGAGTGACCATGGCATGACGTAAGCCCCTGTTCACAATGTCAAAAACTCGCTCATAGGTCATCAGACCTTCGATTTTGGGTTTGTAGTCGCCGCGTGGACCGACAGGTACCGGTTCCGAAACGAGATAGGCTTCGCCTTCCGTCATCATCAGGCCTGGTTCAAAAGTCGATTTCGCTAGTGAAGCTGCGAGCCTCGGTACCAGACCGATACTGGTTACCATATATTCGCCATCGTCTCGAAAGGCTTCAGCTGCAGCGCAAATACAAAGTTCGGCAAGAGAATAAGCCATGGTTCCTCCTAGAATACCGGTAGTGGTAATGCAGCGACCGCAGCGGCGCCGCCGACATGTTCGATATAAGCCGCAAGACTCTTTTCATTAACAAACTCATCGACGTAGCCTTGCCAACCCCCTTTCGCATTCGCGTTGTAGTTCTGTAGATGCGCAATGTCCATGCCATAGGCTGGACCGCAGGATGTTGGGTGAGCCCCGCATGGTGCCAGTGCGATGCCGTGAACCAGATTTCGCTCAATTGGCATTTGCAGCGCTGTCATCGGATCGTTGAACGCATCAGTGGAAACGATTTCTTCAGTCGTTAGATAGGCTCTGTCAGCGGCGCGACAAAACCATTCGTCAAAGAAAGGGTCCGGTCCCGAAATACGAGAATTACCCTGAATATCTGCCTGGTTTACATGACAGACTGAAATGTCAGCCTTCAGTGCGGGCATCGCGACCAGCTCTTCACCGTCGTCATATGGAGACCTGATGGTCTTGATCTCTGGATTAGTGGCCAGTACGTCCGATGCAAACCCAACCCTGGTTGGCAGGAAAGGTAATCGTGCCGCCGCCGCTTTTAGGCCAAGTTGAAACATGCCCTCATCAACTTCAACCACATCGATCGTACCGGACTGACGCGCCTGCCTGAAATGTCCTTCCAGCGGCACTAGATCCATGGAGACAAAACCAAAAACGAGTTTCTTTATTTTTCCTGCAGCGGCGAGCATACCAACATCCGGACCACCATAGGACAACACTGTCAGATCCTTAACCCCGGTTTTCAAAAGTTCACGAATAAATGCCATAGGTTTACGACGCCCGCCCCAGCCACCAATACCAAGGGTCATACCGCTTTCGACCTGGGCGGCAATCTCTTCAATTGTTATCGTTTTATCGATCATCCTTTACTCCGGAAAATTGTAGACATGTCCCCAATGATCACCTACCGTGCTCTGGGTAGGCTCGAAATTAGACCAGTCATGCTGTGTACCGTCATAGCCAACTTCCATCGGGATTGCGCCTGGTGCAAGAAAGTAAAAAGAAACCATACCGTCATTGACGTGACGTCCTAGCGTTGCAGTAATTGGAATCCCTGCGGCATTAACTCGGTCCATGCAACTACCAACGGCGTCGATTGACGTCATCTCCGTCATCAAATGCACTACACCAGACGGCGCCGGACCATTAAACAGCGCTAGACTGTGATGGCGCGGATTATTTGCGTGATAGAAATTGATCCGCATTTCTGGCATATCTTCCACCGGCGGCGGCAGGACCAATTGATCGCTCAAACCAAAACCAAGCACCGTGTTGTAAAACTCGCTAGTTTCATCATGAGCCGATGCAGGCAGGACAGCGTGACCTAGACCGAGGTTACCAGCGACATAATCGAGACCGAGGGGTGATGCGAAAGGCATATCACTGTCACGGGTGTGAAATACCTCAAGCAGGTTACCCGAAGGGTCTTTTGCAGTGACAAAAGCGCCTACAGCTCGCGCTGCACATTCACTTTCATTTCCAGACCCGATCAATGCCCCCTGGTTATCCAGCAGATTTACAATTTTTTCGAATTTTTCGGCAGGACACTCCCAACCGGCACAAACAAAGCCTTCCGTTTCTGATTTTTCCACGAGATAACGAAATGGCGATTCATCCATTCTGAGTCGCACACTGCCATCCTCAGCTGTGCTTGAATCAAACCCTAATACCTCTTCACCAACTTGTGCCCAGTCCTGGGGGTTTTTTAACGAAATTCTCGCGTAACCCAGTGAACTAATCGTCATACATCAACTCCAGTTGCCTGTTTTGCTTTCACCATATCCAAAGCGACATCGACGATCATATCTTCCTGACCTCCAACCATTCTCCTGCTGCCGAGCTCAACCAAGATTTCTCGCGTATCTAATCCATATTCCTCGGCCGCTTTTTCCGCGTGGCGAAGAAACGATGAATAAACACCAGCGTAGCCTAAAGACAGAGTTTCTCGGTCCACGCGAACCGGCCTGTCCTGCAATGGACGCACGAGTTCTTCAGCTGCGTCCATTAACTTGAAAAGATCGCAACCATGCCGCCAACCTTTTCGATCAGCCGCGGCGATAAAAACTTCCAGGGGCGCATTGCCTGCGCCAGCTCCCATTCCAGCGAGGGAGGCATCGATTCGCCGTGCGCCGCATTGGACGGCGACTAACGAATTAGCCACGCCGAGAGAAAGGTTATGATGTGCGTGCACACCCAGCTCAGTCTCTTCGTTCAGTACATTTTGATAAGCGAGAAAACGCTCTCGATAGCCATCCATATCAAGCGCGCCACCGGAGTCAGTGACGTAGACGCACTCAGCGCCGTATGATTCCATTAGCTTCGCTTGCTTGGCGAGCAAAGCAGGTTCCACCATATGACTCATCATCAGAAAACCAATGGTGTCCATGCCCAATTCGCGAGCTATTTGAATATGCTGTCTTGAGACGTCAGCCTCAGTGCAGTGGGTCGCGACTCTGACGGAACGCACACCCGCATTGTAGGCTCGCTTCAATTCTTCTTTGGTGGCAATACCTGGCAAAATCAAAGTTGTGACAACCGCATGCTCAACGACGTCAACAACTGCTTCAATCCATTCCCAATCGGTCTGAGCACCGAAACCATAATTAAAACTACCGCCATTCAACCCATCACCATGCGCGATTTCGATAGCATCAACACCGGCCTGATCTAACGCTCTAGCAATGTCGCGAACGTGATCTATGGTGTACAAGTGCCGCATTGCATGCATACCGTCGCGCAGGGTTACATCCTGAATATATAGTTTTTCTTTCGTTGGGTCTGTGATCTTCATGCCGCGATCCCAAACTTGATCGAGGCGATTCGCTCCGCCGTACTCATCGCAGCTGCCGTCATAATGTCGAGATTACCTGCGTACTTCGGCAGGTAATGGCCTGCACCTTCGACCTCCAGAAAAATAGTTGACTTGACACCTTCGTAGTCGCCCATACCAGGAATATGCAGACGGTTATTACTGCCGAATCGTTCAAACTGAACTTTCTGCTTGAGCTCATAGCCAGGAACATAACTCTGCACGCGCGCCACCATGGCATCGACGGCAGCCTCGATGTCAGTCGTTTCTGCACCCACAGATAACGTATAGACAGTATCGCGCATGATCATGGGTGGTTCAGCGGGGTTCAGAACAATAATGGCTTTACCGCGCTCGGCCCCACCGACAACCTCAATCCCTCTTGATGTGGTGTCGGTAAATTCATCAATATTAGCGCGAGTACCAGGACCTGCGCTTCGCGACGAAACTGAAGCAACAATCTCGGCATAGGGCACACTTTCTGAGACACTTCTTACCGCTGCAACCATCGGAATTGTTGCCTGACCACCGCAGGTCACCATGTTGACGTTGGCCTCTTTCAGATGATCTTCGAGGTTCACCACTGGCACACAATAGGGGCCAATTGCTGCCGGTGTTAGATCAACCATTTGCTTGCCATCATTCTGGCAGACTTCATTGTGATACCCATGGGCACCTGCTGAGGTTGCGTCAAAAACGATATCGACGCTAGACCATTCTGCTAGCTGTTTCGCCCCGTCGATGCCATTGTGAGTCGTTTTCACGCTCCTCTCTCTCGCCATCGCCAAACCTTCTGACGATTCTTCAATGCCGGCAAAAATCAAGAGCTCGAGAACCGCGGAGGTCTCGATTATTTTTATCATGAGATCTGTACCTATGTTGCCAGACCCCAGAATTGCGCATCCTACTTTAGCCACGGGCTACTCCGTTCTAATTTTTCTCTATACAAAACGCACTTCAGTGCTACCCAAACCATCAATGCTCATCCTAAAGTGATCACCTTTGACAGCAGGTGCCAATGGCACGAGCGAACCCGACAGAATAACTTCTCCAGCGAGTAGAGGAATATCGTACTCACCGAGCGTGTTCGCCAACCAGGCAACTGCATTTTCAGGCGCACCCTGTACATCGCTGCCTGCCCCTTCACTGAGAAACTCACCATTTTTCTCGACCACCACCGTCAAACTCGAGAGGTCGAGATCGCCGACCGGCACCTCCTGCTCCGAGATAACAAAAACTCCGCAGGAGGCATTGTCAGCTACCGTATCCATTATTTTTATCTGCCAGTTCTCGATTCGAGAATCGACAATTTCAAAACAGGCGCTGACCGTATCTGTCGCAGCCAACACATCGGTGCCCGTTATGCCCGGACCACGCAACGATTCTCTTAAGCGGAAAGCGATTTCAGCCTCGGCCCGAGGCGCGATCAAACTCGAACAATCAACCTTGCCGTCACGCACCCACATCGCATCTGTCAAAAAGCCAAAGTCAGGCTGATATACACCTAGCATTTCCTGGACCGCTGAACTTGTAACGCCAATTTTTTTGCCCACTACCTGCTCGCCTGCAGCTAGTCGGAGTGCTAGAAACTGCTGCGAGATCCTGTAAGCATCATCGACCGTTACATTGGGACACGAAGCCGTAATCGGTACCATCGTGCTGCCTGACAGCAAGCAATGAAACAACTTGGCTCCCAGCCGTTCGATTGTGGGAGAATCAAGCACTAGTGGTTATCCAAAAAATCAAGACAGGTGGCGTTAAACACCCGCGCGTGCTCAACCATGACCCAGTGACCACATTCCGCTAACTCAAGGTGCCGGCTTGGCCGACAGGCCTGAGTGATTTTCTGGCCACCGGTTACAGGCAGCAACTCATCATCGACACCCCAAAAACTCAGCACAGGGCATTGAATATTGGCGAGTTCCAATTCCATATTCGGAATAACCATTCTAGACAGCACTTCTGGAGGCTGATTCTGCAAGATAGCCCAACGCTCCTCAACCAGTTCGTTAGTTACATGAACAGGATCATAAACTAGCGTTTGCAGAACCCGACGCAGGCCGTCTTGATCCAATGCACCACCAACAAAATTACTGATCATCTTAGCCATAGCAGGCATCGCCATGTAGGTATCAAACTCTTCAATACCACCTGGCGCCATTAGTACTAATTTGTTAACCAATTGAGGGTGATCTAGCGCAGCTCTAATGCTGATAGCACCACCAAGGGAATTACCGATCAAAGCACAGCTCTCGACGCCGATATTATCGAGCAGCCCGACAAGCGCATCCTTAAAAAAGACGGAAGTGTAGTCGAGATCAACGGGTTTTGAAGAGTAGCCAAAGCCGGGTAGATCGGGGACAATTACCCGGTATCCAGCCCGCAAAAAAACATCGATGTTTTTCTTGAAATTGCTGTATCCACTGGCGCCTGGACCACTGCCATGAACAAAAACCGCGGTACCTTTGACTGTATCAGGCACGTGATCGTGGTAGTGAATCTCCAGATCACCGACTTGGCTAGTGTTCGCTCTTGGCGGTCCCTTCGTCATATTCTTCTCCTATTATCATTCGTTAGAGAAAGACATCTGCGTTTTCCGCGCCCAGCGCCATCCCGCCAAGATTTCTCGCAAATGGTGTCGGATTATTTGCAACGTGTGCCTGCGCGCTGTGAACATCGCGCCAGATCTCCTGAATACCCGCGCCATTGAATATGCTTTGACCACCCGCCACTTCAAATAATTGGTCTATCGCACCCGCCATTTTATTCGTCACCACACTCGCCTGATAACGATAGGTAACACGATCAACCATTGGAATTTCACAGCCCGCCACGACCGCGGCTAACATGCGGTCAAAATTCCGAAACAACATCGTTTCGACTTCGTCAATGTCATTTAGGGCTGCGGCAACGCGCCGAGTGATGTCCGGGTCACCTTGCAGCTTGGTTGGGTCTGTACTGCTACCGGAAGAATTACTAGTAAATAGTTCGATCGCATGCTTTGCTGCGCCAATCGCTGGTGTAGATACCACCCTGACAAATAACTGCGCCCAAGGAATGCTATACATCGGATTGGTTTGACTGTGAACACAGTTGAATCCGTCCATTTGCTTGTGAGTGCGATGATCAGGCACGAACACAGGCGCCTCGATAACGATGTCATTGGACCCGGTCGCCTGCAGGCCGTAAACATGCCAGGTATCTTCAATTTGGTAGTCGGATCTCGGTACCAAAAATGTGCGGTACCCCTCACCGGGAACAATCGCTCCAAGTAATACCCAACTACAGTGTTCAGAACCAGAACTCCATCCCCAGCGGCCACTGAGCATGAAACCCTCATCCGCCAACTCGACCTTACCGCCCACTGGATTGTAGGAACTGGAAATACAGGTGTCTGGCCCAGTGGTGGCGTACACATCCGCCTGGGCCTGCTCTGACATCAATGCCAATTGGTAAGCATGGACAGCAATTATCCCGCCGATCCAAGCGGTACTCATATCCTGTTCCGCAATGGCCAAATGAGTCGCAAAAAACTGCTGCGGCGTAGCCTCGAGCCCCCCCCACTTTTTTGGCAAGAGTGCGCGTATAAAGCCTGACTCCTTCAATGCGTTTACAGCTTTAACAGAAACCTGCCGGTCAACCCGCGCCTGAGCACCAAGCTCCCGGAACAAAGAGAGGTGTGGCGCAATATCAATGTCAGAATCTGCCAACGAACTTGACTCAATCCCTTTAGCTTTAACAGCGCCTGCTTCGCTCATATCGTCCTCGATAGTCGTGATTAGATTTGGGACTCAATATTCCATACCAAAATGCTCAAGTCTAGCCTTTTGCGCA
>CAXRCG010000187.1:0-5531 GCA_964228885.1 Pseudomonadales bacterium | reverse complement strand
TCGTGAAAGTCCACGCGCTGCACTGGTGATTTGGTATTTAGACAGAGTTTGTGGTTGTTGTCGCCATCGCCCAGGTCACCTACCGCAAAGGGTGTGATGTTCGAGCCGTCTTCTAAAATGACCTGATAAGCGGTACGCTCTTGGTCATCTATCTCATTGCCGCCAGGTTTTGTCACGCCTCCAGCCCAGACCACCCTAATGATCTGCGCAGTGCCAAGCGGACATCCGTCGCCGCCACCAAAGGGTAATCGGGTGCCCTGTTTACCGATTTGCCATTGTGCTGTATCCACGAGTTCTGCATGAACTAAAAACGGGCCGTCCTCTAAGGGCGTAACCATGACCGATGCATTTTTGAAATTCGATTTATGGTCTAGGGATAGCAAATTACCCCTGATCGTGACCATCGTGGGTTGGTTATCAATCGAGCCAAAATCGCCGATCATGAGAATAGTTCGAAATTCACCAAGATCTGTCGCCGGTGCAGGCGTAACGCAGCCTACGCCAGTTGTTTCACCATCGCTTAGTGTTACCAAAAAATCTCCGGCCTCAAGCGTATCCAAATCAACCTCTTTGGAAAATACGACCGGCATGCCGTCACTGTGGCCTAATTCACCACAAATCCGAAGGCTGGCCAACCAGGAGAGTGCATCATCCAGCCCATAAAAAGCTGAGAGTATTGCCCCACTAGATTCGCTGGCATTCTTGTAATCGGCGGGGTTGGTGGCATCTGCTTGATCGTTGTTTGAAAGATCCTGAATGCCTGAACACGCTGAAAGGGTAGTGTAACTAATTACAACAATAATCAGCGCTTTTACCTTTTCGATCATTGGGATTCGAGACTCCTAAAATGTTTCCCATAGCTTAAGCAAATTGATTTTTGAAGTCGAGATGGACGGCAAAAGTAGCAAGCGATAACATCACGAGCAGCCAGCTACCCGATATCGGCTACCCCCCCATTTGCATGCCGATTGTAAGGTAGTATTCACCGACGACATCCCTGACCACGGTTTGAGCAAAGCTGAATCGGTGCCCAGGCTACGATTCGGCGGGTGACTGTAACGCTATAGCTATCAGTTCATCAGTTCAATGACTGTGCCTCTGTCAGCCAGCAGAGTAACAAGATCGTCCGACAGCAACGCCTTGGCTGAGGTGTTGCCACGCAGATGAGCATCAAAATGGGCAAGCCCCAGGCCGTTGATTAAGTCATAGGCCTGTTTGCCTGCCACCAGCTCCGAGGCAGGATTCATGGCATGCAACATGGCATCCAGGCCACGGCGTGCTTCTCCTTCCATGTTCGCGCTCATCATGGTCATTATCTTTTTGAAGCCATCGTGGGTCTGCTCAATTTCATCATTGAAGTGAAAGTGATCCGCATTTTGGAGTACCACAGAGGTTCGGGGCTCAGGATTACGACGGTAGAGATCCCGCATGCCCTCAAGAGGTAAAATGGAGTCCAGGTCGCCGACCAAATAGAGGGTTGGTACCTCGCGACCCCATTTAAAACTGAGAGTTGTAGCCATGACATTGTCAGGATCGACGCGGGTGAATCCGCCAGCCGGCGCGAGCGGCAGCACAGCTTTAATTCGGGTATCTGTCTCTAGTGTCTTGAGGGACGTCCAACCACCAAAGCTATGACCTGCCATCCCGACTTGATCCGGCAGCACCGTATGGTCAGATGCTCCAGCCAGCATTTGACTGATCACAAAGCTCGCATCCTGCGGTCGACTTACAATAAATCGGTCGGTTACCGCTGGATCGCCAGCACTGCCGGCGCCAGAAATCATATCCACAGTAGTATTACCTACGTGGTCCATCGCTGCGACCACGTAGCCATGACTTGCCAGATGGGTATAGAAAAATGTGGATTGACGACGCTCTCCACCAAAGCCGTGAGAGAACACGACTAGGGGATATTTGCCTGATAAAGCCTCTGCATCTTTTACTGCATACTGGCTGCTTTCACCCATACCGGGCACCATTTCATAGGAGTCCATTGTAGCCGGTTCCATATCCTGGCCTCGATGGGCCTCCGTGGCCGGATACCAAACATCGACAGGCATTGTGTGATCCCTCGCTGTATCTGTCCAGATGTACCGCCGGGTGCCAACCGGCAAAGATCCCCTAGCGAATGGATTGTAATCGGTCATGGTGTCTTCCTCGTTATCTGCTGAACGGCGTAGACGGGAAGTATAGACTACAATTTGGAAAGACGTTGATGCATGGTTGTTGCGACCGATCATTCAAAATTAAGACATCATTGAAGCGGTGAACCATTTGAAGGTCAACGACTGCTGCTGTGTTAGTTTAATCGCTCGGCGCTGTTTTATTCGTGATGACAGGCGTTTCAGAGCATGGCTGTGTTAGAGTCTAATTTGGCTGAGGGACGGCGGAAGAGTGGTGATCTACTATAAGCCATTTCCCTGTCTCGTCACGTTCATAAACAAAGCTAAACCTCGCGTTAACCCTCGTCTTTTCGCCGTCTCGTACATCGGTGAATTGGTAATAACCTGTGTTTATAGCAATATCACCAAAAACACGTGGACGTTGATCCCCCAAGAGCACTTGGGCATCAGGGCCAATAACTTCAAAATAGTGACGTACTGCCGCTGGTTCGTCCCGAAGGATTGGAGAAACGGTTCCCCAAAATACCGCCGTAGTTGAGTAATGGGCAAGAATGTTTTCTGTAATTCTGCTGTTAAAAGACTCAGCCCAGGCCTGAGTTGCTTCTTTGACCGCTTCGACGGGATTTGCGAAGACAAGGTTTGAAGCAAAGAGAATGCATAAAGTCACAATTATCTTGTTTGGGAGTTTCATTTGCTGATTCCTATTCGAAGGTTTGCTCTTACAACGTTGATTGTTTAACAAAAAATCTTTCAAGGGGATTACTAGGCCAAAAAAAGGGTCAAAACATTAATATTTTGGGTTCAGTTGCGCTGTATTTGTTGTTGCACGGCTTGCAAAAAGTCACCCGTAAACAACGCCGGCGCTTCTTCAAGAAACCATTTCTCTCCTACATCATTGGTCAGTAATTTATGTAAGTAGGGACCTAGGGTTTCAATCACAGTTATGTCTTGCGTGCTCACATCATCAAATCCAACATCACTAGCGGTTTGATAAAAGGCAGCTTCCGTAAGCGCAAGAAACGTGTTCGCGTAGATCTCAAATCGCAGGGAGTCAACATGACTCAATGGTTCATTTTTAAGTGCCTTAAGATATATCTCAGCCAAGTCCGCATCTTGCATAATTGGCTGCCAAATTTGGACATATAGCGCGTTGTTGCTCATCGTTGATTGCGCATTATGAAATTGATTGGCGCGCTCAATTTCTCTCGAGTGTATTGATATTTGTTTGGCAATAAAAATAAGCGTCAATAAGACTGCCATAGCCCCTGCAATCTCAGCAATTGCGCCAATTGCATCCCAGTTCATATCTGTTTCCTGCTCAAAACAAGTTTACAGTATAGGGGATATGAAATATAAACCACACTCTCCCAAGAACAGCATTTATAGCGATTGCTGTTGACCTTAATGGTGTCGGGCTGATGGTTCGCGCGCGGACTGGTTGATTCTTTAGTGGATTTCAAAGTTTGGCAGCTGTCACTTTGTTTTTTTATTCAGCGTGTGTGCGGGGATCAACATTGATGGACGTTTAGGTTGATCTTGTATGGCATTGAGTTTAAGTAAAATTGTTTAAAGAGTTTATTCTTGGGGGCAGGTAAAGAAGGTTTGCATTTGCCAAGTACTGCTCGAGAGTGAATGACAAAATACACGTAATATGTCATAATGTTGGAAAGCTGAATCGGAACTCGTTTATGAATAAATTTGATCCCTACGTAAAAATTCTTGCAGGGCATGCCGCGATAATAGCGGGTAAATCCAGTGTCAAATGTTGGGCAGGTGTGACTTTCGTGAGGCAGTTATAGATGTGGTGGAAAGTGGTCGCAGGCCTATTAATCGCAATCGTTGTCGGGTTTTTCGCGCTGATCAAATCTGTCGGTATTACTCCCGGTATTATAGTACATTCGTTAACGGGTGATGGTAGCGGTACACCCTCGCAACAAACTGTACGTTCACGCCTACAGGTGCCCGATGGATTCTCAGTAGAACTCTATGCAAGTAATGTCGTTAATGCTCGAGTCATCATGTTCTCTCGATCAGGGGACCTGCTGATAGCCCAACCTCGTGAGTCAACCGTCACGTTGCTTGCTAGAGATGCGAATATGGATGGCAAGGCAGACGGACAGCGCATTCTGTTGGACAATCTCTACCGTCCCACGAGCATCGACTTTTTTGAGGACTATCTGTACATCAGCGAATCCAATGCGGTCGGTCGCATTAAATTTGACCATGAGTCCGGTGAAACTATCGGCAAGTACGAGCGCATTATTTCAGGTATAGCAGACGAGGGTAATCACTGGACCAAGACGATTAGGTTTGGTCCTGATGGTCTCCTGTACCTCGCTTCCGGTTCTTCCTGCAACGTCTGTGACGAAATCGACGATCAGCGTGCCGCCATCACGCGCTACAATCCTGATGGATCCGGTGAAGAGAGGTTTGCTACGGGACTTCGTAACTCGGTTGGGTTCGATTGGGCACCTTTCGACAATCAAATTTACGCGACAGATAATGGCAGAGACCTGCTTGGTGACGACTATCCCCCCTGCGAGCTTAATAAGGTTGAACTGGGCAAATTCTACGGCTGGCCAAACGTGAATGGATTTGGTGATCTTGATCCCGACTTCGGTGACGAATCCAAATTGATTGAAGCCACCTCACCTGTTCACGGATTTAGGGCTCACAACGCACCATTGGGTATACGATTTATCGAATTGGATGCCTTTCCCAAAGAGTATCGCGAAAGCGCACTCGCTGCACTTCACGGCAGTTGGAACAGGTCCAGCTACGATGGGTATAAGGTCGTGTCACTGCATCACAAACCTGATGGCAGCTTCGAAGAAAAAGACTTCCTGACCGGTTTCGAGAAAGATGGAAATATCATTGGCAGACCGGTGGATGTCACCGGTGGCCCCGATGATTGTGCCTACATATCAGACGATTTTGGCATGGCAATTTATCGCGTTTGCTATGGTGTTGAACGGGATGCCATCGCGTCCACTTCTTCCCCTGTAATCCAGGAAACAGGTCTCGAAGACTTTGATCAGGCAACGCGCCTGAAGCTTCAATCGTACGGTGAAAAATTGTTCATGACTCGCGGATGTCTTACCTGTCATGAGGTAAGTGGTAATGCCTCATTGGGGTTGCTTCCCCTAAAGGCAATTAATGAAAGATACACTTTGGATTCATTGTCGGCATTTTATAAAACCCCAACACCGCCCATGCCGCCAGTGCATATGA
Source organism: Pseudomonadales bacterium (assembly GCA_964228885.1). Lineage (GTDB taxonomy): Bacteria > Pseudomonadota > Gammaproteobacteria > Pseudomonadales > Azotimanducaceae > UBA4582. The sequence continues at coordinate 177 of CAXRCG010000187.1, read as the reverse complement.
ATGAAGAGGATCAGCTCGCTCTGTCAGCTTATCTCTTGGGAGTCGAGTAAGAACTGCTATCCGAGAATGGTATCCACGTTTTGGCTAAACCGCTCCAACCCTCGGTCTATGAGTTAGAGAAGGTTCGGGATATGGATGTGGTGATGATTTCACATGATCACTATTACCATCTGCTGG
>CAXRCG010000186.1:0-4345 GCA_964228885.1 Pseudomonadales bacterium | reverse complement strand
AAGCTCTGCGATGTGCAATTGCTTGATCAAACGGTTCAGCAAGTAAAGATCTCAATGAGTCGAGATGGTGGTGATCAGTGGCGTATCTGGAGAGAATATCAGTTTGAATATACACAGGATGGCGAAGATCGTCATCAGGGCCAGCTAACTATTCTGGGCCAGAAAGTGCTAAGGGTTGCACTTGAAACATTTAATCCTGTGATTCACTAACATCCTATGTGGGCTTGATCAGCCCGCTTATCTCATTCTTGATGCAAGCTGCTTTGTTAAAATCATCATGGTGAGCAGTGTTTGTGTTGAAGTGTATGTTCAACTTGATGCTTGCCGACGGGCCTAAAGAAGCCTGCAGAAGCGTTGTTAGTCTACCTCGGTTCTATCAAACTTCTGTAGGTTTTCAGATGTTTCAATGCCTCCTGGTGTTCGCCTACTAACTCATACAATCTCGACAGGTTGTAGTGCGCGTCGGCGAAAGCGCCGGCTTTTTTATAGGCGACAATCGCATCCTGAATTCGACCCAGATCCTCAAGCAGCGTGCCAAGATTAAAAGCCGCCAGAATGTTATCCGGTTCAATTTGAAGCACTGAATGATAATGCGACTCGGCTAAGTCATACTCGCCGGACTCCTGATAAAGTCGACCTAGGTTAACATGTGCGTCTGTGTGATCAGGTTCTATCTCGAGAGCATGTAAATAGGCAGCCGGGGCGTCTTCAGGGCTTACCGCCTCCAGATCAACGCCGAGATCGAACCAATCGTCGCTAGATAATTGATCGCCTTCCTCCGCTTCACTCGCCGCTTTTCTCGCCAGAGGCGCAACCGTTCCTGCGAGATCTGCAACCGCAAAATTGAAATGCAGTTGTCCACTCTCAGGGTTATATACTTTATCATTTTCTTGCAAGACCACGGCGCCGCCATCACCACTGATACGCAAAGAAGTCAGTGGTTTGCTGCTGGGAAGTTGATCACGCAACCGGAAAAGAGTGCTGTTAATTTTGCTGCGCTGAACGCCAGTCTGAAGCAACTCTTTTGCGGTACGGAAGATCACAATGTCTTGGAAGCTGAACTTGTAGCGGTCTGTTGGTCCTTTTTCCGGGTCCAGCACTCCACGGGCGATGTCACGGATTACCGCTGGGGGTAACTCCAATAACTCGGCCACTTCCCTGGTGGAATATCCTTTCATTTATCAAGCAACTCCTGAAATCAGATGACGCTTCTCACCATAGCATTGTCACAAACTCGCACGACGAATCATATCCTTGGCAATCACAGTTTGTTGTATCTGAGATGTCCCCTCATAGATTCGAAACAATCTAACATCGCGATAAAAGCGTTCAATGCCGTAGTCTTCAATATAGCCTGCGCCGCCATGTATTTGCACGGCTCGGTCTGCAACCCGACCGACCATCTCGGTCGCAAATAACTTGCAGGAAGCTGCGAGCGTCGCTACATTTTCACCAGTATCTCGCCGACGCGCTGTATCCGCAACCATACATTGAGCCGCGTAGGTTTCCGTCTGACTATCCGCCAACATGCCCTGAATCAACTGAAATTCTGCAATCGATTGTCCGAACTGCTTTCTTTCCATCGAATAATTCAGGCTGTCGCTGATGAGACGTTCCGCGATGCCAATACTGAGAGCACTTATATGCAGTCGACCTTTGTCGAGTACTTTCATCGCGGTCTTGAAACCTACATCCTCTTTGCCTCCTACTAGCGTTTCTGCTGATACCTCCACGTCTTCAAAAATTACGTCACAGACGTGGGCACCTTGTTGTCCCATTTTATTGTAGGGTTTACCCATTGATATTCCTTGGGTATCCGCATCGACTAGAAACGCAGAAACGCCGCGGGCGCCTTTTTCCGCTTGATTTGTCCGAGCGAAAACGGTGAAAAGATCAGCCTGTGGTGCATTAGTAATGTAACGTTTAGTGCCGTTGAGAATATAGTTGCCCCCAACCTTGACTGCTGTCATTTTTACAGAAGCGGCATCTGAGCCCGCTTCAGGTTCGGTCAAGCAGAAAGACCCAACAATTTCGCCTGTCGCCATTTTTGGTAAATACTGCTGTTTTTGGGCCTCGGTGCCGTCGATGACCAGGGATTGGGATCCAATGCCAACATTGGTACCAAAAGCAGATCTAAAAGCGGGGGAGGTGTGCCCAAACAGCCTGACAACCTGAATTTCCTCACTCATAGTGAGCCCAAGCCCACCATAAGCCTCAGGTATCGTTAGGCCGTAAAAGCCTAACTGTTTCATTTCTTCAATGACATCATCAGGGATCTTGTCATTTTCACCGACCAGAGATTCGAGAGGGCGCAACCTCTGTTCAACAAACCGATCTACGGTGTTGAGTAACTGATTCATTGTTTCCTGATCAAGTGCCATATTAATTCCTGTTTTGTGTGCTTCTGATTAATTGATACATGGTTTTTTACCGGCATTACCGACTAAGAGCGATCGGTGTGGTCACTGTCGATGAGGACATTCTGATCAAATTCAGCGAGCACCTATCCCTCGAACACTGAATATAATATTATTGCGCGCTTAATTTATTCCGCACTGGAAGTCAGGTGGTAGTGACCAGCATTACACGAACTGTATTGTAAGCATCCTTACCTCGAAGTGCTATTCAACATATGCCTGATGGAGGCCAAATGTCCAATTTCAAATGGGATGATCCTTTTTTCCTTGATGAGCAACTTACTGAAGACGAACGCATGATTAAAGACACTGCGCGCGACTATGCTCAAGACAAATTGTTTTCCCGTGTGTTACAGGCTAACCGAGATGAAGAATTTCATCGCGAAATCATGAATGAGATGGGTGAGCTGGGTTTGCTTGGCGCTACCATTCCTGAAAAATATGGCTGTTCCGGCGTGAATTATGTGTCTTATGGGCTGGTTGCCAGAGAAGTCGAACGCGTCGATAGTGGTTATCGCTCTGCGATGAGTGTTCAATCGTCGCTCGTCATGCATCCGATTTATACCTATGGCAGTGAAGCCCAGCGCGAGAAATACCTACCAGGTCTTGCAACCGGCGAACTCGTGGGTTGTTTTGGACTGACCGAGCCTGATCATGGTTCAGATCCCGGAAGCATGATCACTCGGGCCGAGAAAACCGAGAATGGTTATCTGTTGAATGGCGCTAAGATGTGGATTACCAACTCACCTATTGCAGATCTTGCGGTCGTCTGGGCGAAACTAGACGGCGTGATTCGCGGCTTTATTGTCGAACGAGGGACACCTGGTTTTGAGACACCAAAAATCGAGGGTAAATTTAGCTTGCGCGCGTCTGTTACCGGTCAAATTGTCCTCAGCGATGCTGAGATACCTGAAGAGAACCTGTTACCCAATACAAAAGGCTTGGCTGGCCCATTCGGTTGCCTTAATAAGGCACGTTATGGCATCGCATGGGGTGCTATGGGTGCGGCTGAATTCTGCTGGCATGCCGCGCGCTCGTATACGCTAGACCGAATTCAGTTCGGCCGTCCACTTGCAGCGAATCAATTAATTCAGAAGAAGCTGGCAGATATGCAAACTGAAATTGCGTTAGGGCTTCAGGGGGCGCTTCGAATCGGCCGTCTGATGGATGACGATAATCTTGCGGTTGAAAATATTTCGCTAATGAAACGAAACAATTGCGGCAAGGCATTGGACGTTGCACGTTTAGCGAGAGATATGCATGGTGGAAACGGCATTTCTGATGAATACCATGTCATTCGCCATATGATGAATCTTGAAACTGTAAACACCTACGAGGGAACCCATGATGTCCATGCGTTAATCCTTGGTCGTGCGCAAACAGGTCTTCAGGCTTTCACCGGCGTATAGTTTTAATCCTCTTGAGCAAAGCTTGTGAGACCTTAGACTGCCGTCAAAGTGATCTCACAGGCCTGCGAAGTCGCCCGTCAGCTGTCCTCCAGACTTAGATTGAAATTAAACCATTCTCTCCTAAATATGTTTCAAATAATGTGAGCGATCTCTCACAATATCTCGCTATATCGCAACACCAAAGAACTGTTATCTTACAGCTTATACAAACATCGACTCGTTCTATTTTTCCGGTAACCGTGTAATTTTCGGTTATCAAACACTGACGATATGCAAGCGACTGAGATGAAGCTCTGCAAGCCGAAATCATTGCGCTTTGTGTATAAAGGGAGAGAAAGATGATTAGAGTACTTGTGGTAGACGACCATAAGCTGGTGCGGATTGGCACCTCCAGATTGCTCGCAGACATTGACAGGATCAAAGTCGTCGGACAGGCAGCAACTGGAGAAGAAGCTATCGATATGGTCAAGGACCTTAAACCTGATGTCGTACTGATGGATATCCAGATGCCTGGCATCG
>CAXRCG010000185.1:0-4645 GCA_964228885.1 Pseudomonadales bacterium | reverse complement strand
GCTTTTCATCAATACTCGCTTTCGCACTGGCAATGGATGAAACAAGTTCGCCAGCCCTTCCCTCAAGTTGGGCCAAATTCCTTTCTAGCTCAAGCAGACGCTCATTTCCTACTAACCCTCTAGCTTTAAGGTTTCTAAGATTGACCAGTTCGTCCTTACTTATTTCTATTTGGGTTTGAGTAGAGGCTTGTTGACTTTCAAACCCCGATATTTGTGATTTGAGGTTTTCAATTTGTTGATGCAGAATTTCTTGTTGGGACACCTGAACAGAACGCCGGATCGAAAATAAAGATTGCTGAGCGTCAATCAGACTATTTTTATCTTCATGCTCTCTATGTAAAAACCGCGTGAAATCGGGCTGGTCAGTATTGTCCCTCTCGGCTTGTAAACGACTACGTTTCAACTCTGCTGTGAACAGTGCCCCCGCGACAATTCCTAATGAAGACTTGGCTTGAACGGGATCTAAAATTACCAATGTATCGCCCTTTTTCACTCTCTGTCCGTCAGAAACCAATATTTGATTAACAATGCCTCCGTCAAGGTGTTGGATTTGTTTACGGTTGGAGTCTACTTTTAGTTGACCTACTGCGATAATAGCACTGGCCAGTTTCGCTGAAGACGCCCAAGCCGTCGCTCCTACAAGAAATACCAGTAAGATAGTCAGGCCAGACACAATGGGCCCCTTCAGTGATGTCTTTATTTTAGGTAAATCGTCGTTAGCTATATTCATTTTTAGGTACCTGTTTTTTGAACAGCAGGCCTGACGAGTTTAGCCATAATTTCATTGGTGGGGCCAAAAGCAGCGAGTGCACCGTTTTGCATGACTAATAACTTATCCGTTAAGTTCATGAGAGCTGGGCGATGCCCTATCACTAGAACTGTGGCACCATTTTCTTTCAGCGCTTTTATCGCGGCAGCGACGGTACGTTCTGCCTCTGCGTCTAGAGAAGACGTCGGCTCATCAAGTAGAATGAGCTTGGGCAACCCAAAAGCTGCCCGCGCTAGCGCTATTCTCTGCCTTTGCCCACCAGACAAAGCTTCATCAAAGTTATCAGCAGCGAAGTTATAGCCATTATCCAAGCCAAGGATCATTTCATGTACACCAGCAAGCTGTGCTGCTTGCATGATTTCGTTTGGATCTGCATCAGTGAAGCGGCTGATGTTCTCAGCAATTGTTCCGGGAAAAAGCTCTACACTTTGCGGTAAGTAACCTATATGTGGCCCTAGTACTTTTCTGTCCCATTGGGAGTAAGTCGCGCCATCAAGGCGAATATCACCATGGGTGGGTTCATAAAGCCCTAAAAGCAATTTTCCCAAAGTACTTTTACCCGCTGCATTAGGCCCTGTTATTCCGATGACCTCGCCGGGATTTATCGTTAAGCTTACATCTCTTATCAGCGGCTTTTCACTGTTCGGAAACTGAAAGATAGCGTTTTGAACGGTTAACTTGCCCTTTGGTTCTGGCAACGGCAGCGGTTCAGTCAAAGGGGGTAAACTACTTTGATATTCTAGTAATCGTTCCCTCGCATCACGGGCAGCAATAACCAAGCGCCATCCAGTTATAGACGCTTCAATAGGTGCTAGGCCTCTTCCCATTACAATTGAGGCGGCAATCATTACGCCAGGGGAAGATTCTTGCTCTATCACAAGGAATGCTCCCATTCCCAAAATACCTACCTGGAGCGCAAATCTCAGGCCTTTAGATATTGCCGAAATACCGCTACTTCGGGAATTGGCAAGGCCTCCAAAACTCAAGCTTTTTAAATGTGGAATATTCCATTTAGTAAGAATATGGCTGCTCATGCCCATTGCATAAATTGCATTTCGGTTCTTTCCGCACACATCCGTATAGCGATGAGCCTGGCTTGATGCATTTTGACTGTCTTTTTGCGCGACACGGGTCATCTTCTCGCCTAAAAGCGCCAAGCTAAAAAGTACAATAGCGCCTGCCAGCGCAATGTGCCCTAACATGGGGTGGAGTATATAGATTAACGCTAGATAAAGCGGTGTAAACGGTGCGTCCATTATTGCGGTGAGTGCTGGTGATGAAAGAAAACTGCGCACGGTGTCTACATCACGTAGTGGTTGGCTATGCCCTCCCTGTTCAATAATGTTTTTAAACAAGTAACCGCTCACTGTTTTATCAAAAGCATTACCTAAACGAGCGAGTAATATTCCGCGAACAATATCTAACGTGGCCAACACAATCAGTGCAACCAAAGCAAAAATAGTCAGGAAAAGTAGAGTGGCATGACTGCCAGAAACCAATACTCGATCATAGACCTGCAGCATGTACAAGGGGGAGACCAGCATCAACAGATTAATGGCTAAACTAAACAAAAAAACATAAAGGAGCGCTGACTTAATATTAGCCAACGCTTTATTCACAGGCATCAATCCATTGCCATTCTTCATAGTCACTGTCCGTAATGATTAAGGCGTGCTTAGATTTGGCGGTTTACACTCTTCTTCGAACAAGCATCAATATCAAACCTAGTGACAATATTGACAGCGCTGAAGGTGCATTAGCTTGAACGACTGGCTCGTACTCTATTTGAAATGCCAGCTCTACATTAAGCCCTGTTAAGTTTACTGCTCCCGCTGGGGAGAATGGATTCAACGCCATCCCGGGTACTCCCGGTATACCAGTGACCGTTGATGTTTCGGCATTAGCCCAACCAAAAGCAAAACTATTGTTGTTTATTAAATCGGCACCAATATTTAAAAAATAGTCGCCCGGCCCTAAATCGAAGTTAACCAGTTCAATTTCGTGCAGAAACATTCCGGTAACCCCAGCAACAGCTTCTTTGGTGAAAATTCCCCCCAGACCAGAAGCTCCCGTCGCATCAAATAATGGCGTGTTATGATCAAAGCCCGGTTCATTTTTGAAAAGCCTAAGTGAAATGAAGTCACTTGCAAGGCCTAAATCTGAATTTTCGATAGACCAAAAGGTAATCTTGGTAATTGAGGAAGTTTGTGATAGTGAAAACTCATCCAAGAGCGACGGGCCACCAAACAATGTATCCGCAACAGATCCGACAGCGGCTGGAAAGTTGACGGGGGCGTTAGTAATCAGTGCTGCGTTTGCTTTTGAATAACTCAAACTTAGTATATAGAGCAGTACGGAAAACACTAATCCATACTTTGAAAACGAGTGTTTCATATATCTTCCTTAATCTCGGTGTTATTTGCTATCTAACTAACCAACTATAAGTCTACATACAAAACGTTACTGCTTGTTTGCAACCGCGTGACCTTACTACCTTGTAGTCTTTGTCTTAGCAATTATTAAGCCACTAAAATTTTATTTAGAATTCAATAAGCTAAAAATCAAGCTGGGTGTCGCCACCCAGCCGCTGTATAAAAAACAGACACCACTATCGAATCAAGTAATCGTCATATTGCGTAAACTGCAGTTCACTATCCTCGAACTCTAACGCAAGTTCAGCAATTATTGCCTGATTTTCATCGCTAGCAGTAAGCGCAGCCGACTGCTCGCCTCTTTGTAAAGCGTAATTCAGCGTCATCGCTTTGCTCATACCTGCGCTATCCGTTGATAGTTGAGCGAAATCAAATTCAATATTGCTCCCGACTTCGCCAAACAATGACAAACTGCTCTCGGCAGGCGTCCCTTGGGCATCTATCAAGTCAGGCACCACTGGCAGTGTTGAAACGATATCGTCTTTGACCTCTATAGATTCTTTTTCAAGCTGAGTCAGCGTGACTTCACCCGCCATTACCAATTCGCATGATACCGCCGCTTGGCTTTCATCTTGCTCATCGTCAGATTCAATCGGATCTGATATCACAGGTAATGTAAACATAATATCGTCATCGATTTGAATGACTTTCGCTGTTGAATCAAGTCGTAACACTTCATCCCCCGAAGCCGCTTCACCTAAGCCTAACGATATGCCTTCATCTGGTTCCTCATCCGACTCAATGGGATCTTCCACCACCGGTAGTGTTGAAACGATATCTTTTTTGCCTTCGAGTGCCTTAGCTAACTCGGGACCAACATCGTTAGTATTCGCCGCGTTATCGGTTGAGTTAGATGACACTTTTTCGCTGTCATTTTCATCTGACTCAACAGGGTCTGATACTACAGGTAACGTTGAAACCACGTCTTTATCATAAGCTTGCAGCGCAACCTTCTGCGTGTTGTCGTTATCGTCTGCTGCAGCATCAACATTCAATGCCATTACAGATGCTCCAACCAACCGAACTGGGGTAGGCACTATCGACTTAACGTCATTTTCAGTTTGATCTGGAATGGTTACCACATTTGGCAACGGCGTTGTCCTTGAACTATTGTCCAATTCATCAGCTGGATTAATTAGTTCTGGTATAGGCAGAATGGCCATCATAGCGTCTTGCGCGACTTCTAACGGGTTGTTAGCAACGTTTGCAACATTGTCGCTACCACGGAACCCCACTTGAATAGCGTCAATGAGTAATTCACTGCCTGTATTAGTCTCTCCTGAACCTGCAATGCCATTGTCGTCAGCATAACTTCCATAGACAAATTGTCCGTTGACATCGTAAGCGCCTGCAGTAATTACAAAGTAGTCGAATGCACTTTGAGTCGTAAAGTTTATTGATACTTCGCCACTAGCACTACCGGTACCCAAATATTCATCAACCA
>CAXRCG010000184.1:0-9742 GCA_964228885.1 Pseudomonadales bacterium | reverse complement strand
CATAGTGCTTTCCGTTTCCTAGGAGTCTCGCTTTTGCCTAATGTCTTTCACAGCTGCTTTAATTGCATCTTCCGCCAGCACAGAACAATGGATTTTTACGGGCGGCAGGGCCAATTCTTCCGCCAGCTCAGTGTTCTTGATGGCGGCTGCCTCATCAAGTGTTCGACCTTTCACCCATTCTGTTAACAATGAGCTTGAAGCGATCGCTGAACCGCAGCCATAAGTTTTAAATTTGGCATCCTCAATCACGCCATCATCGCTCACCTTTATTTGAAGCCGCATCACATCGCCACAAGCGGGCGCACCCACCATGCCAGTGCCCACATCGCTATCGTCAGCATTCATCTTGCCAACATTGCGAGGATTATCGTAATGATCCATTACCTGTTTACTATATGCCATGCCTTCTACTCCTACTTCTAATCCTACAGGGCTTGCCTAATGTGCTGCCCACTCAATTTTATCAAGATCAACGCCGTCTTTGTACATATCCCAAAGTGGTGATAATTCTCTTAATTTTTCTACTGCTGCGCGCACCTGGCCTATCGCGTAGTCAATATCTTCTTCGGATGTGAACCGACCCACTGAAAACCTCAGCGAGCTATGTGCCATTTCATCATTAAGACCCAATGCACGAAGCACGTAGGAAGGCTCAAGACTGGCTGAGGTGCAGGCAGAACCCGAGGAAACTGCCAGATCGCTGAGTGACATAATCAACGATTCACCTTCGACAAAATTAAAGCTCACGTTCAAAAAACCTGGCGCACGATGGTCATAGCTGCCATTAACGTGCACCTCTTCCATATCGCTTAGACCTTCCCAAAGGCGTTTGCGCAATGCTGTCAGCCGAACCTGTTCTTCCGCCATTTCGTCTTTGGCGATTCTAAATGCTTCACCCATGCCGACAAGCTGGTGGGTGGCAAGTGTACCGGAGCGCATACCTCGTTCGTGGCCACCACCGTGCATTTGAGCCTCAAGGCGCACCCTCGGCTTACGACGGACATAGAGCACACCCACACCCTTTGGACCGTAAATCTTGTGTCCTGAAAAAGCCATCAGGTCAACTTTCATTTCCTCCAGGTTAATGTCAACTTTTCCAGCACTCTGCGCTGCATCCACGTGGAAAAAGACTTTCTTTGCTCGGCAAACTTCGCCAATGGCTGCGATGTCATTTATCACACCGATTTCATTGTTCACATGCATGATGGAAACAAGGGTTGTGTCTTCCCGAATCGCCTCTTCTACTTGTTTCGGCTCGATGATGCCATCGGCGCCTGGCTCAAGATAAGTGACTTCAAAACCTTCTCGCTCGAGGTGACGACAAGTATCGAGCACAGCCTTGTGTTCGATTTTCGACGTGATGATGTGCTGGCCTCGGGTCTTATAAAAATGCGCGATACCCTTGATCGCCAAGTTATCGGACTCTGTTGCTCCGGAGGTCCAGACAATCTCCCTAGGGTCTGCATGTATCAAATCTGCGATCTGGCGTCTGGCTATCTCAACGGCTTCTTCTGCTTCCCAGCCGAACTTGTGTGAGCGGCTTGCCGGATTCCCAAAGTTCCCTTCCGCTAGCAGGCACTCGCTCATCTTTTGCGCAACCCGCGGGTCTACCGGCGTTGTCGCAGCGTAATCAAAATATATTGGCACTCTCATGTTCATCTCATTGCACTATCTATCGGTTTAACTCTTTTACAGACTTTAAGCCTGCGCTTCTTGGGCGGGGAAATTTACTAGTTCCTCGACAAGATCCTGTTCTGCTGTTTCTGGTGCTGACGTAAACGTTTCACCGGGATGTTCTCGCCCCTCGATATCCTGTTCTTGCAGCGTGTTTTGACGATCAGCTCGCTCACGCACTGCGCGCTTCGCAATAATGCTCGCAAGATTTATCTGATTCAAAAACTGGTGAATCTGCTCCGACAGCTCTGTCCAAAGCTCATGGGTCAAGCAAGTCTCCCCTTGCTGGCAATTCGCTTTACCCTGACATCTGGTTGCATCGACGTTCTCGTCCACTGAATCCACTATTTGGGCAACATAAATGTCTTCAGGTTTTTTGCTTAATCGGTAACCCCCGCCGGGGCCACGCACACTTGAGACCAACTCATTTCGTCGCAACTTCGCAAACAGTTGCTCAAGGTATGACAGACTGATGCCCTGTCGCGCGGAAATTTCAGCGAGACTGATGGGCTTAGCTTGACCATGAACCGCAAGGTCAAGCATTGCCGTTACCGCGTATCTTCCTTTCGCCGTTAATCTCATTTCACCACCTTATATATTGTTGCTCACCTACTAAAAATCAAGCACTGACGTTGGCGCGTGACTGATTAATTCAATGCAGGAACCAGGGTACCGGTTGGCAGCTTTCAGGGATCCGAATTATGCAATACCCGACTGTTTTGGTCAATTATAGTTGCCTTTTTGCCATTAACACTGATCACATGTAATCAGTTTGGGTAATGCGGTCAAACTAGGTCTTGCTTGTCCCAATCACGTTATACGTGACGGTAACGGGTTGGGTTCAGTTAGCCTCAACGGTAATACCCGATCATTTTAGTCAAGTATTTGCGAAAGGAAAGTCCTAACTGCAATTTTTTATACAACATCGACCAGTAAGTGCCAGGTTCCAAGGAATTATTCGCGTCTCTTCCGATTAACAGCGGTCAGAAACCCGCGCAAAATGTTCACTTCCATTTTATCCATGCGTATACGGTTAAACATACGGCGCAACCGCGTCATCAGCTGCCGTGGATTCTCTGGATCATGGAAATCAACTTCGATAAGGGTTTGCTCCAAATGGTCCATCATCAACTCAACGGCTTGGCTTTGGGCAAAATCCATGTCCCAACTCTCGTCCTGCCGCGCAACATCCGCATATGGCGCTGATTGATCGGGTGCTGCGTCTTTTGCGATCTTCGCCTGCAGAATCTCATAGCTCAACACCTGCACCGCCATGGCGAGATTCAGAGAGCTATATGCTTGTCCAGTAGGAATATTCACGTGGTAATGACAGCGCTGCAACTCTTCGTTCTTAAGCCCTCTGTCTTCGCGACCAAATATAATCGCGATCTCATGACCAAGCGCATGCTCTGCTACGGCAAGTTCGCCACAGCTTTTCGGCTCTAGCATTGGCCATGGTATACGCCGATCGCGTGCCGAAGTGCCGACGATCAACTGACAGTCAGCCAATGCTTCATCGAGGGTGGCAACCACTTTCGCGTTTTCCACCACATCGACAGCACTGGCTGAACGCCAAATGGCCTTCTCGTGAGGAAACTGCAGCGGATTGACAAGATATAGCGCCGTTAGCCCCATATTTTTCATCGCCCGTGCCGCCGCACCGATATTACCGGGGTGACTCGTTTCTATCAGCACAATGCGAATACGAGGAAAGATTGGCGCATGCTCACTTGTTTCGGGAGATTTTTCGGACATATTTTCGCTAGGCTGATGGCAGAGGCGCGCCATTCTACAACTTGTGCCTGAGTGACACTATACCTAGCATCTGGTTCCGCTCGACTGAGGTAAAGACGGCTTGAGCTTATTATATGAGCTGTTATCATGCGCTCCCATTGAGGCAGCCCCTCAAGCGTCAGGCTCTGATACAGACTAAGAAAGGAATACTATGCAACCAATGGCAAATATGGCTTTGCGCGCAGCCCGTCAGGCTGTATCAAAAATTACTCAAGCATTTGATCGGCCAGACTTAATCAGGGTTTCAAGTAAAGGTCAAAATGACTATGTCACTAATATCGACAAAGATGTTCAGTACATCGTCATCAGAGAGCTTAAAAACGCCTATCCGGATCATTCCTTTCGTGGCGAAGAAGATCAGAGCAACCTGAATAACCCCGAGTCTGACTACGAATGGATTATCGATCCTATCGACGGCACCACTAATTTTGTCCATAACGTACCCCACTTCTGTATTTCGATCGCTTGCCTAAACAAAGGCAAGGTTGAGCATGGCGTGATTCTTGACCCAATGCGCCAAGAAGAGTTTGTAGCTAGCAAAGGTAAAGGGTGCACCGTCAATGGTCACCGCGCACGCTGTGGCGACAAAAGCTCACTGCTCGGCGCCCTGATTGGCACAGGCGGCAATCATGCGGAATATGCACATCAACAAAGCAACGTTTACCAACGCATGCTCACCGACAACGCAATCGTCAGGTCAGCAGGTAGCGCTGCGCTCGACCTGGCTTATGTCGCCACCGGCAGAATGGATGGGGTTTGGTTTAAAGGTTTAAATATCTGGGACATGGCAGCAGGCACACTAATGATTCAGGAAACCGGCGGCCTATTGGGAGATTTCAACGGCGGCGCGGGCCACTTGCAATCCGGCGATATTGTGGCCGGATCACCCAGAGTTTTTAAAGCGCTGGCACCGATTGTCAAAAAGAATTTCGCGCAGGCCAGCGCTGACTAATTACCCTGACGGCCTTAAGCGACCAGGTCAGGGTCTTCAGCACCCTCCTTAATGGGTATCGCCAGGTCTTCCTTGGAGATATCCAGCGCTACCAGCACATTCGCGGCAACATAGATCGAGGAATAGGTACCCACACCAACGCCGATCATCAAACCTATCGCGAACCCGCGGATTAATTCGCCGCCAAGGAAAAACAGCGCCGACAATACAAGCAATGTTGTGAACGAGGTCACAATGGTTCGACCCAGCGTCTGACTCAAAGAAAGGTTAATCACTTCAAAACTGCTGCCTTTGCGGACTTTCCGGAAGTTCTCACGAATCCTGTCAGACACGACAATGGTGTCGTTGAGGGAGTACCCGATCACCGCAAGCAAAGCCGCTAGCACCGTTAAATCGAAGTCCCAACGCGCAATTGAAAAAACCCCAAGGGTAATCACCACATCGTGGAACAAAGCAACCACAGCACCGAAGGCGAACTTAAGCTGAAACCGGAACGCGATATACAACATCACCATCGCAAGCGCGGTAAGCATACCCAGGCCGCCCTGATTAGCCAGCTCTTCACCTACCGCGGGCCCGACAAATTCAGAACGGCGCAATGACACTTCGGATTCTGAAGCCGTTTTCAGGGCGCCGATAATGCTGTCACCTAACCTGGCATTTTGTGCCGCATCAAGCGCTTTCTGCGGTGGCATGCGAACCAACACGTCACGCTCCGAACCAAAATACTGAACCACATGGCCGTCGTATCCCGCGTTATCGAGCTGACGCCTAATCTCTTCCGGGTCTGCAGTCTGTTCGTACACAACCTCAACCAGTGTACCGCCGGTGAAGTCCAGCCCCCATTCAAGCTGATTGATACCTAATGATATCGCCGAGGCAATAACCAGCAAAAAGGACATGCTCGCCGCAATTTTGCGGTACTTCATGAAATCGATGATCTTTATCGGCTTTTTCGGCGTTCTGCGCCAAGCTGCATGATCAGTTTCAGCGCTACCGTTGGCAGGATCATTTAGTGATGCTTTATCAGACATAGAATTTTCAGCCATCTTATATCGCCAACTTCTTTACATTACGCCCACCGTAGATCAGATTAATGATCGCTCGGGTGCCCATAATGGCAGTAAACATTGAGGTTAATATGCCGATTGACAGCGTGATTGCAAAACCCTTCACGGGTCCCGTGCCGATGCTATAAAGAATCACCGCAACAATCAGCGTGGTTAGGTTAGCGTCAAAAATTGTGACAAATGCCCGTTCAAAACCCGCATTGATCGCCCCCTGGGGCGACATCCCGTTGGCTATTTCTTCCCTAATACGCGAGAAAATAAGCACATTTGCGTCGACCGCCATACCCACGGTTAAGACAATACCGGCGATACCCGGCAATGTCAGCGTCGCACCAATGCTCGACATTACCGCAACCAGCAACACCAGATTTGCCACCAAAGCAACGTTGGCAGCGATACCAAACACTTTGTAGTAGACCAACATGAACAGCAATACCAACCCAAGACCGACCGTCACAGAGATCGCACCTAGCTCAATGTTCTCTTGACCCAGGCTAGCACCTACAGTCCGCTCTTCAGCAATAAACATTTCAGCCGCAAGTGCACCGGCACGCAGCAACAAAGCAAGGTCACGCGCTTCTCCTGCCTGCAGACCCGTAATACGAAACTGGACGCCTAACGCGGCTTGAACCGTCGCAAGACTTATCACCCGTTTCTCAACGTAGGGTTTTTGAATCTTGACCTCAACGCCATCGATCATCTGGTAGGAATCACGAGTTTTGGTCTCGATAAACACCACACCCAAACGACGGCCAATATTGTTACGCGTTGCCCGGTGCATCAATTCACCACCTTCACTATCCAGCGTGATATTCACCTGAGGTAGGCTTGTTTCCGGATCAAAGCCCACTTTTGCATCGATAACGCGATCACCACGCACGACAATTTTACGCTCAAGATTCGCCGTACGGCCTTCATAGTCGAACCCGAGCGTGGTTGAACGGGGCGCATTCGGCTGCGCTTCCATCCTGAATTCCAGTGTCGCGACCTTACCCAAAATGTTTTTGGCAATCGCCGGGTCTTGCACACCGGGCAAATCCACCACGATACGATTTCGACCCAAACGCTGCACAAGCGGCTCGGAAACACCCAGTTCATTCACCCGGTTTCGCGTGGTCTGAATATTTTGTGAGATTGCAAAGTCTTCAATTTCGTCAACCATGTCATTCGTCAGTGTCATGGTGATCGCTGGCAGGCCGTCATTTACGCTCAGCATTTCAAATTCACGGTATTGACTAGCGAGCAAAGTTCTTGCCTCGTCTCGCACATCTTCTGAAGTGAACTCCGCCTTTAATACCCGTGGCGCCGGGGAAGACACCGCTTTGTAACGCAACTTCCCTTCACGTAACTTACGTTTCACATCAGTTTCTAAAGTGTCAATTCGGTCACTGATCACTTTCGCCGTGTTTACCTCCAGCAAAAAGTGTACGCCACCGCGAAGATCGAGACCGTACTTCATTGGCTCTGCACTTAAATTAGCCAACCAGTCCGGTGTCGTGGGCGCTGTATTCATCGCCACAACATAGTCGCCGGGTAGATCGTGCACTGCCCGCTCAACAACCGCCAATGCTTTGATTTGAGTGTCATCATCAGGCACCCGAATCTGAGCTTTACCGTCGAGTATCTCAGGACTGAAATAGGGTATACCGGCGTCATCAAGACTATTCTTCACAGTCCTCAAAGTACGCTCTGTAACCACTACATCACCTGATTCACCAGAGACCTGCAACGCAAAATCCGGCGGATAGATGTTCGGCATAGCATAGATCAAGCCGAGGGCCAGGGCGCCGACGACGATAAGATTCTTCCAAATGGGATACTTGTTAATCACGACAGGCTACTTTTACCAGATGTGTTTAATGCCTGCCGCCGAAAAGCAGCAAGCACTGTAGTTTCAAAATTAAATTTAGATACTCTTTATTGTGCCTTTGGGCAATGCCGCCGCAACAGCACCTTTTTGCACCTTGATCTCAACCTTGTCGGCAATTTCCACCGCAATGTAATGGTCATCCACCTTGGTGATTTTGCCCAACATGCCGCCATTGGTCACAACCTCGTCACCTTTGTTCAGGCTAGCCACGAGTTCTCTGTGTTCTTTCGCACGCTTGCTCTGGGGGCGCCAAACAATGAAATAGAACACCAAAGCAAAAGCCACGATGATAAAAATGTCCATGCCGGGCAAAGGACCGCCGGCGCCAGCATCAGCGGCCTGTGCCGCAGGGATAAAGAAGTCTGTCATAAGATATGCTCTAATATTCAGGAAACCGAGGGTTGCGTATTCTCCCGAATCAGGCCACCAGAGGCAAATAAATCATTGATTTAAGGGCGGTTTTGGACAGGAGAATGTAAATATCGTGTCGAGGAGCGTCTTTTCAATAGCCAACACACCAACTTTCGCCCTTTTTCAAAGAAAAACGGCAAAAACGCCATAGGCGAACAACCGGTAATCCGAGCTTCAACAATGGCGTTCTAATGACAAAAACACCTCCTGCGCTCGCTTGATCTTTCCCCAGTAAATGCGATCAACAGCAAGCGCCATTGTTCAAAATTCCTACTACCCAACTCCGCAACACCGAGCGCGCTGACCGCGATCGACGAGTGACCTTTAGCCTAATAGCCGAAGACAGAAGAGATAAAAGCTGAAACTTATGTCAGCCACGCGGAAGTTAGATTTAAGAAAATACTTACGGTCAAAGCAAGACGTCGTCAGGCCTGCTTTCCACGCCAACAACTCAACTTGTAAGTAGCCCATTACAAAACAGCCTTAGCAAATGCGTTAGTTTTTCTTATATTGGAACATACATGATGACCGCGGGAGATTTTTCCCTCAAATACATAACATAAGGAAATCATTATGAGAGAGTTGACAACTAACGAGATAAATCAGGTTTCTGGTGGAAATGATTTAGCACTGATCATAGGAGGAATAGGAGTAATCGGAGTGGGTGTTGCAATTATTAGCACAGCCGGTCTAGCGTCTGTCCCTCTGGCTTATCTTGGAGCTGCTACTTTGGGAGAAGGTATAGTTGCCGGTTCCGCAATGGCTATCGGCGCTGCTGGTGGTGGTATCGTTGGAACAGGCGTAGCAGGTCTAACAGGTATAGGTGCTAGTTCGGGAGACGGACTTAAAGAGAAAGATAGTTAAAGAGAAGGAAATGGAGAACGCAAATTCTTCATTTCCATCCAACATAAGCCTGGAGTTATCGTGATCATTCATTTTTCTCAAAGCGCTATTTCCTCAGAAACTAAAGCGAGGGCTATTTTGACAATCTGCGTATTGTGTCTGACACTAGGTGTCGCCATCCTTGTTTCTAACTCACCTTGGAACTCAAACCCACTAAGCATCGTTCTGCCAGCATCAACAATCTTGATAGCGGTGTATTATTTGAGATTAGTATATTTAAAACGAAAACACGGTGCATACATACGCGTGAGGGATAACAACCTCGAACTTCCAACTCTTGCCAACCCTAAAGTGAACAAAATTGTTCCTCTCGAACACATCTTCTCAAAAAAAATAGTCAATTTTGCTCGCCATACATTACTAAGAATTGACTACATCGGTGGCACTTTCATTTGTAAAGAGGAAGATTTAACGAGGCCCGAGCAACTTCTAGAGTTACACAATTTGCTTAAAACAAACCCAAAATTACAAACAAAGTTCGCACTTCCCTACGCAACAATCGCCATAAGTTTAGCTATCGTTACAATCGGACTGAGCATATTTCAGGGCGATTCTATTACCACGCACTTTGATTCGATATCTTATGGCGCGTGGCAGAAGGAACTGGTGCTGAACGGGGAAGTTTTCCGAGGTTTGACTTATCTCTTCCTGCATTTAAATTATCTTCACCTCTATTCAAACATTTTGATTTTCGTTCTTCTTGGGTTTGCTCTCGAGCATAGGCTCGGCTGGCTACACTTTTTGATCATCTTTTTTCTTGGCGGTATGTTCGCATCGTTACCTGGATTCGCAACTGACTTCCTTTACATTGTCGGAGCGTCGGGTGGCGTCTACGCTCTTGCAGGTGCTTACATGGTAGACCGCTACTTGAGACCGGACCCTCTCTTAGAACGATTCAAACAGATCACACTATATGCCGTTATCGGAGGACTACTTGCAGACATCGTTCTTTCTCTGTTCATCGTAAACGCAGCTTACACAGTTCATTTCGCAGGCCTAATCTTCGGTGGAGCTTACGTTTTTATATGCCAAAAGTTTCACCTTAAAAACCTAATGCGATCACTGGCA
>CAXRCG010000183.1:0-3117 GCA_964228885.1 Pseudomonadales bacterium | reverse complement strand
CCCGTCAAACCAAATGCATAATACTTTTCTAATAATCAAATGACTTACTGCGTCGGAATAGCTGTCGATGCAGGACTCTGCTTTATAGCTGACTCCAGAACTAATGCTGGGGTTGACGACGTCAACACATACTCAAAGCTTTATCGATTTAGCATTGAAGGTGAGCGCCAGATAATTGTGCTGTGCGCGGGAAATCTGGCGACAACTCAAGGCGTCATTACGCAGATAAAACGTGACGCAAAAATGAATGCCACACAAAATATCCTAAACATTTCTCATCTGGAAGATATCGCCGATTACATTGGTGAATTGAGCGTCGCCAGGCAAGAGAAGCATACATCGGGATCAAATACCTTCGAAGCCAGCTTTCTTGTTGGTGGTCAGATTAAGGGGCACAAACATAACCTTTACCGCGTATATGCCGCCGGGAACCATATAAAGATCTCGGCTTCGACGCCATTCCTACAAATTGGTGAGAGTAAGTACGGTAAGCCGATCCTTGACAGGATTATTGTGCCCGAATCCACATTGGATACCGCCGCGATGTGTGGCCTTGTGAGCATGGATTCAACGATGAAAAGTAATCTAAGTGTTGGGCCTCCTATCGAAGTGGTGCTTTATACTCGAGACAGTTTCTCCTCAGAGCAACACTATGTTTTTGAAGAATCGAGTGATTATTTAAGAAATGTAAGTCGAGTCTGGGATGAAAAACTGCGTGCAGCCTTTGCAGGAATGCCACCTATTGCGTGGAGCGGTAAGTGGGACGAGGCTGATTTAGGCAACCGCTGAGTTACCTCGGACGTTTGTTTCGCCTGCGCAGAATTAGCTACTAACATGAGGGATTAACCTTTTGGACGAGCTTAACGATCAGCAACGTGAAGAACTTATTAAAGACTTGGAAGATCTTGAAGCGTCTCTTATTGAACTGCTCCACTTAACCCAGAGTAAAACCAAGCCTGTATCCTTGCGAGAAAATATTGGTCGCCTCAGCCGCATGGACGAAATGCATAATCAGAGCATTCTTTTAGCTAACCGTACTGTCACCAATAACCGGTTGAAAGCGGTGAGAACAGCTTTGGCCCGCGCTAATGATGGCAACTACGGTTACTGCGAAGAGTGTGGTAACACCATTGCTTTTATGCGACTAAAGGCTTATCCGGATGCCTCTATGTGCATTGCTTGCAAAGGTTCCGCTGAATCCAGCTAGCCGTCCAACGCGGTTTATGGAGGTTCCAGCTTCAACTCAGGGCTTTCGCTTTATTCTGATCTCATCCAAGCTGAGCATGCTAAATATTTGGTTCTGCGTGGCTTTTTGTAGTGCTTCTCGCACCTGCTCGACAGTCATGCTTTTTGCAACAGAATAGCACCGATCATGGAACCCGTAGTACCGCGTGCGATTTATCTCTTGCCCGCTCAGGTTTTAGTCTTAGTGGGGCGGTTTTCAGTCGCGACAGTGCAATCAACCGGTTTTCGAGCAATCTTAATAGGCAAAATGTAAGGTCTTTTTTAGTTGGCAGTATCTAGGACTTCCTCGTTAATTTTATAACTAAACCAAGAGGCGGCAATTGTGTTGTGAATATCAGCGAGATCAAGCTGAATATCGTCTATGTAATTGTGAAGTTTATGCTCGGTTAGCAGACGTATGACGTCGGTATCGACTGTACGAATTGCTTGAGTAATCGAGCGTAGCGTCTGATCTTCGTTTGGCAGTGCGTCACAACAAACCTGCGCTTCTGATAAACAATGTGCAACTGCTCTAGGAAATTTACGATTCTTGAGCAGAAAATCAACAACATCCTCTCCATTGACCCGATCCTGTACGTTCTGTCGGTACATTTGATAGGCATTGAGTGAGCGTAGTACGTTCATCCATAGAATATTGTCATAATCCTGCAATTCTACCCGGGTCGTATCCAGCAAATTCAAACAACCTACATCGGTTATTCTGGTTGTCATATCAGCGCGTTCGAGATGTCGGCCGAGTTTGATAAAGTTGTAAGCAACGTCGTCACTCATGGAACCCGCAAGCAAACCGGTTAGTTGGTGACATTGGCTCAGAACCCCCGATAAAAATTCATGTCTGCCTGTGCGCTTCAAGCCTTTCTCACCATTGTTTTTGATATAGAGGTGTAGTTCGTTAATACCCTCCCAGGCTTCTGTCGGCATGATCTCCCGGCTGGTTCTGGCGTTTTCTCTGGCGTTTGACACTGCACTTTTGATGGAATGAAAATCATCCAACAACAGGAATTTGATGACATTGCGCTCATCAACTACTGTGAACCTATTTTGAAACTCCTGTTCGCAACCGGTGATCTCTATCAGACTGCTCCAGATGTGTTTAACCCTTGGCAAGTCCATAATCAGATTAGTGTTGACATTGATGATTCGGGCAGTGTTTTCTGCGCGCTCAACGTAGCGTCCGAACCAGTACATTTTTTCTGCTATGCGAGATAACATAGTTGTGGGATTTCCTTAATCATCATCAATAAGTTCGTTTGTCTTTCGCCGTATCGTTAGTCTATTTCTGTTCGGGAGTTGCCAAAATCCACGTGTCTTTGCTGCCGCCACCTTGAGATGAATTAACAACCAGCGAGCCACGAACGAGCGCGACGCGAGTGAGACCTCCAGCAGTGATGTAGGACTTGCTGCCACTGAGGATAAAGGGTCTCAGATCAACGTGCCTAGCTTCGATAGCGCCATCGCAATAGGTGGGTACCGTAGAGAGATCGATTATTGGTTGAGCAATATAATTCCTCGGATTTGCCTTGATCAAGCGTTTCATTTCGGCGGTGCGACGTTTCGATTCTCGGGGGCCAATGTACATACCATAGCCACCGGATTCGTTCGCTGGCTTTACGACGAGACTCTCAAGGTTTTGGAGCACATGTTTCTGATGAATAGGCTCGGAGCACATATAACTCGGTACGTTAGGCAATATTGGTTCTTCATTGAGGTAGTAACGGATCATATCCGGTACGTAGGTGTAGACTACTTTGTCATCAGCGACACCTGCTCCTGGCGCATTAGCGAGTGCAACATGACCTTTTTTCCAAGCACGCATTAAACCCGGTACACCTAGAGTCGAATCTTTATTGAAGACATCCGGATCAAGAAACA
>CAXRCG010000182.1:0-4380 GCA_964228885.1 Pseudomonadales bacterium | reverse complement strand
GGTTGATCTCATGCGTCTGGGCTTGGAGCAAGTATCTAACGATGTCAGCAATGCTGTTGCGGGAGTATCCGAACCCGCTGAACAACTGCGCCGTGGTATCAACGCACACTTACAGTTATTGGTCAGTGGCTCAGATATGGTTTATGTGCTGTTGTTCGAGTGGCGATCCTTACGTGGCAATGCTCGAAAGGAGATGATCAGCCTACGCGATAGCTATGAAGCATTGTGGGCAGCGATGCTGAAGTCACTGGCCGACCAAGGTGTTATTCGCAAGGATGTTGATCTAGACTTGCTGCGATTGATTGGACTGGGCGCTCTAAACTGGGTGGCTACCTGGTTTCGTGACGGTGGTCGCTATTCTCTCGAGGAAATCGGTACTTTCGTTTGGACGATGATAAGCGGTGCCGTGTTAGAAGAGCGTCGAGATTGATTATCGAGTCAGATCGGGACCACTACAAATCACTTTCCAGGAAGAGATAAAGCCCCTGAAGCGACTTCAACGATGTCGGGGCTCTACACCCCTTGTTAATACCTGCCAGGAAAGCATCAATCACCTCTATAGTGTATTTCTCAGTCCGATATGAAAAACCCAGTCCTGCAAAATTCAAATGCGTTGCATCGTCAATGACAGCCAACCATTTGCACCCGGCGGACATATTCTTGAAAGGCTGTGTCCTGTGTTTCCACGAATTACCGCTCAATTCATCATCCCTTGTCCCTGTTATTGATAGCAAAGGCTTTTGTATTGGACTCCATGATTTCGCATTAAAAATTGCACCCTCTCCTTGAGGTGAGAGTGCAATATAAGCATCGAATCGATCCTCACCGCTTAAGTCCATCAAGTTTTTAGCGCCAGCCTCCAACATCACAGTGGCTGCTCCCATCGAATGCCCCAACAGTACCGAAAACCCCGAATCACATTTTTTCTCTGCCCACGATTTGGCAATACCAATGTCGACGAGTCGCTCTTTATAGGCCTTTGAATTGGTAGTCAATTGAATCAAACCATCCTCAAGCCCATGGTCTTTTCGCAAACGGGTCAATGCCGATTTGTCGCTCAGACGATGGGTTGGAATCACGGTTAAAAAAGAGCTTGATGCAAAAAACTCACCGAGATAGGAATACCCTCGCTCATTGCCACCTGCGCCATGCGAAACCACGACAACACCTTTACAAGTTTTTGATGAGGGAGGATAAACATGGGCATTAAGCTGCGCATCGTTGGGTGCAGGGATAGACACAGATAGAACTGATTCGCCCAAAGCCAAAGCATGAAAAACCAACAAAAGGGAGGCAACAATTAGACGCCTTGCAGTCATCCCCAACCTCCCTCTGTCAGTTCAGTAATTAGTGTACGAAAGATGGCTCATTGGCTCAATGCACTTGTTGGTACAACAGGCAACACAATCTTTGAACGATGCTCGTCGCTATTCAATATATTGATTGCACCCAATAAACCACCGAGCAACTGCGGCACTGGTTGCAAACCTTGCGGCAAATTACTTGAATTGATCGACACCTGAAGTTGATGCCCTTTGGGTATAACTGCTGCGGTCGAGAAAATCTCTACTGGCAACAACATTGGTGCACCAGGCTGTACTGGCAACACGGCCTCTTTAGTAAATGGATGCCACGGCTGAATTCGCAGACCGTTCATAAACCTGGATTTTGTGTCATCCACGGCCCGATGTGATGCCGTTAGCAATCCATTGCTGATTGATTTTGATCGACCGGTTGCTGGATCATAACTAGATAGACGGACCGACAATGCAGCCTCCCGGCCTGTGGTGGTAATCCAAACATCTGCGGCGATCGGTCCATTGATATAAAGATCCTCAGTAAGTACCGGCGTTCTGAAATTGGCCGATGGAATCTGATTGAAGGTGTCCTCCGTGTTGCAAGAAATCGGAAGTAAACCAAGAGCCCCTGCTGTCCACTGGCTGGTCGAAGAGGAACAAAGACCGAAAAGCGGCGCCTGGAGAATCACACTGGATGCCTCCATCGCTTCTGCTGGTTCTGGCTTCAACGATTTGTCGCCACGCAGATAAAACTCGGTGGCCTGGACACCTGGATGAGGCCAATCACTGGCTGTCACATATTTTTCATGCCCCAGCACATACTGTGTCACGTTGGGCAACTTGTCCGCGCCTACATCCATGCCTTTTAAGTACTGATCAAACCACATCAACTGAATTTGTTGCAAAGTAGGAACCCCGTCACGAGGCAACCCATCGCTTGGAATTCCGGCAGATTCAATATGCGTCCAAGGCCCTATCAATAGTTTGGCTGTGGTTTGGCCCTTTAACTGCTCAAACCACATGGGCTCGCTTCGTTGGAAGAGGTCACGAAGGCCGCCCACGATGAAAGTGGGCACCTTGATGTTGTCAGCCTGTTCAAGCGGAGAACGGGTTTTCCAAAACTCACCATCAAATGCTGTTTCATTTTCGCCCAAAAGCGCCTTGAGAATTGTTGGCACCTGAAATTGAACAACCCCATTCAATAGGTGCGACACCAACAACTCAATCCCCCGGGCCGGGTCCGTTTGTAAAGCATCAAACGGCACCACGCCAAGCCCGGTCACCAACCCCATCCATAGCGGTATAAAGGTCGGGTTGACTTGTCCTCCAGTGAACACAATGTCTCGGTAACCATCACCAATCGGCACTATTGGAAACGCAGCTTTAACCGCAGGGTGATTTTTCGCAGCCGTTAAAATCGCGCTGATACCCAAATAAGAGACTCCGTACACACCCACTGTTTGGTTGCTCCACGGTTGAGAAATCACCCAATCTACAACCTCGGAATAATCACCCTGCTCTTTCTCCCCGAACGCATCCCAAACGCCCTGTGAATTACCCGTACCTCTCACATCCCCCACGACTGTGGCGTAACCTCGCTTCACCATAAATGGATCAGCTCCCCCGATCGCAGGCACAAATGCACCCGCCGCCTTGTTGTAAGCGGTTTGTATCAAAATGGCGGGATACGTTTCAGCGGGAATGGGTTGAGCAGATTCGTTTGCAGGCAAAGTGACTGTGTAGGCCAGTTCAATGCCATCGCGCATGCGAATAAAGCCTTTGGGCAAAGTTACGGTTGATGGGAAATCTTCGGCGCGCTCATAACTAGTCCATTGACCCTCATTTGCCTCAATCACTTGCACCGGTCTGGACTGACTTGACCGGGTGCCCAACATCAAGACGGTTCTCGTCGACTCACTTGATGCAGTTACACCCCCGGTGCTAGCGGGGTTTTCGCTGTCATTGGAATCGGAGGTGCAGGCGAACAGTAGGAAACAGAAAACAACCGTTAACACTTGTACAATTCGGATTGGGATTCGGCTTACATTCATATGTTGTCTTACTAGTTAACATATTATTTACTGAAATGTTGAACAGTCCCGGTTTTCGTTGAGGCCAATTTGCATAAGTGCAGGTATATTCCGCCTACTAACCGATTCGTTGATCGTACTTAAATCTGCGTCGGGAGAAAAGTCTATCAGAGGCACCATCAGTCGATGGCAATTGAACCAATCTTTGCAGACTTCCCTTGTCATGCGAACTGCTCGCCTGCAAAGCTCAGGGGCGAATTTGAATTCGGGTTTGCTGATGATGGCACCATTGTGTCAAACAACGGAGTCTCACAAATCTCAGAGCGGTTCAAAATTTCGTTAGGTAGCTATTAGGAGCAATGTTAGATCCGCATCCGGATTGCTCAATAGTTCAGTATTCAAAATCATACGTCGCTGAACCAGCTGCTTTCCGACCATAAAAGCGATTGGCAAATTTACCGCGTCTACCGCGATGACGCAGCCGTCGCGCAAGTAGAACACCACAAATCCCTTATCCGCCGGGCTACCATGCATGACACGCTGATCATGGCCTTGTGACAAGCCGACCATCTGCAGACGAATGTCATACTGATTCGACCAGAACCACGGCACGCTATCGTAGGGCTTGTCCTCACCCATCAATACTGCTGCGGCAGTACGCGCCTGATCAACAGCATTCGCTACCGACTCCAGCCGTAGTCTGTCTTCAAAAAAAAGATTGCGATGGCGTGTGCAGTCTCCGATCGCCAGAATGGCGGGGTCATCGGTGCGAGTAAACTCATCGACGAGAATACCGCCATCGCAGGTCAGGCCGGCGGCCTCTGCCAGTGCGGTATCTGGTATGACGCCAATCGAAACAAGCACGATATCCGCCGACACCGTGTCGCCATTGGCCAACCGGACCCCGGCAACAAACCCGTGATCCCCGGTTTCGAACCCGGTCACCCCTGTATCCAGTCGTACATCCACCCCGGCATCACGATGTCTGGCATAAAAAAAAGCGGACATCTCCGGCCCGGTAACCCGCTGCATCAGACGCCCGGCAGCTTCCA
>CAXRCG010000181.1:0-6053 GCA_964228885.1 Pseudomonadales bacterium | reverse complement strand
AAAGCACAGATTTGATTATCCTGAATCGACCCCTGAGGGAGTCAATCTGGCCGATCTTAGTCTTATTGGGCGATTGGAAGCGCTTTGGCTTCTGCGCTTTCCCGCAGGCAAAGTTAAAAAAATATCACTCGATACTAAAGTGAAATCAAAGCTTCCAGTGCTTTGGGTTGCACATAAT
Source organism: Pseudomonadales bacterium (assembly GCA_964228885.1). Classification (GTDB taxonomy): domain Bacteria; phylum Pseudomonadota; class Gammaproteobacteria; order Pseudomonadales; family Azotimanducaceae; genus UBA4582. Next base: position 5,875 of record CAXRCG010000181.1, on the reverse strand, counting down.
AGTGAACGTATCTTGTTGATCAGAGGCGTGCTTGCTTCGAAGTTTGTATCTGAACTTTCTGATGGAAGTACCTTAGAGAAGACGCTTGAGGAGCTCGATGGAGGCGACTTCGTTGAGTTTAGTCACCAAGATCACGGCGAAAATTTCAGCAAAGATAACAAAGCACAAAATCCCACCGCCAAGGATTGGTTTGTGTATGCTGTAAAAAAGAGAAAGCGTGTATTCCTAGAAGCTGTTTTTGCGACCTTTGTTATGAGCTCTCTCGGTTTAATGTCTGCTCTCTACACAATGCAGGTTTATGACAGGGTTGTTCCGACCAAGGGCTTTAGTACGTTGTGGGTACTAACCTTTGGTGTCTTGTTAGCTATCTTGTTTGAGTTTTGTATGAAGGTGGTTCGTGCTCATATGGTTGACAGAGCCAGTAAGGCGATAGATATCGAGCTTGCAAGCGTGTTCTTTGAAAAGGCGCTCAACATCAGGGCAGATTCCAGGCCTAAAACGGTAGGAACATTTGCTGCTCAAATCAGGCATTTTGAGTCGATCCGCAATTTCATGACTTCAAGCACGCTGTTTATTTTGGCCGACGCACCTTTCGCACTTTTTTTTATAGGCGTCATTTATATTTTAGCGGGGCCAGTTGCTTTTGTGCCTTTGCTGGTGATGCCGGTGGGGTTGCTCATCGGATTGTCGATGAGAAAGCCTATTGAGCGTTATACGGCTGAGCACATGGAAGAGTCGAATAAGAAAAATGGGCTGCTCATAGAGGCAATCGACGGCATTGAGTCAATCAAAGCGGCGTCGGCAGAGTGGAAGCTTGCCGATAGATGGTCCGCACTGACGCGATTGATAAGCACGAGCGAAATCAAAAGCCGTAGCTTGACTGCTATCTCTACCAGTTCTGCTCAGTCTATCCAACAACTTAGTTATGTCGGTATAATTGCGGTTGGCGCTTATGCTATTTCAAATGGTGATCTCACCATGGGTGGTTTGATTGCTTGCTCAATTATTTCAGGCCGGGCGCTTACGCCGCTAAATCAGGTTCCTAATTTGATCGTGCAATGGAAGCATGCAAAGATCGCGCTCGATGTGCTCGATGGGATAATGGCGCTGCCAGATGATAACTCCGGCGATCGTAATATTGTTCCGGACACATGTTCGGGAGCGATAGTTGGCAAAGAGGTGGTGTTCGGCTATGAAGAAAACTCGCCGGGAGTTGAAGTCAAAAGCATCAGCATACAGTCCGGTGAACGGATTGCAGTTTTGGGAGCCGTGGGATCTGGTAAGTCTACCCTATTAAAACTTCTGTCAGGGCTCTATCAGCCGAAATCTGGCGCTCTTCTGCTTGATGGTGTTGATATGAGGCATTTGGCAAAGGATTTTGTTAGAGAGCATATCGGGTATCTCCCGCAAGAGGTCAGGTTATTTAATGGCAGTTTGAGAGAGAATTTAGTGCTCGGCTTACCTGTTCTCAGTGATTCGCAAATACTTATGGCTGCGGAGCTCACAGGGTTGGGTAAGGCCATCAAAGCGCACCCTAAGGGGCTGGATATTCAGATCTCGGAAGGTGGTAGAGGTCTTTCCGGTGGGCAAAGGCAGTTGGTCGGTCTGACTAGACTTTTACTCGCGCGGCCAGCGGTGCTGATACTTGATGAGCCGACAGCGTCAATGGATGCTGCGTTAGAAAACGGGGTCATGGACCATCTTTTTAAAGAGCTAGACGGGTCAACGACCGTCGTCATTGCGACTCATAAGATGGCAGTGTTAAAGCACGTTGACCGCATCATGATGTTGGAGAGTGGACGCGTAGTGCTAGATGGCCCTAAGGATAAAGTTATCGAGCATCTTAATAATAAGGCCAAGGTGTAAGATGATGAAAATATTTTGGTTTTTAGAGTCGTCAAAGTCAGTAAGTGAATCATCTGAGTTGGATAATGAGCTTGCTACGTCGCGCCTAATTCTTTGGTTGACAGCAATTATTTTGGCTGCATTTTTCAGCTGGGCATACTTTTTTGAAATCAATCAAGTTTCCCGAGCGCCCGGTGCAATTATGCCAAGCTCGAATGTCCAGATAATTCAGAGTCAAGACGGTGGTGTCATCCGCGCCATAAAAGTGGCTGCTGGTGATCAGGTTCAGCGAGGAGACATCATGATAGAGCTTGACGATACAAACACGAAAGCTGATCTTCGAGAGGCTGAGGCGAAGGCGGCAGGCGTATCGGCAAGTTTGGCGAGATTGAGGGCTGAGATATATGAGACTACCGCCGATTTCTCAGGCATTGCCTTGGCTTACCCTCAGTTCGTTGTGAGTCAGAAAGCTCTGATGGAAAAGCGAAGAAGTGCTCAAAATGCCGAAATCGAAGCTTTAAAAGGTATCTTGGCATTAATTCGCGAAGAAATTGAGATGAATTTACCCTTAATGCAGCAGGGAGATGTAAGTAAGACCGAGATACTGCGGCTGCGGCGCCAAGAGGCAGAGTTTGTTGCAAAAATAACCAATGTGCAAAACGAATATTTCAAAGAGGCGCAGGCAGAGCACAACCAATTGGAAGAAGAGTTAGAGGGCGTAAAGCAGGCGATTGTTCAGAGACGTCGTCAGCTTGAAGAAAAAACGATAGCGGCCCCAATTAATGGAATAGTAAAAGACATTAGGATTACTTCGGAGGGCGGCGTGATTCGACCAGGTGAAGAAATTATGGAGGTCGTCCCGGTAGAAAAGGAGTTTTTGGTCGAGGCTAAGCTTTCTCCTGCTGATATTGGCTTTGTTTCCATTGGCCAGGTGGCATCAGTCAAGGTGGACGCCTTTGACTATACGATTTACGGCGATCTTCAAGGGCAGGTCAGTTATATAAGTGCTGATACGTTAGATGAGAAGTCTCCCCAGGGAGATATTCCCTATTACAAAATGCATGTGATAACCGATGGCTCGAAATTCAGCGGTAAGTCAGACAAGGCGCTTCAGATCATTCCTGGTATGACAGCTACGGTCGAGGTCCAGACGGGTAAAAACACCATCTTAAATTATTTACTAAAACCCATTACTAAAACATTTGAAGAGTCGATGGGAGAGAGGTAGAGCCAGTCATCGGAATTGCATGAAAAGTTACCTAAAAAGGCATATTATTATAACGAAGCGACCTAAATAAAAGGGATTTTTGTGGATAAGAAGCAAAGTAATGAAACTGTTAAAAGTGTAGACGAAGGTGTTGATCAGACTAACGTTAAGGGTGGCAATTTGCCCGAAGATCGTGACAATTCGTTAGAACCAGTACCAACTTTCCCCGTTAATTCCCAGCCGCACTACGATGTTGCGCCACATAATGTTCCTGTTAACCAAGATGCCGCTGCAGCATCTGAAGCTATAAGAAATAGTTACGCTGAAATCGCAAGCCTAGATAGCGGGAAAGACGAAGAAAAAGACGAAGACAAAGATAAAGATAAAGATAAAGATAAAGACATAGAGACCGAGACGGATGACCAGTTAGCACCTGATGCAGCCCTTGGGGAGGCGGATTTGCTTGAGCCCTCGCAGGTAACCGAGGAGGCCGAAACGGCTGCCGCTCCTGACAGTGGAGGGTCGAGTCTCTCCGCATCCACACTAGGGTGGTCGGCTTTGGCTCTCGCTGGGGTAGGGCTTGCTCTATCAGGTAGTGATGATGGAGAGCCGCCGCTTCAGGTGCCTACGATTTCCCTTGATACGGATACTGGCGTAGCTGGTGATGGAATAACGACGACAGGTGTTATCAGCGTAGGTAATCTCGAGAGCAACGCTACTTGGGAGTATTCTCTCGATGGCGGTTCAAGCTGGACGTTAGGTCAAGGTAGTAGTTTTACTATTGCAGAGGACGGCAGTTACGCCGTTTCCGTAAGACAGACCCGAGATGGAACCAATTTTGAGGTGAGCTCGGAGCTTGCCATTACTATCGATACGGCGGCACCGGTTATTACTTCTGGTGCTTCCGCTGCGGCGATAGATGAAAATTCAGGCGCCTCGCAGGTTATTTATACCGCGATCCTAGACGATACAGCAGATACCACTGAAGGCGTCACCTATAGCCTTGCTGACGGGAGTGATGACGCGTTATCCATAGATCCGGTCTCGGGAGCGGTAACGCTAAATAACGACCCGGATTTTGAAACGCAATCGCAATATAGTTTCATCGTTATCGCCACTGACAGCGCAGGCAATGCAGGTGAACAGTCGGTTACGGTAGACATTAATGATGTGGATGAAATTGCACCCGTACTCTTGTCGATTGATAGCTCTGTCGCGGATCAGACAGTTATTCTGACCTATGACGAGGCCCTCTCTGAAACGGATATACCGAGCCCTACTGATTTTTCTGTAACGCAGAATGGCTCGGTGTTGACCGTAGAAGTCGTATCGATTGTTGGTGACCAAGTGATATTGAGTTTGAATGAGGCGCCACCGAGTGGACCTCTTCAAGTGACCTATACGGGCGAATTAATACAAGATGTCACCGGCAATGTTGGCCCTCAATTTACTCAGATAATTGTCTCTGATGGCTATTTGAGAGGGGTTCAAATCTACGCTGACAGCAATAACGACGGTATAGCTGATCCCGATGAGTTACTTGAGGGCATCACCTCAAACGCTGAAGGCGAGATTATTTTGGAGGGGGATCTTGCCTCCGCGAATCTGATTATAACCAATGGTGTCAACGTCGATACTGGTGCTGTGAATGAATTCAGCTTGTCTGCGCCTGCTGGATACAGTGTGGTTAATCCCATCACAACCCTCGTCAATTCGATTGTTAAAAGTGGTGGAGGCGCTACTTCAACCGAGGAGGCTGAGGCGCTGGTAATTGACAGCTTGGGGCTTGAGCTGGGTGACGAAGGGGCTGGTCTCTCTGGGTATGATCCTATTTCCGATCAGTCGGAAGACGCGCTTGCCAACCGGGTGGTAACAGCGCAAGTCGCCTCAATTTTGGCCGTTGCCGCATCTTCAGGTGAAGATGAAGCTGCTTCTGAGGCTGCTCAGCAGGTAGTGCTTGATAATTTGGTGGCAACTATTGAGACGGCTGCACCGTTGGTTCTGGATAGCGATTCAGTTGCCGAATTGCTGACTAATGATGATGGCGACTCGCTTGTAGATGGAGAATTATTGGAAGAATTAGGCTCTGCAGTCGATCAGCTGAGCAATGCTGATTCTTTAGATGCTGTTGTAACAGTTCAAGCAGCACTGACCGACAAAATAGCGCCAGATGCACCATCGTTGGATCTTAGCGACGATACTGACTCTGGCGTTAAGGGCGATGTGATAACGTCTCAGGCTGTGCCAACCATGAGGATCAGCTTCGAAGTAGATGCCGTGGATGGGACATCAATCGTTGTAGGGGATACTGTTAGTTTGTGGAATCCCGAAGTCGCAACGATTGACGATGCCGCTAATGTCACTGTAACTCAAGATGATCTAGATAAAGGATTTGTTGATATAACACTGGGTGAGCTGAGTGAAGGAGTGACTACCTTTAATTCATTGGTCACAGATATAGCAGGCAACCAATCTGCGGTTTCAGTGTTGCCAGTCCGCTTAGATACGACATCACCAGTCATAACCTCTAATGGTTCGGCTGAATCTATCGAAGAGAATTCTGGTGGCGGTCAAGCTGTTTACACGGTGACCGCTGATGACTTGGGCGGTGGTATTAGCTTTAGCCTCGTCGAGGGCAGCGATGCCGCATTGTCTATCGATGCAGCGACAGGCATCGTGTCCCTTAGCACTGACCCAGATTTCGAAACACAGGATGATTATAGCTTTACAGTGCGCGCTACTGATGCGGCAGGCAATGTAAGCGAGTCTCTTCCAGTGCTGTTAGGCATTGGCAATGCGGATGAGTCACAACCCATCATAACT